>NZ_JBHYJX010000048.1:4546-61925 GCF_042740985.1 Streptomyces sp. NPDC058985 | reverse complement strand
TGCGGCGAGTGGGGGTACCTCCCACGCCCTCAAGGCAGTGGGGGAGCGTGCATGGCGTCGCGAGGCAGACGGGAATTGTCAGACAGGCCCTAGGCGCCGCGCGGCGGCGGGTCCTCGAAGAGTTCCACGGCGTGCCGGACCTCCGTCAGCCCCGGCGACAGGGCGCTGACGGAGCCGATCGCGGCCGCTATCAGCAGCAGGGAGCGGCGCAGCCGCGGCGCCTCGGGGACCCCGTGCCCCACCATCGCGGCGAGGTCGGCCAGCTCGTCCTCGGCGATCGCCCGGTCCGGGAAGTCGGCGGGCAGCAGGGCGAGCCGGCGGCGCAACCGGGACACCGCGGCCCTCAGTTCCGCCACCCTCACGTCCTCGTCGCCGACGGTCACTCGCCGCTGCCCCAAGCTCCGCACCACAGCCCTCCCCCTCGAACCCCGTCGTGCGCGGGCCAGTAAACGCCACGCCCTGCGGCACACGCCACCACGCGGACCGAATTTCAGCCTTCGGCGACCCCGCGCACGCCCGGACGTTTGGCGGGCCGTCAGGTATGCAGGAGCCATGACGGATGACGAAGACCAGGTAGCGGGGCTGCTGCTGGCCGCCGGGGGCGGCCGGCGGCTCGGCGGGCGCCCCAAGGCACTGCTCGAACACCGCGGACACCCACTCGTCGAACACGCGGTCGCCGTGCTGCGCGCGGCCGGCTGCACCCGCGTGCACGTCGTCCTCGGGGCGCGCGCGGCGGACGTACGCGACCGGGCGGCCCTCGAGGGCTGCGTACTCGTGGACAACGCCGACTGGGAGCTGGGCATGGGGTCCTCGCTGCGGACCGGGCTCGACTCGCTCTCCGGGACGGGGGCGCGGGCGGCCCTGGTCTCCCTGGTGGACCAGCCCGGCATCGGGGCGGAGGCGATGGCCCGGGTGCGCGCCGGATACCGGGACGAGACGTCGCTCGTGTCGGCGGCTTACGCGGGGGTGCGCGGACACCCCGTCCTGCTCGGCGCCGCGCACTGGCCGGGGATCGCGGCGACTGCCACCGGGGACCGGGGGGCACGCGCCTACCTGAGGGAACACGAGGCCGAGATCGTGCTCGTGGAGTGCGCGGACGTGGCGCGGCCGTTCGACATCGACACCGAGGCCGACCTGGTCCACCTTGAGTGAAGGGCGTGGCACCGAGCGCCACCTTTCCTCGAACCGGAGAATCTCGACGTCAACAAACCTTGAAGTTCCACGATGAGGAAACTAGTATCCACTGCCCAGAAGCACTCGACCGCACAGCGAGTGCGTAATGCCCCATACGCGCCCTCTGGCACCCGGTGCCACCGCTGAAGGAAGTGACAGCTCATGTCCGCACCAGCGCCGTCCTCGCTGGCCATCGTCGACGCCGAGCCCCTGCCCCGGCAGGAAGAGGTCCTCACCGATGCGGCGCTCGCCTTCGTGGCCGAGCTGCACCGGCGGTTCACGCCCCGGCGTGACGAGCTCCTCGCCCGCCGTGCGGAGCGCCGCGCCGGGATCGCCCGCACCTCCACGCTCGACTTCCTCCCGGAGACCGCCGCCGTTCGCGCGGACGACTCCTGGAAGGTGGCCCCGGCCCCCGCCGCGCTGCAGGACCGCCGGGTCGAGATCACCGGCCCGACCGACCGCAAGATGACCATCAACGCGCTCAACTCGGGCGCGAAGGTCTGGCTCGCGGACTTCGAGGACGCCTCCGCGCCGACCTGGGAGAACGTCGTCGGTGGCCAGCTCAACCTCAAGGCCGCCTACCACCGCGCCATCGACTTCACCGACGAGCGCACCGGCAAGTCGTACGCGCTGCGCCCGGACGCGGAGCTGGCGACGGTCGTCATGCGCCCGCGCGGCTGGCACCTCGACGAGCGCCACCTCCAGGTCGACGGCCGTCCGGTGCCGGGCGCGCTGGTCGACTTCGGCCTGTACTTCTTCCACAACGCCCAGCGCCTGCTGGACCTCGGCAAGGGTCCGTACTTCTACCTGCCCAAGACGGAGTCGCACCTGGAGGCCCGCCTCTGGAACGAGGTGTTCGTCTTCGCGCAGGACTACGTCGGCATCCCGCAGGGCACCGTCCGCGCCACCGTCCTGATCGAGACGATCACGGCCGCGTACGAGATGGAGGAGATCCTCTACGAACTGCGCGACCACGCCTCGGGGCTGAACGCGGGCCGCTGGGACTACCTGTTCTCCATCGTGAAGAACTTCCGTGACGGCGGCGCCAAGTTCGTCCTCCCGGACCGCAACGCGGTCACGATGACCGCCCCGTTCATGCGCGCGTACACCGAACTCCTCGTGCGCACCTGCCACAAGCGCGGCGCGCACGCGATCGGCGGCATGGCGGCGTTCATCCCGTCCCGCCGGGACGCCGAGGTCAACAAGGTGGCCTTCGAGAAGGTCCGCGCCGACAAGGACCGCGAGGCGGGCGACGGCTTCGACGGTTCCTGGGTCGCCCACCCCGATCTGGTCCCGATCGCCATGGAGTCCTTCGACAAGGTCCTCGGCGACCGGCCCAACCAGAAGGACCGGCTGCGCGAGGACGTCGACGTCAAGGCGGCCGACCTGATCGCCATCGACTCGCTCGACGCCAAGCCGACGTACGCGGGCCTGGTCAACGCGGTGCAGGTCGGCATCCGTTACATCGAGGCCTGGCTGCGCGGTCTCGGCGCGGTCGCCATCTTCAACCTGATGGAGGACGCGGCCACCGCCGAGATCTCCCGCTCGCAGATCTGGCAGTGGATCAACGCGGAGGTCGTCCTCGACAACGGCGAGCAGGTCACCGCCGAGCTGGCCCGCAAGGTCGCCGCCGAGGAACTGGCGAACATCCGCGCGGAGATCGGCGACGAGGCCTTCACGGCGGGCAACTGGCAGCAGGCCCACGACCTGCTCCTGACGGTCTCCCTCGACGAGGACTACGCCGACTTCCTGACGCTGCCGGCGTACGAGCAGTTGAAGGGCTGACGCCCGGCACCCCGTGAGACGACCGCGCCCCCGGTACCGCACAGCACCGGGGGCGCGGTCGTGTCTCAGTCCAGGTGGGCGGACCAGTCCCGTTCGGCGGCGGGCCTGCCGTGCAGGTCGGGGACGCGCTTGAGCCAGGCCGGGCGCCCCCGCTCGGTCCGGGCGGCGCGGGCGGCGTTCTCGGCGGCCAGCTCGTCGCGGCCCGGGAAGTCGGTGGGCAGCCACTGCCCGGACGCCCGTACGCGCGCGTGCAGGTAGCCGGCGTAGGCGGAGCGCACCTCGTCCGGTGTGCCGTAGCCCGCCTCGGGGGTCAGCCAGGCGTCCGGCACCCGGCCCACCACGTCGCGCAGCAGTTCCTCCGTCACCTTCGGGGCCAGTTCGGCGTCGGCGGCCCGGACGTCGGGCGCGTGGTGGCCGAGGGCGTGGTGGCGGAAGTCGTACGCCTTCTCCGGGGCCGAGGTGTCCCAGCGGTGGTGGAAGACGAGCGCGGCGCCGTGGTCGATCAGCCACAGGCGCGGGGGTGCGACACCGAGGGTCGGCCAGACCATCAGGTTGGAGCTGTGCACCGTGCGGTCGACGTTGACCGTGAGGGCGTCCAGCCAGACGATCCGTCCGGCCTCCCGCGCGTCCACGGGGAACGTTCCGGCCAGCTCGGGCGTGAGGTCGGCGCCGCCCGACAGGTAGTCCATGCCGAGGTTGAGTCCGGCGCTGGCGTCGAGCAGGTCACGGACCTCCTGGTGCGGTTCGTCCTCGGCGATCGCCGGGTCGAAGTGCGCGAGGACCAGTTCGGGCACTCGCAGGCCCAGCTCCCGGGCCAGTTCACCCACGATCACCTCGGCGACCAGGGCCTTGTGGCCCTGCGCGGAGCCGGTGAACTTCAGGACGTAGGTGCCGAGGTCGTCGGCCTCCACGACACCGGGGACGGAGCCACCGGATCGCAGGGGTTCGATGTAGCGGGTCACGGCGACATCTCTCAACGACTTCGAATATCTCATCGCCTACTGGCCTTGCATCCCTTGGTCGTCTGCCTCCGGCATGGGGTGAGCATAGTAACCAGGCGTCACGGCACCCGAGAACGCCGATGACCACATGTTAGGTTAGGCTAAGCTAAATAGAGACAAGGGTGCGGGCCGCCGGCGCCGCCCGGGGAGGAATCACCATGGGCGCACCGGCCATCGGCTCCTACCCCATGCCAGGCCCCGCCGACGTCCCCCGCTCGCCCGCCTCCTGGGACGTCGACCCCCGTCGCGCCGCGCTGCTGGTCCACGACATGCAGAACCACTTCGTGGCCCCCTTCACGCCCGGGCGCTCCCCCGTCGTGGAGCTCGTCGACAACATCGCGGCCCTGCGTGACCTCGCCGGGGCCCTCGGCATGCCGGTCGTCTTCAGCGCCGAACCGGCCGCCCGGCGGCCCGGCGGGCGCGGCCTCGTCGCCGACATCTGGGGGCCCGGCATCGGGGACGAGCCCGACGCGGCCGCGATCATCGATCCGCTCACGCCCCGCCCGGGTGAGCATCTGCTCGAGAATGTGCGCCCCAACGCCTTCCTCCGCAGCCACCTCGGAAGACTGCTGCGCACGGAGGGGCGCGACCAGTTGATCGTCTGCGGGGTCTACGCCCACCACGGCGTCCTCCTCACGGCCGCGGACGCTTTCATGAACGACATTCAGCCCTTCGTCGTCGCCAACGCCGTGGCGGATCTGTCCGCCGAGGAACACGCCATGGCCCTGCGATGGGCCGTCCGCACCGGCGTGGTGTGCACGACCGAGGCTCTGTTGCACGACCTCTCGCCGAACAGAACCCCCTGAATGGAGTGGCTCCGTGAGTGTGACCGCTGCCCGTGAATCCCTCGCGAGCGGTACGGCCGTCGGCCCGTCCCGGCCGGCGGAGCCCGGTGGCCGGACGGTCGTCGTCAAGTTCGGCGGCAACGCCATGGTGGACCCCGCCCTCCACCGGACGTTCGCCCAGGACGTGGTGGACCTGTGGCACGCGGGCCTGCGCCCGGTCGTCGTACACGGCGGCGGACCCCAGATCAGCGCCATGCTGGCCCGACTCGACCTGGAAGTCCGCTTCGAGGCGGGCCTGCGGGTGACCACACCGGAGACCATGGACGTGGTCCGCATGGTGCTGACCGGTCAGGTGCAACGGGAACTCGTGGGCGCCCTCAACGCCCACGGCCCCTTCGCGGTGGGGATGTCGGGCGAGGACGCGCGGACCATGACGGCCGTACGTCGCCCGGCGTGGGTGGACGGCCGGCCGGTGGACATCGGTCTCGTCGGAGAGGTCGTGGCCGTCGAACCGGGCGCCGTGGGCACGCTGCTCAGGGAGGGCCGCATCCCGGTGATCTCACCCGTCGCGCGGGGAGTGGACGGGGAGGTCTACAACGTCAACGCCGACCTCGCGGCGTCCGCGCTGGCCGTGGCCCTCGGCGCGGAACGGCTGGTGGTGCTGACCGACGTCGAGGGCCTGTACGCGGACTGGCCGCACAGCACCGAGGTCGTCAGCCGTCTGACGGCCGGTCAACTCGAAGCACTGCTGCCGGAGCTGGCGAGCGGCATGCTGCCGAAGATGGAGGGCTGCCTGCGGGCGGTCCGGGCCGGTGTCCGCAGCGCACGGGTCGTCGACGGCCGGGTGCCGCACGCGGTGCTGCGCGGCCTCCTCGCCGCGGACGGTCCGGGCACGACCGTGGTCCCGGACCCGGCCCCGGACCCGGGCCCGGCGCCCGAGGCCGAGGGGGAGGGCGCGTGAGCGTCGACAACGGCTGCTGAGCCCGCGGGGCGAGGCCGTCCGCCGGGACCGGCCCCTCTCAGGTCTGGCCTCACACGGCGCGGGCGAGGACGCGCGCCTCGCGCCGGGGGTCCAGGGACTGTGCCCAGGCCGGCGGCGCCTGATCCGGGCAGACCGGTGCGAAGCCGTGCCGGAGGAAGAGCCGGCCGCCGCCCGTCGTCGCCGCGAACAGGGTCTGCAGGGAGCGGCTCCGCGCCCTCGCGAGCGCGGCGAGCAGGAGCCGGGCGCCCAAGCCGCTCCCCTGCCGGTGACCGGCGACGCAGAAGTTGTAGAGGACTCCGGCCGCCGGCCGGCCGGCCCCCGGGTCGGCACGGTGGACGCTCAGCCCGACGCATCCTTCGAGGGTTCCGTCGGGGGCCTCGACGACGAGGAAGTCGGGCGCTTCGGTGACGTACTGGGCCCGCGGGCGCTCGCGCAGCGCGCCCGAGCGCACGAACGGGCGGGAGAGCGCGGCGAGCGCGGTGGCGTCGTCGGACCGTGCGGGCCGGACGGACGACGTGCCGGGGGCGGGTGGGAACAGGGCGCCGGGCTGCGCTGTCGCAAGGCGCGGCGTGGCGGTGATCAAGGGCTTTCTCTCTCCGCTCGCGAACAAGGTGGCGCCGACCACCGCCGACCACCGCCGAGGTCGCCGACGGCCCGGCGGTGAACTCGCCCCCGGGCCGTCCGCTGCCGTCGGTTCAGGGCCTGTCGGTGAGGTAGCCGCCCATCGTGGTGAAGTACTCGGTGGCGGGCAGCTCCCGGCCGTCCTCGGTGCGTACCCGGGTCACGGCGAGCCCGTGGTTGCGGCCGGTGCGGGCGTCGGCACCCGCGACGATCACCACTCCCTCGCCCTCCCAGTAGAAGATGCGGCCGGGCGTGCCGCCGTAACGGTTCTCCGAGACCACCGCGGAGAGGATCTCCAGCCGACGGCCCTTGTGGTAGGTGAAGGCGGCCGGGTAGGGGGCGGACTGAGCCCGGACGAGCCGCTGGAGGTCCTCGGCCGGCCACCCCCAGTCGATCCGGATGTCCTCCTCGGCGCGCTTGTGGAAGAAGGTGGCCTGCGAGCGGTCCTGCGGGGTGAACTCGGTCTGTCCGGAGGCGATCAGGTCCAGGGAGCCGATGGTGACGGGGGCGATGAGGTCGACGGTCTTGTGGAAGAGGTCGGTTGCCGTGTCCTCGGGCCCCACCGGTACCGAGCGCTGGAGGACGATGTCCCCGGCGTCGAGCACCTCGTCCATCAGGTGGCCGGTGACTCCGACCTCCGGCTCCCCGTTGATGAGGGCCCAGATGATCGGGGAGAAGCCGGCGTACTTCGGCAGCAGCGAGTCGTGGACGTTGAGGGTGCCGTGGCGGGGCAGGTTGTAGATGCGCGGCGGGATCCAGGTGCGCCAGTTGTTGGCGACGATGATGTCCGGGTCGGCCTCCTTGAGGAGCTGGAAGAGCTCCTCGTCGTCGGGCCGGTTGCGGATGATCACCGGTACGCCGTGCTCGGCGGCGAGGTCGGCGACGGAGTCGCTCCAGATCTTCTCGTAGGCGTGCTCGCTCTTCGGATGCGTCACCACGGTCACCACGTCGTGCGAGGAGTCGAGCAGTGCCTGCAGAGTGCGATGACCCCACGTCTGGTAACCGAACATGACGACGCGCATGAGGATTCCTCCTTGGACTTTTGAACTGTTGCTGTGCATGAGGGGACGTGAAAGGGGACTCGGGGACCGTCCTACGCGAGGGCCGCCGCCCGGGCCCGTCTGCGGTGCCGGGAGGCCACGGCCAGGGCGTCGAGCAGCGGCTCCGTACGCTCCCAGCCGAGGCAGGCGTCGGTGACGCTCAGGTCGGGTCGCAAGGGCTGTGCCGTGAGGTTCTGCCGGCCGTCGGCGAGGTAGGACTCGATCATCACACCGGTGAGGGCCTGCTCGCCTTCGCCGATCCGCCGGGCCAGCTCGGCGACCACCTCCGCCTGGCGGTTGTGGTCCTTGGCGCTGTTGCCGTGGGAGGCGTCCACGACGACGGACCGCCTCAGGCCGGCGGCCGCCAGCAGGCCGGCGGCCCGCTCCACCTCGTCGGCACCGTAGTTGGGGACCGGCCCGCCACGCAGCACCACGTGCGGGTGGGAGTTGCCGACGGTGTGGGTGAGGGTGAGCCGCCCGTGCGGGGAGAGCATGGGGAGGGCGTGCGGGTGGGCGGCGACCTGTGCGGCGGCTACGGCCGGACGCAGATCGCCGGACACGCAGTTCTTCATGCCGACGGGCATGGGCAGCCACGAGGCCAGGTGCCGGTGCGGCTGGCTGGCGACCGTACGGGCCCCGATGGCGGCCCAGGAGACCGTGTCCGCCACGTACGGGGCGAGCAGCGGGTCGACGAACTCGTAGGCGAGCGGCAGCCCTCGCCCGGCGGCCTCGACCAGGAAGGAGCGTCCGGCGCGCAGTCCGGCGGCCAGGTCGCTCTTGCCGTCGAGGTCGGGCGAGTCGAGCAGGCCCTTCCAGCCCAGCGCGGTACGGGGCTTCTCGAGGTAGGCGCGGAGGACGACGACCAGGTCGTCGGCCAGCCGGCGGGCGGCCCCGCCGAGCAGGTCCGCGTACGTGAGCGCCGCCTCGGTGTCGTGGACCGAGCAGGGTCCGACGACCACGAGCAGTCGGGGGTCCTTGCCGTCGAGCACCGCGGCGACGGTGTCGCGGTGGGCCGCGACGGCCTGTGCCGTGGCCGGGGCGAGAGGGACGGCCGAGTGCAGTTCGGCCGGGACGGGCAGCAGCATCACGCACTCCTGTCGACGGGGGTCCTGGGCAGCCTGGTGGTCCCCGCCGCCGCGAGCAGCGCGAGCCCCACCACCCACCAGAAGGTGTCGGAGAACGCCGCGGGAACGTCCTGCCGGGCGTCGAGCCGGCTCTGCAGGATCACGGCGAGGGCGGCGGTGCCGAGGGAACCACCGACGGTGTTGAGCAGGTTGAGCGCTCCGGAAGCGCGGGGGAGGTGCGCGGGCTCGATACGGGTGTAGACGATGTTCATCAACGGGGCACCGATCATGGCCATGCCGAAGCCGCGTACCGCCAGCGCCGCGACCAGGACGGCGTCCGGCAGGCCGCCGTCGAGTTGGGTGAACGGGACGGTTCCGGCGAGGACGAGACCGACGCCGGTGACGACCAGGGCCCGGGGGGACACCGCGTTGATGGTCCGGTTGACCAGGACCGACCCGGCCGCCGCGCCCACCCCTTGCGGAGCCAGCAGCAGACCTGCCTCCCAGGCCGACAGTCCTTCGCCGGTCTGCAAGTAGAGGGGCAGCAGGAAGGCCGTGCCGAACACCGAGGCGCCGAGCACGAGCAGGGCCAGCGCCGCCGGGCCGAAGGGCGGCCGGGTGAAGAGCCGGGGGTCGATCAGCGGGGTGCCGCGGGTCCGCAGCCCGTGCACGGTGAACGCGGCCAACATCAGCAGCCCCGCCCCCACGCCGAGGAAGCCCGGGAGCCGACGCCCTTCGGAGACCTCGGTCAGCCCGTAGACGAGGACCGCGAGGCCCGGCGACAGCAGCAGCGCCCCCCGTACGTCGAACGCCGCGCCCTTGGCGGCGGGCGGCACCACCGGGACGTACCGCCGGGCGAGCAGCACGGCGACCGCGCCGATCGGCAGGTTGACCAGGAACAGCCACTGCCAGGAGGCCACTCCCAGCAGTGCGCCGCCGGCCAGGGGTCCGAGCACCGGGGAGAGCAGCGGCACGACCGCCACCACGCTGATCACCTTGCCGGTGCGGGTCGGTCCGGCGACACGGGCCAGCAGTGCCTGCCCGGTCGGCGGCAGCACTCCCCCGCCGAGCCCCTGGATCACCCGGAAGACGATCAGACTGGTC
Source organism: Streptomyces sp. NPDC058985 (assembly GCF_042740985.1). Classification (NCBI taxonomy): domain Bacteria; kingdom Bacillati; phylum Actinomycetota; class Actinomycetes; order Kitasatosporales; family Streptomycetaceae; genus Streptomyces; species Streptomyces sp. NPDC058985. The sequence continues at coordinate 52,370 of NZ_JBHYJX010000048.1, read as the reverse complement.
GCCGACCAGGCCAGGGCGCACAGTGCCGAGCCGATCAGGAACACGCCGACGGCGGCCAGCCAGACCCGTCGGCCGCCGAAGCGGTCGGCGAGCCAGCCGGAGGCGGGCACCGCGGTGACGACGGCCAGCAGGTAGGCGGTGCTGACCCACTGGATCTCACCGACGGAGGCGTCGAACTCCCGGGTCAGGGTGTCGATGCCGACAGTGACGATCGTCGCGTCCAGGGACGCCATGAAGGTGCCGAGCACCAGGATGAAGGCGATGCGCAGCAGTGCCCTGTCCACCCGGTCCGGCGGAGCCTTCGCCGGTTCGGCCCGTACGGGCGGCTCGCTCATCGGCCCTCCAGGAGGGTGCGCACGTCGTCCTCGATGTGGTCGCCCAGCCGGCGCAGCAGCGTCAGCAGTTCCTCGGCGAGCCCCTCGGCGTCCACACCGGCGCGGTGGGCGAGCACGCAGGTCCAGCCGTCGCCCTCGGGCATCACGGTGAGGGTGACCGGGTGGTGGGTGGCCTCGCGGAACCGGGTGCCGACGAGGGTGAGCCCGGGGGCGGGTTCGCGCAGCCTGTCGCGGTCGACCGGGTAGTTCTCGAAGACGACCATGCTGTCGAAGAGCCGCTGCCTGCCGGTCAGCCGCTCCAGGTCGGAGAGGTCGACGTGATGGTGCTCCAGCAGCGCGCGCTGTCCGTTCTGCAGGGCGGTCAGCGTCTCGGCGAGGGTGCCGCTCAACCGGGCCCGCACGGGCACCGTGTTGGCCAGCAGCCCGATGATCTCCTCGACGCCCTCCAGCTCCGGCGGACGGCAGGCGACCATGGCGCCGAAGCAGACGTCCGTCCGCCCGGCGCGGCGCGCGAGGAGGATCGACCAGGCGCCCTGCACCAGGGTGTTGCGGGTCAGTCCGCGCTCCGCGGCGATCCTGCTCAGCTCGGCCACCAGAGCGGCGTCGACCGTGACCACCGCGGGTTCCTGCCAGGCGGGGCCCGGCTCTCCGGCGCCGAAGTGGTCCCCCTCGGGCAGGTCCGCCAGTTCATCCGCCCAGGCCGTGAGGGAGGGCGGGTTCGCCGCGCGCCAGTCCAGGTAGCGCGAGAACGGCACGGGCTCCGGCAGGTCCGCCTTCCCGCCCCGCACCCGGGCGGTGTACAGGGAGAACAGCTCGGTGAGGATCCGCGGGGCCGACCAGCCGTCGGAGAGTACGTGATGGGTGGTCAGGACCAGGTCGAAGCGTTCCGCGTGGTGCCGGATCACGGTCAGCCGGAAGAGCGGCCCGGCGCCGAGGTCGAAGGTCTCGGCCAGGTCGGCGGCGAGGACCTCCTCGGCCGGGCCGTCGGACACCCGGAAGTCCGGTCGCGCGGATCGCGGGACGAGCCCGAGAGCGCCGGGGAACACGGCCCCCAGGTTGGGGTGCCGGGCCAGCAGGTCCGCGCCGGCCTCCCGCAGGGCGTCCGCGTCGAGCGGTCCGGCGAGGGAGAAGCAGGACTGCACCGTGTACGGGTCGGGGCGTTCGGTGCGCGAGTGCCGCAGCACGACCGACTGCAGCGGGGCGAGCGACTGCACCTCGGCGACCGGACGGCCGTCGCCGAGCCGGACCAGTTCCTCGGACGCCGCCGCCGTCTCCAGCAGGGCGGTGCGCAGATGTCCGGCCAGTTCCTCGATCTCGGGCTCCGTGAACAGCCCGCCCGGCCAGGTCAGGCGGATGCCGAGGCGGTCGTCCCGTACCAGCGCGTTGACCATCAGGGCGTGCGGCAGCGGGAGTTCGGGCGTGCCGCCGGAGCCGAGGGGGTCCGCGTCCGGCGGGGACTGCCAGGGGGTCTCCTCCGCGGGAGCGGCGGCGTAGCGGCCCAGGTAGTTCCAGGCGATCTCGGGCTCGACCGGGTCCAGCAGTCCGGCCGTGGTGAGGATGCCGTGGCCGAGTCCGTCGCCCTGGGCGCGCAGCCGCTCCGCCACCTGAGCCGGTTCCTCCCCCGCCTTGAGCAGTACGGGGTGCACGGCGGTGAACCACCCCACGGTCTGGGACAGGTCCGTGTGGCTGGGGCGGCCGTGGCTCTCCAGGGCGACCAGCAGGCGCGGGTTGCCGCGCCAGGCGCGTACCGCCCGGGCGAGGGCCGCCAGCAGTCCCGCGTCCGGGGTGGCACGCAGGGCGGCGGGCAGGGTGGTGACCAGTGCGCGGGTGGCGTCGTTGTCCAGCCGGATCTCGTGGTGGACGGCGGTGGCCACGGTGTCCCGGGCGGGGTCGAGCGGCCGGGCCGCGATCGGCGGGGTGGGCGTCGTCCGCCGCCAGTGCGGGAGTTCGGACCGCCGGTCGGCCTCGCGCAGGGAGCGCGCCCAGGCGAGGAAGGACATCCCGTGCCGGACCAGCGCCCCGCCCTCGTAGGCGTGCCGCACGTCGTCGAGCAGGATGCGCCAGGAGACGCCGTCCACCAGGAGGTGGTGGGCGATCAGGACGAGCCTGCCGGGCGCCGAGGGTCCGGCGTCCACCCACAGGGCGCGCAGCAGCGGCCCGGTGGCGGGTGCCATCTCGGCGCGGGCGGTGGCGATCCGCGCGTCGATCAGTGCGCGCAGTTCTCCGGTGGAGAGGTCCCCGGTGACCGGTATCCGGAGCAGCACCTCGGCCGCCGTGACCGTGCCGGCCGGCGGGATGCGCAGCGCGTCCTGGGCCAGGTGGGCGCGGAGGACGTCGTGCCGGGCCAGCACGGCGTCGAGCGCCCCGCGCCAGCGGTCCTCGTCCCCGCCGGCGGGGACGCCGACCTCCACCCACTGGCAGAAGCCGTCGGCGGCGTCGCCGGCCCGGCGGAGCAGGTCCCGCATGACCGCGGTGAGCGGGGCGTCGCCCACCGCCGGTGCCTCGGCCTCCTCCAGGGCGCGGGCGCGGGCGGCGATCCCCGCGACCGTCGCTCCCTCGAAGACGTCGCGGGCGCGCAGTCCGAGTCCCTGACGGCGGGCCCGGGAGACCACCTGCAGGGAGACGATGCTGTCGCCGCCGAGGCCGAAGAAGTCGTCGTCGGGGCCGATCTCGTCGTTGCCGAGGAGGTCCCGGACCACGCCGAGCAGGACGGCCTCGGCCGGGCTCGCGGCTGCACGGCGCCGGGTCGCGGCGGTCTCCGGGGCCGGCAGGGCGGCGGCGTCCAGCTTGCCGCTGGGGCTCAGGGGCAGCGCGTCGATCACCACGAGGGCGGTCGGGACCATGTGGTCCGGCAGTTGCGCGGCGAGGTGGGAGCGGATCTCCGTGGTGTCGGGTGTGGTGCCGTCGGCGGGGATGAGGTAGCCGACGAGCCTGCCCTCGCGCATGATCACGGCGCCCGCGCGGACCGCCGGATGGCGGGTCAGGGCGGATTCGATCTCACCGAGTTCGACGCGGAATCCGCGGATCTTGACCTGGTGGTCGACCCGGCCGAGGAACACGAGCTGCCCGTCCGGGCGCCACCGCACCAGGTCGCCGGTGCGGTACATCCGCTCCCCGGGCGGACCGAACGGGTCGGCCACGAAGGCGGCGGCGGTCAGTCCGGGCCGTCCGAGGTAGCCGCGGGCCAGGCTGGGGCCGGCGAGGTACAGCTCTCCGGTGGTCCCGGTGCCCACCGGCTGGAGCCCCCGGTCCAGCACGTAGGCGCGGACGTTCGGGTCGGGCCGGCCGATCGGCAGCGGTCCGGCGTCGTCCGGATCGTACTGCCAGGTCACGGAGTTGATGGTGACCTCGGTGGGGCCGTAGGCGTTGAAGAGGGCCCGCCTGCCCGTGCCCCAGCGGCGCGCGAGTTCGGGGTCGAGCCGTTCGGCGCCGACGACGAAGAACACGCCGGGGTCCACGGTGCGGTCGTCGGGCATGGCCGCCAGGAAGGACGGCAGGAGGTTCACCCCGGTCACCCGGTGCTCGACGATGTAGTCGAGGAGTTCGTCGCCCGGTACGCGCACCTCCTCGGGAGCGATCACCGAGGTACCGCCGGACAGCAGCGGAACCATGGTCTGCCAGAACGCCACGTCGAAGCCGGTGGAGGCGAAGTGCAGGTAGCGGTCGTGCTCGGTGATCCCGACGACCTCCTCCTGCAGCGCGATCAGATCGGGCACCCCCCGGTGGGTCACCCCGACGCCCTTGGGGCGCCCGGTGGTTCCGGAGGTGTAGATGACGTACGCCAGGGCGTCCTCGGTCAGCCCGGCACGGGCCTCGGCGGGGTCGGTGTCCGGCATTGAGTCGAGGGTGGCCGGGTCGTCGAGCCGCAGTACGGGGATGTCGCGTGCGGTGGGCAGTTCGGCCCCGGTGGTGACGGCGGCGGCGGGGGCGAGGTCATCCAGCATGTACGCCAGACGGTCCTCGGGGTAGCTCGCGTCCATCGGCACGTAGACCGCTCCGGCCTTGGCCACGCCGAACAGGGCGACGGTCATCTCGACGTCCCGGCCCAGGAAGACCGCGACCGGGTCCTGCGGCCGTACGCCGCGCCGCAGCAGCGCGTGCGCGAGCCGGTTCGCCCGCCGGTCGAGTTCGTCGTACGACAGGCTGCGGTCGCGGCAGACCAGGGCCTCGGCGTCCGGCTTGCGGCGCACCCAGGAGGCGAAGACGTCGAGCCAGGGGCCGTACGCGCGGGCGGGGACGGCCTCGGTGCCGGTGCGCAGCATCCGCTGCCGTTCCTCCGGTCCGAGCACGGGCAGGGCGAGCGCCGGCCGCTCGGGGTCGCCGGTGATCTCCCGCAGCAGCTGGTGCAGCCAGCGGCCGATGTCGGCGACCCGGGACTCGGTGAAGGCGCCGGGCTGGTAGCCGAGACCGACGGTGATCGCGTCGTCGTCGGGGAGCACGATCACGGTGAGCGGGTAGTGCGTGGCGTCGGTGATGTCCACCGCGGCCAGGTCGAGCCCGGGGGCGAAGGGGGTGCGCTTCCGGCTGGCGAGCGGGAAGTTCTCCATCACCAGCATGGTGTCGAAGAGTTCACCGACTCCGGCGAGGCGCTGGATGCCGGGCAGGCCGATGTAGTGGTGCTCCGCGAGGCGGACGCTCTCGGCGTGCACCTCGGCGAGGAGTTCACGGGTGCTCTGGTCCTGGTGGTGGCGTACCCGGACCGGGATGGTGGTGCCGAGCTGCCCGATCATGGACTCCACGGCGCCGACCTCGGCGGGCCGGCCGGACACCGGGCAGCCGAAGACGACGTCGCTGCGGCCGGTGAGCCTGCCCAGGAGCAGGCCCCAGGCGGTCTGGAAGACCGTGGTGAGGGTGACACCCTGCTCCCGGGCGAAGGCCCGCAGCCGCTCGCTGAACTCCGCGCCGAGTCCGACGGAGACCCGTCCGGGCCGCTCCACCGCGCCGCCGGCCGTGGCGGGGGCGAGGCGGGTGGCCCCGTCGACGCCGGCCAGCGCCTGGCGCCAGGCGTCCTCGGAGGTCCCGCGGTCCCGGGCGACCAGCCAGCGGTAGTACTCGGTCGGGTCGGCGGCCGGGGGCACGGCGTCCCCGCCGCCCAGTTCGGCGTAGATGCCGAGCAGCGCCCGGCCGACCAGCGGCATGGACCAGCCGTCCAGCAGCGCGTGGTGGTTGGTGATGGCCAGCTTGTGCACGTCCGGGGCGACCCGGGACAGCAGGAAGCGGATCAGCGGCGGCGTCGACGGGTCGAAGGGCCGCGCCAGTTCCTCGCGTGCGGCGGTGTCGAAGTCGTCGTCCTGCCGCCAGTCCACCGCGACCTCCGCGGGGACCACCTGCACGACCTCGTCCCCCGCGGAGGCGAGGTGGACGCGGAGCGAGGGGTGGCGGCGGAGCAGTTCCCGCGCCGCTTCGGCCATGCGCGCGGGGTCGAGGGCGCCTTCGAGGGTGGTGACGGCCTGGACGACGTACACGTCCGTGTCGTCCTCGTCGCGGACCAGGGTGTGGAAGGAGAGACCGACTTGCAGCGGGGTGGCGGGCCAGACGTCCGCCAGGGGCCCTGAGCGTTCCAGGGTGGCGATGGTGTCCTGGTCCAGGGTGACGAGAGGCAGGTCGGAGGGGGTGAGTCCGCCGGTGGCGTGGAGCGCGTGCTCGGCGAGGACGTGGAGGGCCCGGTCCCATGCCTGTTGCAGGGCGGCCAGTGCGTCGGTGCCGAGGACCCCGGTGGCGGCGGTCCACTCGACGGCCAGCCGGGGCTCGCCCTCCTCGTGGACGAAGCAGTTGAGGGCCAGCACCTGCTCCAGTGCCTTGGCACCGGGTTCGATCACGGAGAAGGCTTCCCGTTCCGGCAGCCGCCAGCCGTCACCGGCCGGGGCGGCGAAGCGGCCCAGGTAGTTCAGGAGTACGTCGGGGGCCGGGACGGCGGACAGGGCGGCGCCCGCCGGGTCCAGGTAGCGCAGCACGCCGTAGCCGAGGCCGTTGCCGGGGACACCGCGCTTGGCCTCCTTGGCCGCGCGCAGGACGTCCGCCGGTCCGCCGGACGCGGGCACCCGCACGGGGTGTTCGCCGGTGAACCAGCCCACGGTGCGGGAGAGGTCGAGGTCCTCCCGGCCGTGGCCCTCCAGGGTGACGGTCACGGTGTCGCCACCGCCGGTCTCCTCCGGGCCCGCCGAGGGCCCGGACTCCCGCAGCGCGAGCGTCAGCGCCGCGAGCAGCACTTCGTCCACACCGGCCCGGTAGGCCGCGGGCAGCGTGGTCAGCAGGGCCTCGGTGACGGCCGGGGAGGCCAGGGTGACCGTGCGGTGGGCCGTGGAGACGGTGTCGCGGGCCGGGTCCAGCGGCCGTGCGCCCAGCCGGGTCGCGGAGTCCAGGACGGACTGCCAGTGGCCCAGCTCCTGACGGCACGCCCCGGTCCGGCCCCGCTCCGCGAGGAGCTGCGCGTGCCGGCGCCAGGAGGCACCGACCGGCTCCGGTTCGCCGCCGGTGCAGGCCGCCTGGAGGTCGGGGACGAGGATCCGCCAGGACACGCCGTCCATGGCGAGATGGTGCACGACGACGACCAGTTCGTCGGGTTCGCCGGCCGCGGTACGGATCAGGGCGGCACGCAGCAGGTCGCCGTGGCGGGGGGCGAGTTCGCCCGCGAGGCGCTCCGCCACCGCCTGGGCGTCCTCGCCGTGCGTCTCGGTGACCGATGCGCCGACCGTGCCCCGCGGCAGCACCTCGGCGCCGGACGCGCCGACGGACAGGCGCAGCGCGTCGTGCCGGTCGAGGACGGTCCGTACGCCGGCGAGGAGGTCGTCGAGGGTGAGTTCGCCGACGCGCAGGGCGGTCCACTGCGCGTAGCCCGCGACCACGTCCACATCGGGGTGGGCGTCGAGGAGTTGCCGGACGATGGGCGGGGCGGTCACCGGCCCGCTGGGTTCGTCGGCGGGTTCGTCGGCGGGCTTGGCCGCGGTGGCGGAGGCCGCCAGGGCGGCGAAGGTGCGGCGGGCCAGCAGGTCGCGGGGGCGCAGTTCGAGACCCGCGCGCCGCAGCCGGCTGCTGACGGTGATCGCGGTGATGCTGTCGCCGCCGAGCGAGAAGAAGTCGTCGTCGACTCCCACCTGTTCCATCTCGAGGACCTCGGCGAGCACGCCGCACAGCAGCCGCTCGTGTTCGGTGCGGGGCTCCCGGCCCCGGCCCGCCGCCGCGGGGGCGGGCAGGGCGGCGCGGTCGAGCTTGCCGTTGGGGGTGAGGGGCAGGGCGCCGAGCACCACCACGGCCGCCGGCACCAGGTGCTCGGGCAGCCGTTCGGACAGGGTGGCCCGGATCGCGTCCGCGGTGACGGTGGTGGTGCCGGTGGCGGGCACGACGTACCCGACCAGCCGGGCGGCCCGTACGTCCGCGGCGGCCGCGGTGACGTCCGGCAGGGCGGCCAGCGCCGCCTCGACCTCGCCGAGTTCCACCCGGTGGCCGCGCACCTTCACCTGGCCGTCGGCGCGGCCGAGGTAGTCCAGTCCGCGTCCGGGAACCCAGCGGGCCCGGTCGCCGGTGCGGTACATGCGGGAGCCGGGCGGGCCGTAGGGGTCGGCCACGAACCGTTCGGCGGTGGTCGCGGGCATGCCGAGGTAGCCCCGGGCCAGGTGGGGGCCCGCCAGGTACAGCTCGCCGACGGCGCCGGCGGGCACCGGCCGCAGGGCGTGGTCCAGTACGTGGACGCGGGTGCCCGCGAGGGGGTGGCCGATGGTCGGCTCGGAGCCGGTCAGGAGCGCGGTGGTGCTGTCGACGGTGGCCTCGGTGGGCCCGTACATGTTGCGGGCGGTGATCCCGGCGGCGGTGATCCGCTGCCAGAGCGCGGCCGGGGTGGCCTCGCCGCCGAGCACGAGCAGCGTCGGTCCGAGGTCCAGCAGCCCTCCGTCGATCAGCGGCACGGCCATCGAGGGCGTGGTGTCGACGACGTCGATGCCGTCGCGCGTGAAGGCGGCGAGGAGCAGTTCGGCGTCGCGGGCGGTCTCCGCGTCGTAGACGTGGAGTTCGTGTCCGCACAGCAGCCAGACGAGGTGGTCGAGGGCGGAGTCGAAGGCGAAGGAATAGGTGTGGGCGACCCGCAGGAGGCGGCCGGCGGAGCGCTCCGCCTCCGCGACGACGGTGGACCGCTGGTGGTGCAGCAGGGAGGCGAGACCGCCGGTCCGTCCGAGCACCCCCTTCGGGCGGCCGGAGGAGCCGGAGGTGTGGATCACGTAGGCCAGCTGCTCCGGGTGGCGCGGGGCGGCGAGTTCGGCGGGTGCCAGCGGCTCGGCGGAGAGTCCCTCCGCGTCGTCGAGCAGGGTCTTCCAGTCGGTCCCGTCGACGCCCTCGATCCCGCCGGCCGCGCCGGAGGTCACCACGAGCGTGGGACGGGCGTCGGCGACCAGGGCGCGCAGCCGCTCCGGCGGGTACGCGGTGTCCAGGGGCAGGAAGGCGGCGCCCGCGTCGAGTACCGCGAGCAGCGCGGTCACCATCTCGGCGGAGCGGGGCAGGGCCAGTGCCACCACGTCCTCGGCACCGATGCCGCGGGCACGCAGCGCACGGGCCAGCCGGTGCACCCGGCCCGCCAGTTCACCGGCGGACCAGCGTTCCTCCCCGCACACCAGGGCGGTGCGCCCCGGCCGGGCGGCGGCCACGGCATCGAGGGCCTCGGGGACGGACAGGTGTTCGCCGGGCAGCGCCGCCGGTGCCCATGCGGCGGGAGGCCCGTCGGGGTTCAGGGAGACGCGGCCCACGGGGTGTCCGTCGAGCAGGCCCGTCAGCAGGGCGCGCAGGCCGGCCAGTCTGCCGTCCACGGTGGCCCGGTCGTTGTCACGGGCGTCCACCTCGAAGCCGAGGAGCAGGCCGCCCGACGGGGTGGGCAGCACCGACAGTCCCAGGTCCTCGGGCGGTCCGCCGGCCACGTTGCGCATCACCGCGCGGGCACCGGCGAAGTCCAGCGCCAGGTCGAATGCCTTGAGGTTGATCCCGCGGCCGTGCAGCAGCGCGCCGGCGCCGGGGACCGCGAGGTCGCGCGGCAGGTCCTCGCCGCGGTAGCGCTGGTGCCTGCGCATCTCGCGCAGGGTCGCGGCGACGCGCCGGGTCAGCGCGGCCAGCCCGTCCTCGGGGTGGACGCGGGTGCGCAGCGGCAGCACGTTGACGGCCATCGCGGGGGTACGCAGTTCCACCGCGGCCCTGCGGCACATCAGCGGCAGCGCGAAGACCACCTCGTCGTCGCCCAGCACGCGGTGCAGGAAGGCGGCGTAGCAGGCGATCATCGCCTCGCCCCAGGTGACGTTCTCCGCCTTGGCGAAGGCGTGCAGCCGTGCCACGTCCTCGGGGCCGAGTTCGGTCCGGACGAGCAGCGAGCGGCCGGAGGGTGCGGCGGGGGCCGGCTCCTCGCCGAGCCCGGGCAGCGGGGTGAAACGGTCCACCCAGTACGCCCGGTCCTCGGCGGCGCGGGCGCTGTCCCGGTACTCCCGGTCGGTGGCGACCAGGTCCTCCATGGTGCCGAAGTTGCAGGCGGACGGTTCGGTCCCGCCGACCAGGGCGGTGTAGTGGGCGGCGGTGCGGCGGGCCATCATGGCGCCGCTGTAGCCGTCGAAGACCAGGTGGTGGCCGAGCTGGGTGTACCAGACCTCGTGGTCCGACAGCTTGATGACGACCGGTGCGTAGAGGGGGCGGTCCACCATGAGGCGGCAGCTCTCGGCGGCCCGGCTCCGTTCGGCCTCGACGAGTGCCTCCGCGGCGGCGGCCGGGTCCTGCCGGTCGCTGAGGTCGATGACGCGGGGCGTCCGCACCGGCTCGTCGCTGACGGCCTGGCGGGGCCCGTCAGCGGTGTCGTACACGCGCAGCCGCAGGCTCTCGGCCTCCTCGGTGGTGGCGCGGACGGCCTCGGCCACCGCCTGGGCGTCCACCGGCTCCCGGCCCGCTATCTCCACCACGTCCCCGACCAGGTAGTACGGGGAGTCGGGCTCCAGGCGCTGGGCGTTCCAGATGCCCCGCTGGGCGCCGGTCAGGGGAAGCAGCCGGCGCGAGGGGACGCGTGGGGTGGTCAACTCACTCTCCTTGCAGGGTGGGGACGACCGTCGGAGTACCGGACACCGGGTCGGGGAGGGGAAGGGCGGGGCGGCGGGTGCGACCCGCCTCATGCTCCGCGCTGGTCACGGTCGTGCCCGTGCGGCTCGTGGTCGTGGTCGTGCCCGTGCGGCTCGTGGTCGTGGTCGTCGTCGAAGTCGGCGACGCCGCGCTTCCAGTAGCCGCTGATCTCGTAGTCGGCGCGTTCCAGGCGCAGTTCGTCCCGGAGCCAGCGGCGCAGGGGTTTGATCTGCCCCGCCTCGCCGGCGATCCAGGCGTACAGCCGTTCGCCCTCGGGCACGGTGATCCCGGTGACGGACCGGACCAGGAGGTCACCGGTGCCGGCCGGGCGGGCGCCGCGGTGCAGCCAGTGCACCTCGACCCCCTCCGGGGCGGAGAGCGGAATCTCCTGCGTGGCGTCGGCGACCTCGACGAACGCCCAGCCCCGGGCGTCGCCGGGCAGGTGCTCCAGCCAGCGGGCGACCGCGGGCAGCGCCGTGATGTCGGCGACCAGCAGGTAGCGGTCGTAGACCGGGGGGACGATCAGCCCGCCGGGCGGGCCCGCGACGTGGGCGCGGGCACCGGGGGCAACGCGCCGGGCCCAGTCGGAGGCCAGACCGCCCTCGTGCGGGGCGATGTCGATGTCGATCTCCCCGGCCGCCGCGTCGTGACGGCGCACGGTGTATTCGCGTGAGGTGGGTGCCGGGCGCGGCCAGCGCAGCAGATCGCCGTTGGGCTCCGGAAGGCGCAGCGAGCCGTCCGGCTCCGGGAAGATCAGCTTCACGTGGTCGACCGGCGAGTGGGACTCGAAGCCCTCGACGCCGGGTCCGCCCAGGGTCAGCCGCAGCAGTCCGGTGCCCACCATGGTGGTGCGCACCACCCGTGTCTCACGGATGCGGATCGGATAGCGCACCTTCTCCGGGACGCTCCCGGCCCGCACCTCGGCGATCCGCTCCAGGTGCCGGTGCGCATGGCCCGTTACCGTCACGGACTTTCCCTCTTGTCCGTCAGCAGGCTGATCCAGTGCGCGAGTTCGGGCTGCTCCGCGAGGTCGGGGAGTTCCAGGCCGGACGCGCCGGCCGCACGCCAGCGCTCGGTCAGGGTCATCAGCCGGACCGAGTCCATGCCGAGGTCGAAGAGGTTCTCCTCGGGGCCGATCTCGGAGGTGTCGCACCCGAGGATCTCGGCCACGTCCGCGAGAATCCGTTCGGACGACAGTGTCTGGTTCACCGGTTGACTCCTGTTGGTGTGGGGGCGGTCGTGCCGCGGTGGTGTGGTCTCACGCCAGTTCCTCCAGGCCGAGCGCCTTGAGAAGGGTGCGGAACTTGGCGGTGGTCTCGGCGAGTTCGGCCTCGGGGCGCGAGCCGGCGACGACTCCGGCGCCGGCGAAGATCCGTACCGTCCGGTCGCACACCTCGGCGCTGCGGATCGTCACCGCCCATTCGCCGTCTCCGTGCCGGTCGTTCCAGCCGACCATGCCGGCGTAGAAGCCGCGGTCCTGGGCCTCGATCTCGGCGATGGCGTCGACGGCTCCGGCCGTGGGGACTCCGCCCACCGCCGGAGTCGGGTGCAGGGCCTGAGCCAGGCCGAGCGACGACGAGGCGGGGTCGGCGGTGTCGCGCAGCCGGCCGGTGATCCTGGTGGACAGGTGCCACATGGTCGGGGTGCCGAGCACTTCGGGGCTGTCGAGAACCTCCAGGTCGGTACAGAACCGGCCGAGCACCTCCGCCACCTGTCCCGCGGTGTGGGCGTGTTCGCCGAGGTCCTTGGCCGAGTTCCGCAGCCGTGCGACGCGTTCGCGGTCCAGCGCCTCGTCGCCGGAGCGCGGGGCGGAACCGGCCAGGGGGTTGGCGGTCACCGTCGCGCCCCGCCGGGACACCAGCAGTTCGGGGCTGGCGCCGACGAGGGTGCGCGAGGCGCCGTCGCCGGGGGCGGTGACGTCGGCGGCGAAGGCGTAGGCGGACGGGTTGCCGCACACCAGCCGGGAGAGCAGGGTGGGAACCCAGACGGGCGCGTCGGCGGTGAGTTCCAGGCAGCGGGCGAGGACGACCTTGCGGAGCTTCTCGTCGCGGATGAGGTCGAGCGCGCGGCGCACCCCCTCGGCGTAGCCCTCGGGTTCGGGGACCGGACGGACCTGCCAGCCCTCGCGGGTCCGCAGGTCCGGTATCTGTATGTGCTCGGGCGCACCCGCGCGCCGGACGACGGCCGGCACCACCAGGGAGGCCTCCTTCTCGGGACGGAAGCCGACGGCTCCGACCACCACGGGGTCCGGCACGCCGGCCAGGGCGGCTTTGTCCAGTGCCCGGGCGGCGGCCGCGGCGAGCGGGCCTCCGGCCGGCGCGACACGGGAGTGCACCCCGTCCGCCAGCATCGTGCCGCGCGGTGACGAGAAGTAGAACGATCCGGTCAGGTAGGCCGCCAGCAGGTCGGCGGCCTCGTAGACGGGGTGGGGACGCACCGATGTGGAGATGGACACGTCTGCGAATCCTTTGTTCCGGCGTAGCGGATGAATCCCCGGTCGGGTTGCGGGGTCGGGCTGTTGAGCTGCGTCTGTGGCGGGGAGCGTGTGGCACGGGCTCCCCGACGGTCACCGTGCGCGTTCGGAGTGCGCGATCAGGCTGGCGGGGCGCATGTCCGTCCAGTGCTCCTCCACGTAGGCGAGGCAGCCGGCGCGGGAGTCCTCACCGTGCACCACGGTCCAGCCCGCGGGCACCTCGGCGAAGGCGGGCCACAGCGAATGCTGCTGTTCCGGGTTGACCAGGACGAGGAAGTCGGCTCCGTCGTCCTCGAAGGGGTTGGCGCCCATGGAAGCTCCTTGCTTGGGTGAGGCCGGGCGGCGTGGGGGGAGGGAGTGTCCCGGAGCGGGGACTCGGCCGTTTCCCTACGCGTCCTGGCGAGGTGTCATTCGGCCGTGACGGCGAGGCTCGCGGCCGCTTCGACCGCGCCGGCCGGAGCCGGCACCCCCCGTCCGGCCCGGTCGAGGAGCAGGGCGTCGCAGATCTCGCCGGAGCGGATCGCGAGGGCGGACAGCAGCGAGGAGGTGATCCCGTGCGTGTGCTCGGTGGCCGCGCCCTGCACGTAGATCCCGGCGCGCACGCGCGGGGTGGTGAGGACCCGGTGGTCGCGGCTGATGCGCAGCCGTCCCGCACCGTCCGTCAGGCACTCCTCGGCCAGCGGGCCGAGCAGGGTGCGCGGGTCGGTGGGCCGGTAGCCGGTCGCCATCACCACGGCGTCGCAGTCGAGGGTGTACGGCTCCCCTTCGATCAGCGGTCGCAGGTGGAGGCGGGTCCCGTCCTCGCGTTCCTCCACGGCCGTGAGGGCGGTGGTGTTGAGGAACCGCATCCGCTCGTCGCCGGACACCTTCTCCTGGTACGAGGTCCGGTACAGCTGCTCGATCAGATCGGGGTCGACGACCGAGTAGTTGGTGTTGGAGTGGTAGTCGAGCAGCGACCGCTTGACGTCGTCGGGCGCGGCGTAGAAGTCGTCCACCGCCCCCGGGTCGAAGATCCGGTTGGCGAAGGCGCTGTCGTCCGCGGGGCTGTACCCGTACCGGCTGAAGACCGCGCAGACCTCGGCGTCCGGGAACTCGCGGTGCAGGAACTCGACGGTCTCCGCGGCGGACTGGCCGGCGCCGACGACGGCGAAACGGCGGTGCGGACGGCTCTTCAGCGAACGGGCGTTGGGCAGCAGGTCCCGGTTGTGCCACACCCGCGGCCCCAGCTCGACACCGTCGGGGAGTCTCGGCGTCAGTCCGGTGCCGATGACGAGATTGCGGGCCCGCAGCGTCTCACCCTCGGCCGCGGAGCCGTCCGCCGGGCGTGACCGCACCTGGAGGACGTCGGCCGCGCCGCCGTCCTCCAGGAGGACGGAGTCGGCCTGCCGGCCGTAGCGCACCTGTTCGGCCACCCCGGCGGCGCACCAGCTCAGGTACTCGTGGAACTCGATCCGCGTCGGGAAGAACGTCTTCTGGTTCATGAAGTCGACGAGCCGGCCCCGCTCGTGCAGGAAACGCAGGAAGGTGAAGCGGCTGCTCGGGTCGCGCATCGTGGCCAGGTCCTTGAGGAAGGACACCTGCATGGTGGCGCCGGCGAGCAGCATGCCCCGGTGCCAGCCGAACTCCCGCTGTCGCTCCAGGAAGGCGGTGCGCAGTGAGCGGGCGCCGCCGCTGTGTGCGTTGTGCTCCTCGATCGCGATGGCCAGCGCGAGATTGGCCGGGCCGAAACCAATGCCGACGAGATCGTGGACCGACTGCCCGTCGTCCCGTCCCGCGTCTACGTGCCCTGCTGACATCCTCGTCCTTTGTTCGGGTCCCACCAGGACCACACCTGAACTGCGGCATTCACTTAGGTAAGGCTTACCTAATCTTTCTGATCGGGCAGAGGGGTGTCAAGCCAGGTCCGCAGCGTGCGGTCCGTGGTGGACACCACCGCGCAGCGGCCCGCGGACCAGCGCAGCGCCATCTCGTGGTCGGCCGGGGAGAAGTCCGCCACGGCGTCGGCGACCACGAAGGACTGGATGTCCCGCATCCAGGCGTCACAGGCCGTCATCATCACGCCGATGTGCGCGTAGACACCGACGATCACCAGCTGATCGCGGCCCCAGCCCCGGAGCCGCTCCTCCAGATCGGTGCGGGCGAAGGCGCTGTACTTCCATTTCGTCAGCACCGTGTCCCCGGGCGCCGGCGCCACGTCCGCGGGTACCGCCAGCACCGCCGGATCGTCGGCCACCCCGGGCCCCCAGAAGTCGAGTTGGAGTCCGCGCTCCTGTGGGCTCTGCCCGCCGCGCTGGGTGGAGTACACCACCGGCACGCCCAGACGGCGCGCGCCCTCCAGCAGTCGGGCGGTGTTGGCGAGCATCCCCGTCAGCGGCTGCTCGCCGGCCGGGAAGGCGGACAGGAAGTGCTGCTGCAGATCGTGCACGAGCAGTACGGAACGGGCCGGGTCCGCGGTCCAGGAGACCAGGTTGTCCGGGAGCTCCTCGGGTGTGGGGAGCGGATAGGCGGCGATGGCGGGAAGGGGCATGGGGGTTCCTCAGAGCTGCTCGGGGGCGGACGCGGCGGAGCGCAGGCCCTTCTTGCTGACCTTGCCGACGCCGGTCCGGGGGAAGGCGTCCACGAAGCGGACCAGGTCGGGGATCTTGTACGCGGCGACTCCGCGGGCGCGGACGAACGCCTTGACGGCCGCGGGGCGCATCGGTTCGGCGCCCTCGCGCAGGATCACGTGGGCGAGGGTGCGTTCGCCGAGGAAGTCGTCGGGCACCGCGACGAGTGAGACGTCGTGCACGTCGGGGTGGGCGAGGATGATGTTCTCGATCTCCTCCGGTGCGACCTTCTCGCCGCCCCGGTTGATCTGGTCCTTGGCGCGGCCCTCCACGACCAGGTGTCCGCTCGGCGTGCGGCGCACGATGTCGCCGGTGCGGTAGAAGCCGTCCTCGGTGAACGAGCGCCCGTTGTGATCGGGCGCCCGCCAGTAGCCGCGGATGGTGTAGGGGCCTCGGGTGAGCAGGTGGCCGAACTCCCCGTCCGGCACGTCCTGGTCGGCGTCGTCGACGATCCGGATCTCGTCGTCCGGGGAGATCGGCAGGCCCTGCGTGGTGACGACGGTCTCCGGATCGTCGTCCAGGCGCGTGTAGTTGACCAGACCTTCGGCCATGCCGAAGACCTGCATCAGGCGGCAGCCCAGTGCGGGCTCCAGCCGACGCGCCGCCTGCTCGCTGTACTTGGCGCCGCCGACCAGGACCAGACCGAGCGACGACAGGTCGTGCTCGCCGCGTGCGGCGGCCTCCGTCCACAGCAACGCGAGCGGCGGCACCAGACCGGTGAGGGTGATCCCCTCCTGCTCGATGAGGGAGAAGGCGGTCGCCGGCTCGGGGCGGGGGCACAGGACGACCGTTCCGCCCGCGTACAGGGTGCCGAGCCAACCGGGTGAACTCATCGGGAAGTTGTGGGCGGCGGGCAAGGTCACGAGGTAGCGGGTGCCGGCGTCGACGCCACAGATCTCGTTGGAGCCGCGGAGCGAGTAGATGTAGTCGTCGTGGGTGCGCGGGATCAGCTTGGACACCCCGGTCGTCCCGCCCGAGAGCTGCAGGAAGGCCAGCTCGTGCGGCTCGGGTCCGGGCAGCGGTCCGGAGGGGTCGCGGGGCACCTCGGACAGCGCCGTGTGCCCGCCGGGCTCGCCCACCACGAACACCTCCTTCAGCCCCGGGCAGTTCTGCCGTACGCGCGCGGCGAGTTCCCGGTGGTCGAAGCCCGCGAGCACGTCCGGGACGACGTAGGCGACGGCCTCGCTGAAGGAGCAGAAGTGCAGGATCTCGGTATCGCGGTGGGCCGGCAGCGCGAACACCGGCAGCGCGCCGATCCGGAACAGCGCGAAGACCACCTCGACGAACTCGGCCACGTTGGGCAGCTGGACGACGACCCGGTCCCCCCGCCCGATCCCCCGCGCCGCGAAACCGGCGGCGAGCCGGTCGGCCGCCACGTCCAGCTCCCGGTACGTGCGCACCCTGCGCTCGGGCGCGGGGTCCACCAGGGCGATCCGGTCGGGGTGGGCGGCGGCCCGCTCGCGGAGCACCCCGCCGAAGGTCTCGCCACGCCAGTACCCGGCCTCTCGGTAGCGGTCGGCGAACTCGGCGGGCCAGGTGGGGGCGTGGAGACCGGGGGTGAGCGCGGTCGGGCCGGGGCCCGGCTCGGCGTGGGTCGGTTCGGCGGTCACGGCTGACTCCAGGAATGTGGCGGGGGGGGGATGGGGGCGGGCCGCGGCGGAGCGGCATACGGGAGTTCCCGTCCGGGACGTACGACGGCGGCGGCGTTCGGCTCAGGCGCGCAGCGTGGCCCCGCCGTCCACATAGAGGTCGTGCAGGGTGATGTGCCTGGCGCGGTCGGAGGCCAGGAAGGCCACGGCGTCCGCGATGTCGGAGGGCTCGGCGATCCGGCCCAGCGGAATGCCCGTGCGGTACGAGGCCAGGTCGCCCTCGATGACGCCACGCCGCCCGGCCTCGACGCCCCCGGGGGACTCCCCCCACATGGCCCGCTGCATCTCGGTCATGGTGGAGCCCGGCGAGACGGTGTTGCACCGCACCCCCAAGGACGCGACCTCCAGGCCCAGGCACTTGGTGAACATCACCGCGGCGGCCTTGGAGGCCGCGTAGGCGGCCATCCCGGTACGCGGGATGCCCCCGGCGTTCGACGCGACGGTGACGATGCTCCCCCGGCCGCGGGCGGTCATGCGGCGCGCGGCGGCGCGGGACACGTGCATCACGCCATGGGTGTTGACGGCGAACGTGGCCGCCCAGTCGGCGTCGTCCAGTTCGCATACGGCACTGCCGCGCAGGATGCCTGCCACGTTGACCACGACGTCCAGCGGCCCGAGTTCACGCTCGGCCTCGTCGACCACGCGCTCCACGGCCGCCGCGTCACTCACGTCGAGGCCCCGCGCGGCGACCACGCCGCCACCCGCCCCTCCGTGCCCGTCGGCGACGGCCTCCACCGCGGTCGCGTCCAGGTCGGTGGCGAGCACCCGCGCTCCCTGCGCGACGAGCGCGTCCACCACGGCGGCACCTATCCCTCGCCCGGCCCCGGTGACCAGGGCGAACCGCCCCTCCAGTTCCCGTGCACCGCTCACCGGACATCGGCCTTCGGACCGGTGGAGCCGTGGCGCCGCCCGGCATGACGCGGGCATCCGTGCGGCCCAACAGGGCATACCGCAGGGCGAGGTGGGGGAATCATGACGTCGGAGTCTCCAGGAGTGGGGGGCGGTCGTGACCTTCACGCGGCTGTCCCGTGCCGGACCTTACGCGATTAACTTAGGTAAGGCTACCCATACCGCAAAGAGGCGTCGGCAAGTCGCGGCGCCGGACGCTCCGGAGCCCTCCGCGCGGCATTAACATCGGTGGCCCACAACCGTGTCGGGAAAGGCAAGGCTGAGCGATGGCCGATGACGCGTACCTGTTCCTGCTGCCGGAGCGTCATCCGCGGCTCGCCGCGCCGCTGGCGACGGTCGGTCCGCTGGAGTGTCTGGAGACGCCGGCCGTGCGCGGCTGGCTCTCCGCGCACGGCACGGCGCCGGGGTCCGAGCAGGTCAGGATCCTTCCGGCGGCCAAGGACGTCCTCATCCCGGAGGACGCCGAGCGGCTGCCCGTGCCGCTGACCGCCGACGAGGCCCTACGCGTGGAGCAGGAGTGCACCCCGGCGTCCGTCACCGACCTGGAGAGGGAGCTCCTCGGCTTCCGCGAGGTCACCCAGGACTGGGAGACGCTGGTGCACCGTGCTCACGCGGCCGGGATCCCCGCGCCCCGCATCGCGCAGCTCACCGGGATCGATCCGGTGGACATCGGCCGGCTGACCCAGTTCTGACGCGGGCCGCGAGCCGGCGCCCGCCCGGTCACAGGCTCGTGAAGAGTCCGCGCAGTGGAGCGGGTGTCCGGGCGGGGTCGAGGGCCTCGACCAGGAGGCGGCCGTAGCGGATCTTGCGGCCCTTCTTCGTGGAGAGGAAGCGCCGCAGCTGCTGGTGCCGGGAACGGCCGTGCTGGGCGGGCTGGCCCAGGAAGGTCTGCCAGGGGCGCAGCTCGCCCTCGGCCCGGATGATCTCCTCGGCCCGCTCCGGACCGATCGCGCGGAGCAGTTCGTCCTCCAGGTCCGCCTGGCAGACGAAGAAGTCGCGCGGTGCCCCGGCCCGCTGCCAGCCCCGTTCGTAGAACCGCACCTCGCCCACGTCGCACAGGCCCTTCAGGCACAGGCCGAGACCGGGCGGGCCGAGCAGACCGGCGTAGCGGCCGACGCTCATCGCCCCGCCCATCGCCACCAAGGCCACCCCTTCGGCGACCAGGTCCCGGCGCTGCCGCACGGCCAGCGCCTCGACGGCCGCGAGGTCGCTGGGGCCCTCAAGCAGCACCGCCGTCCGCAGCCCGAGCGCCCCCGCCAGCTCGCCCGCCGTGCCGCCGGTCCCGCCGGCCGCCCAGCGGGCCGCCTCGTCCCGGAACGCCTCGATGTCCGCCATGGAGCGAGTGTGCACCTCCGGGGCCCGCGATCGCACGGATTATCGCGGCGGTACCGGTCCGCTCACGCCTCCCGCAGGGGGTTGGGCAGCGGCAGGTAGCGGGCGTCCGCGCCGTCGGCGCCGGTCCAGCGCAGGAGGAGGTTGGTCTTGGCGGGGAGGGTGGGGGCGGTGAGCAGGGCGGGGATCTCGGGGAGCGTGTGACGGGACAGGGCACGGCGGACCGCGGGCCAGGGGTCGAGGCCGGGGTGGTGTTCGGCCAGGGCGGCGGCGATCTCCCAGAGGTGGTTGACGACCAGGCAGTACACCAGCCGTTCCCAGCCGTTCGCACGGGAGGTCTCCGGCAGCAGCCTGACACCCTCCGCGTCCCGGAACAGTGCCTGCACCGGGGTGCCGTCGGCGTCCACGGCGACCAGGGTGTTCTGGAGGTGGGCCTCCAGGACGACGCCGTCGTCGGCGAAGGCGGTCAGGACGGGCTCCACGACGGCGTCGAGGTACGCCCGCCACCAGGCCGCCGGGTCGCCGGCGCGGGCCAGCGGGCTGCCGGGGAAGCCCTCCACGAGCGCGGCGGCGAGCAGCGGGGTCGCGCCGGGCAGGACGCGGTCGCGCAGTCCGTCGCGGACGACGACGGCCAGCTCCTCGAAGGCGAAGTCCGCCGTGCGGTGGCCGCGGTCGCCCAGCCAGGCCGCCGGGGGCCCGGCGGCGGCGAACGCCTCGGTGACCGCCGTGTCGGTGCGGCGCAGCCGGAGCAGGTCGTGCCGCCACAGGCGCCGGATGTCGTTGGTGATGCGCACGTCGAGGCTGAACTTCAGGAAGAGGTCGCGCCCCGGCAGGTACTCGGGCGCGTACACCGTGCGGATCGCCGCCGTCGGCCAGGTGGAGAAGCCGGTGGTGCCCAGCCGGACGAGCCGTCCGTCGGCGAAGGCGGGGGCGAGGGCGGCCGCCGCCAGCTCCAGCTGCCAGGGGTGGGCCGGCAGCAGCCGGTAGCCGGGCGGGGCCTGGCCGAGGGCGTCCAGGGCGGCGGTGTCGCCCTCGTCGACGACCGTGTCCTCGCGCACGCCGAGCAGCACCAGCGGAAAGCGGGCGTGCGCCTCGGGCGCGTACGGCAGCCAGCCGGTGTGCGGGCCGCCCCCGCGCGCCTTGGGGGCGGGGTGGTGGGTGTGGCCGGTGAGGAGGCACTGCTCGGAGCGGAGGTAGGGGTCCTCGGGCGGGGTGGCACGCGCGCGTGCCGTCAGCAGCGCGGCCACCGCGTCCCGGCTGTCGGTCATCTCGCTGGGCAGTTCGTGGTTGGCCAGGCCGGTGTGCCGGCGCAGCTCCTCCGCGACGAGTTTCACCAGCTCGGCGTGGCCGACGCGGTGCCAGCCGCCCGCCACGCGGAGTTCCGGTTCGGCGGGACGCCGGCCCGCGCGCACCCGCAGCAGTCTGCCGCCGGGCAGCCGGTACACCGGGCGCGCCCCGGCGCCGGGCAGCGGCCGGGCCACCTCGCGCAGCAGGCAGTTCAGCAGCGGTACGGCCGCGCAGGCATCGGCGCGTTCGGCGATGCCGCCCGGGGAAGCGGCGTCCCGGGCGGCGTCGGCGCCGGTGGGCGGGGGCAGGAGATCCACGCGTTCCACTCGTTCCCTACGGTCTGTCCATGGCGGAGAGGACGGAGACGATCAGTATGTCTGCAGACGCCGGGTCCGCAGTCGTCCCTCCCCTGCCGTCGTGCCGTCGTACCCGTACCCGAGGAGCCCGCCCGTGCACCGTCCCAGCAGCACAGAGGCCGAGGTCGCCGACGAGCTGGCGGCCGTCCGGCCCGCTCTGGCCGACCGGTTCGCCGCCGAGCGGCCGGGCGCCCGCTCGGCCGTGCTGTCCCGGCTGTGGCGTGCGTTCGCCCATGAGCCGCTGCCCTGGATCGCGGGCCGGGAGCCCGCCGGGGACGGACTGGTGCTGCGCCTCGTGGACGGCCGGCGGCTGGCCGGTCCGGCGGCCGACCCGTACCGCACGGACGCGTACGCCCCGGTCGTCCACCTCGACGAGGTCGCGTACGACGATCCGGAGCGGCTGATGACCGACCTCGCCGTAGCGCACTCCACGGGGTTCGCCGCCGAACTCGGGCACAGCGTCGCCTCGTTGGCGCTGTCCCGCGCCGGGCAGCCGCGGGCGGCGGGCGGTGCGGCGCCCGAGATTCACCCGGACGAGTGGCCGGAGACCGACTGGGGCTGGGAACGGCGCGTGGTCGACGGGCACCCCTACCACCCCGGCTGCCGTTCGCGGCCGGGCTTCTCGGTGGCGGAGCAGCTCGCGTACGGACCCGAGCACGGGCCGGTGGTGGAGCTGGGCCTGGTGCCGGTCCCGGCGGCCGGGTGCCTGGTGACGGGGGCGTGGCCGCGGGAGCTGCGGGACGGGCCGGCCGTGCTGGTCCCGGTGCATCCGTGGCAGGCGGCGCACGTGCTCAAGCGGCCCTGCGAGGAGGGGATCGCCGCGCACCCGCTGATGTCCCTGCGGACGCTGGCCGTGCCCGGCGGACCACACGTCAAGACCGCGCTCAGCGCCCGCCTGACCTCCTCGGTGCGGGACATCTCGGTCGCCTCGGTCGGCGCGTCGGCGGACGTGTCCCGCTTCGGGCAGGAGCTGGCGGCGCGCCTGGACGGGCTGCTGCACGTCACCGGCACCCTGGGCGCGGTGGCCGCCGGCTCCCCCGACCTGGCCGCCGTACTGCGCGAGTCGCCGCGGGCCTACGCCGCCCCCGGCGAGCACGTGGTCCCGGTGGCCGCGCTGGCGGGCACCGGCCTGTCCGGGTCGCCCGGGTGGCAGGCGGCGTTCGCGCGGCTCGCGCTCGGCGTGGGGCTGCGCCTGCTGGAGCTGGGCGTGGCCCTGGAGGCGCACGGGCAGAATCTGCTCGTGGTGCTCTCCCCGACGGGCCGACCGCGGCGCCTGGTCTACCGCGACCTGGCCGACATCCGCGTCAGCCCGGCCCGCCTGGCCCGGCACGGCGTCGCCGTCCCGCCGCTTCCCGCGCGGATGCTCACCGACGATCCGGTGGCGCTGCGGCGCAAGTTGTTCGGTTCGCTGGTGGGCGGTGCGCTGGCGGCGACGGCCGGTTCCGGTGCGGTGCTGGGCAAGGCGCTGGAGGAGGCGGTACGCGACCTGCCGCGCACCCCCGACGTCCTGGCCCTGTGCGAGGAGCCGCTGCCGGTGAAGTCGCTGACACTGATGCGTACTTCGCTGGGGACCGCGGGGGATCTGTGGACGGAGCTGCCCAATCCGCTGCACGCGGGGTGAAGTCGGGGCGTCGTGACGGTCTCGTTTTGGAGCCGGGCGTCAGTGGTCAATAAGATCCGCCGATGATCACAAGAACACGGCTGGCGGCGGGCACCTGTGCCCTGCTCGCCGCGCTGACGGCCGGGTTGGCGTTCCCGGCCGGAGCGGTGGCCGGTGAACCCACGGGTGAGGACGCTCCGAAGGTCGACCTCGTGCTCGACGTCAGCGGGTCGATGCGGACGCGGGACATCGACGGCGGCACCCGGATGGCCGCGGCGAAGCAGGCGTTCAACGAGGTACTGGACGCGACACCCGAAGAGGTGCAGCTGGGCATCCGCACGCTCGGCGCCGACTACCCGGGCGACGACCGCAGAACAGGCTGCAAGGACACCGCCCAGCTCTACCCGGTGGGCCCGCTGGACCGCACCGAGGCGAAGACGGCGGTGGCCACGCTGGCGCCCACCGGCTGGACGCCGATCGGCCCGGCGCTGCTGAAGGCGGCCGACGACCTGGACGGCGGCGCCGGGTCCAAGCGGATCGTGCTGATCAGCGACGGCGAGGACACCTGCGCCCCGCTCGACCCGTGCGAGGTGGCCCGCGAGATCGCCGCCGAGGGCATCGGACTGACCATCGACACGCTGGGCCTGGTCCCCAACGCGAAGATGCGGCAGCAGCTCAGCTGCATCGCGGAGGCGACCGGCGGCACCTACACGTCGGTCGAGCACACCGACGAACTGACCGAGAAGGTCAACCAGTTGGTGGACCGCGCGGCCGACCCCGTGGTGACGCCGGTCGCCACCGAGGGCGCGGACTCCTGCGCGAAGGCGCCGACGCTGAAGTCGGGTCTGTACACCGACCGCGCGGAGTTCGGCGGGCAGCGCTGGTACCGGGTCGACGTGGCGCCCGGTGAGGAGGTGCGCGCCTCGGTGAGCGTGGGTGCCGACCGGGCCGTGAACCGGTCCCACGGCGTGCTGCTGCGGGCGGTGACGGCGCACGGGCGCGAGATCGTGCGCGGCGAGGCGGCGGGCGACGGCCGCACCGACGTGCTCTCGACGGGGCTGCGGTACCCGAAGGCGGAGAGCGACTCCGACGAGGACTCGGCAGACTCGGCGGCCGAGGCCGTGTGCCTCCAGGTCACCCACTCCTTCTCCGTCGCCTCCGGCGTGAAGACCACGCCCGGTCTGCCGCTGGAGCTGACCGTCGACGTCGTGGACGCCCCGAGTGACGCCGACGACGTGGCCTCCTTCGGACTCGGCCGGGGCTGGTGGCTGCTCGGCGTGCTGGTGCTCGTCGGCTTCCTCGCCGGTCTGCTGTGGGGCTGGCTGTCGCGCTGGCGGTTCGCGGTCTGGAGGACCAACTGATGCGTTTCACCCGAGTGTTGAGCGCGGCGGTGCTGCTGCTGGGAGTCGCCGCGGCCCCCGCGGCGGCCGGCCCCTCGCCCTCCGCGAGCCCGTCGGACGACGGCGGCGCGCCGACCGAGGCGGGTACGTCGTTCCGTACGGCGGCCGAGATCGAGCAGGGGCAGCGGGCCACGGCGAACGGCTCCGCCGGCGACTACCTGTACTGGTCGTTCCCCGCCGACGCCGGCCAGCGGCCCACCGTACGGGCCACGGTGAAGCTGCCCGAGACGCACGAGGCACAGACCTGGCGGATCGACGTGTACGACGGTCTGCGCCGCCGCCAGGCATGCCAGTGGGGCGCCGAGAACCGCACCGCCGCCGCGGACGCCTCCGCCCTGCAGCTGGCCTGCGTGCTGCGCACGGTGCGCGCCTGGTCGGAGCCGTGGGCCAACGACCCGCTGCCGGGCACGTACTACGTCCGGCTGACGGCGGTGAACCTGCCGACGTCCGACCTCGGCGTCCCGGTCGGCACCGAGGTACGGGTGGACTCGAAGGACATCGGCGGGGCCGCGGCGGTCGACGGCTCGCTTGCCGAGCCGCTGGTGCCGGGCGTCGCGGTGTCGTCCGGCGAGGACGACGGGGACGACGGGGACGGTGAGGACGGGAAGGAGCGCGGCGCCGTGCTCTCCGCGATCGAGCCCGAGGACGGCTGGTCGTCGGGCTGGTGGTCGGACCGCTGGGTGTGGACCGGCGTCGGCGCGGTGCTGGCCGCGCTCGCGGGCATCGGCGGCTACGCGCTGACCCGCGGGTCGGGCCGCCCGTCCCGGGTGCCGCCGACGGTCTGACGCCCGCTCAGGAGGCCCGCCCCGCCACCGGGGCGGGACTCCTGGCGTCTCACCCCTCGCGCAGCGCCTTGGCCGCCGTGCCGTCACCGGTGACCTCGACCAGACCCTCCCGCACCGCCTCCCGCAGCCCGGTCTCACCGCGGCTCAGCGCCGCGCAGGTCCCGGCGTCGAGCACCAGCCGGGCGTCGGGTTCAGCGGGCGCCGGCCCGTCGCCGTACACGGAGCCGTCGTCGCCCCGCGGACCGGCGTACAGGTGGAAGTCGCCCTCCTCCAGCCGGACCTCGACCAGCCCCTGAGCCGCCCCGGCCTCCCTGAGGGCGCGCAGCAGCGGCAGGGCGAACCAGTGCGCCCGCAGGGCGTCCGTGGGCCGCCGCTCCCCCAGCTCGCCCGCGCCCCACGCGCCGAGGGCCTCCAGCACCGGCAGCAACTCCTGTCCTCGCGCGCTGAGTTCGTAGACGTACGCCGCTCCGGGCGGGGGCAGCCTGCGCCGGGCCGTCAGCCCCTCGCGCTCCATGTCCCTCAACCGGGAGGCGAGCACGTCGGTGCTGACGCCCGGGAGATCGGCGTGCAGGTCGGTGTAGCGCCGCGGCCCGGCGAGCAGCTCCCGGACGATCAGCAGGGTCCAGCGGTCGCCGACGGCGTCGAGCGCACGGGCGGCGGAACAGTACTGGTCGTAGCTTCGGCGAGGTGACATGCGACGCAGTGTAGACAAGTTGTTGGACTTTCCAAGCTCCTACTTGGTAAAACCAAGCAACACCAGATACCGGAGGGGAAGCGGCGCATGGAGTTCCGGCAGTCGAACAAGCTCAGCGAGGTCTGCTACGAGATCCGCGGCCCGGTCATCGAGCACGCCGACGCGCTGGAGGAGGCGGGGCACAGCGTGCTGCGGCTCAACACCGGCAACCCGGCCCTCTTCGGCTTCGAGGCGCCGGAGGAGATCCTCCAGGACATGATCCGCATGCTGCCGCGGGCGCACGGATACACGGACTCGCGCGGCGTCCTCTCCGCCCGCCGCGCCGTGGCCCAGCGCTACCAGACCCTGGGTCTGGAGGTCGACGTGGACGACGTCTTCCTCGGCAACGGCGTCTCGGAGCTGGTCTCCATGGCCGTACAGGCGCTCCTTGAGGACGGCGACGAGGTACTGATCCCCGCCCCCGACTTCCCCCTCTGGACGGCGGTGACCACCCTGGCCGGCGGCAAGGCGGTGCACTACCTCTGCGACGAGCAGGCCGAGTGGTACCCCGACCTGGCCGACATGGAGTCGAAGATCACCGACCGCACCAAGGCGGTCGTCATCATCAACCCCAACAACCCCACCGGCGCGGTCTATCCCAAGGAGATCGTCGAGGGCATCCTCGACCTCGCCCGGCGGCACGGCCTGATGGTCTTCGCCGACGAGATCTACGACCAGATCCTCTACGACGACGCCGTGCACCACTCGGCCGCCGCCCTCGCCCCCGACCTGGTGGTCCTCACCTTCTGCGGGCTCTCCAAGACGTACCGGGTGGCGGGCTTCCGCTCCGGCTGGCTGGTCGTCACGGGTCCCAGGCAGCACGCGAAGGACTACCTGGAGGGCCTGACGATGCTGGCCTCCATGCGCCTGTGCGCCAACGCGCCCGCGCAGTACGCCATCCAGGCCGCGCTCGGCGGCCGCCAGTCGATCCGCGAGCTGACGGCCCCGGGCGGAAGGCTGCGCGAACAGCGTGACGTGGCCTGGCAGAAGCTGAACGAGATCCCGGGCGTCTCCTGCGTGAAGCCCAAGGGGGCGCTGTACGCCTTCCCGCGCATCGACCCGAAGGTGCACGGCATCCACGACGACGAGAGGTTCGTCCTGGACCTGCTGCTCCGGGAGAAGATCCAGGTGGTCCAGGGCACCGGCTTCAACTGGCCGAGCCCCGACCACTTCCGCATCCTCACGCTGCCCCACGCGGACGACCTGGAGGCGGCCATCGGGCGGATCGGCCGGTTCCTGGGCGGGTACCGGCAGTAGCGGCCGCTCAGGCCTTCGTCAGCCTGCCCCGCTTGAGGCGGATCACCTCGTCCGAGGCTTCCGCGACCGCCCGTGAGTGGGTCACCAGGATCACGCACTTTCCCTCCTCGTGCGCCAGCCGCCGGAACACCCCGATGATCCCGTCGGCGGTGTCCTGGTCGAGGCTGCCGGTGGGCTCGTCGGCGAAGAGGACGTCGACCTCGCAGGCGAGCGCCCGGGCGATGGCCACCCGCTGCTGCTGACCGCCGGACAGCGCCGGCGTCCTGCGGTTCCGGTCGGCCGCCTCCACCCCGAGCAGGTCCAGGAGTTCGACGGCGCGCTGCTTCTTCCGGACGCCCTTCACCCCGGTGATCTCCATCGCGGAGGTGATGTTCTGCACGGCCGTCATGTAGGTGAGCAGGTTCAACGACTGGAAGACCGTGGCCGCGTGGCGGTTGCGGTACCGGCCCAGGCCGATCTCCGCTATGTCCCGGCCCCGGAAGCGGACCGTGCCCGCGGTCGGCGAGTCGAGACCCGCGGCGATCGACAGGAGGGTGGTCTTGCCGCTGCCGGAGGGGCCGATGACGGAGTACATCCTGCCCTCCTCGAAGGAGTGGTCGACGTCCTTGAGGACGGTGCGGCGGCTGTTGCCGGACTGGTGGACGCGGCTCACTCCGGACAGCCGCAGGAGCGGGGTGCCCGCCTCGGTGGTGGTCACGTCTCAGTCGCCCTTCGTGAGGATGTCGCGCGGGTTCAGGCGCAGGATCCGGGTGCCGGGAACGATCGTGGCCAGGGCGGCGATGCCGAGGCCGGTGGCGCCCACGGCGCCGATGCCGTCCGCGCCGAGTTCGACGTCCATCGAGTCGACGGGCTCGGCCCCGTCCGGGTCTTCGTGGGTCAGTCCCGTGGGGTCGGACGGGTCACGCCGTGGGCCCTCGTTGGCCGCGGCGTCCTCGGCCGACGAGACCTGGTCGGCCAGGAGCCGGTCGCCGACGGTCTGGGCGACGAACCGGCTCCCGGCGGCCGCGAAGCCGACGGCGAGGACCGCGCAGCAGACGACCTCCACCAGGTGCTGGCCGAGCAGCTTGGGCTTCTTCTCGCCGAGGGAGAGCAGGATGCCCATCTCCTTGCGCCGCTCCCGCATGTTCGAGGCGATGACCAGTGCGAGGATGACGGTGCCCGCGACCGCGACGAGCCAGACGGTGACCGTGGCGAAGTCCGCGGTCTTGTTGATGGGGCCGACCATCGTCCGGTACGCCTTGTCGTTGGCGCTCAGCGGGAAGATCTCGATGTCGATGCCGGCCGCTTCCGCGTCCTTCTTCAGCCGGCCCAGGTCGCCGGGGTCGCGCAGGGTGAAGGTGGCGTCCCTGAGGGCGGCTCCGCCGGCGGTCGGTTCCTTGCCCTGCAGCCGGGTCGCGCCCTCCGGGGTGACGTAGACCTGGTTCGCCGGATCTGCCATCGCCGGCACGTAGGTGCCGGTGTCGGCGGTGTCGTTCCTGAAGACGCCGCCGACGGTGAACTCGACCTCCTCGGTGCTCATGCCGCCCTTCTCGGGGTCGATCTCCCCGACCCTGAGCCTGATTCGGTCGCCGACCTCGAGATCATTGTCCTCGGCCACCCGTTCCTCCACGACGATCGCGTCGCTCGCGCTGTCCCGTTCGAGTCCGGAACCGGAGACGATCTTCGAGTCGCCGTTGCGGAACTCCTTGACCGAGTCGAGGTCACGGACACCGGCCGCCCTGAAGAGGTCGGTGCCCGTGGTGTCCTGCCCGGCCGGCGGCTCACCCTGCCGGTGCAGCGCGACCTGGTCCGTGGGGGCGGCGCCGCTGTCCACGGTGTAGTTGCACGACGCCACGACTGGCGACCCGCAGACCTTGTCGACCAGCTTGCTGCGCAGGTCGCCACCGGGTCCGATGGTGCCGGGCCGCGCGCCGTCGCCCTGCGACGCTCCGCCCGAGCTGATCAGTGCTTCCACGTCCAGCTGCATCGTGGCCACCGCGCCCACGCTGCTCTTGGCCGAGTCGGCGGCGCGGGCCGCGGCGGACCGGATCAGGAAGCCGGACAGGACCAGGGTGCAGATGACGGAGAACAGGCCGACGAGCATGACCGTCTTGCCCGGATGACCGCGCAGCCGCCACCAGGCTCGTTTGAACAGATTCATGGGATCCACGCTAGGAGCGCGGTGCTTTGAGGGGTGTTTGCCGGATCCGGCAGGTGCCGGGCCGCTCATACACGGATCAAATGCGCGGCTTGATAGAACCGGTCCCGTACCGGGTGGGAGTCGTGGGAAGCGAGGGTTGTCGCGGGTGCGGGTGCTGGTGGTCGAGGACGAGGAGTACATGGCGCGGGTCCTGGAGATGGGACTGCGCCGGGAGGCCGTGGCGGTCGACGTGGTGCACGACGGGGCCACGGCCCTGGAGCGGGTCACCGTCTACGACTACGACGCGGTGGTCCTCGACCGTGACCTGCCCGGCGTGCACGGCGACGAGGTGTGCCGCCGGATCGTCGCCATGGACCTGGGGTGCCGCATCCTGATGCTGACCGCCGCCGGGCGGCTCGGGGACAAGGTCGAGGGCCTGGGCCTGGGCGCCGACGACTATCTCGCCAAACCCTTCGACTTCCCCGAGCTGGTCGCCCGGCTGCGCGCCCTGTACCGGCGCAGCCCCACGGTTCACGCCCCCGTCCTCGCCTTCGCCGACGTACGCCTGGACACCGACCGGCGCAGGGTCACCCGCGCGGGCGCCGAGATCCGCCTCACCCCGAAGGAACTCACCGTCCTGGAGCTGCTGATGCGGGCCGACGGCGGGGTGCTGAGTGCCGAGTACTTCCTGGACAAGGCGTGGAACGCCTGCACCGACTCCTCCACCAACGCGGTGCGCCTGGTCGTGCACACCCTGCGCCGGAAGCTGGGCGACCCCCAGCTGGTGCGGACCGCGATCAGCGCCGGCTACTACCTGGGGTCCGAGTGAACCGCACCCGCCGCCTTCGCCGCCCCCGTCGCCCCCGGGCCCTGGGCATCCGCGCCCGTCTCCACCTCGGCTTCGGGGCGGTGCTCGGCGTGTGCGCCACGCTGATGGTGGCGATCACCTACGTCGGGATGCGCTTCCTTCCGACATACGACCTCAGCACGACCGTGATCGTCCCCGCCGCCTCCGCTGACACCAGGCCCCCGCGCGGGGCCGTGGACACGCTGCCCACGGGCGGGTCGAGCCCCGACATCCAGCAGGGCTCCAAGACCAGGAACCTCGGCGACATCTCCAGCAAGGAGGACGTCTGGAACACGGTCCTGCTGGTGTCCGTCGGCGGAGTGACACTGGTGACGGCCCTGGGCCTCGGCGCCGGATGGCTGCTCACCAGGCGGCTGCTCGCCCCGTTGCACACCATCGGCGAGGCCGCGGCGAAGGCGGCGGACGGCAATCTGAAGGACCGGATCGACGCGCGGGGCCCGGAGGACGAGCTGAAACGGCTCGCCGACACCTTCGACACGATGCTGGCCCGGCTGGAGGAGTCGTTCACCGCGCACCAGCGGTTCGCCGCGAACGCCTCGCACGAGCTGCTCACCCCGCTGGCCACCACCCGGGCCGCCCTCCAGGTCGTCGGGGACGACCCCACCCCCGCGGAGTTCGCCGAGCTGGTTCCGCTGCTGCGGGAGACCAACGAACGCAACATCGGCGTCGTACGCGCCCTGCTCGACCTGGCCGGGGCGGGCCCCGGCCCCTTCGACCCGGACCCGGTGGACCTGGCCGGGCTGGTGGAGCCGGCGTCCGCCGAGCGCGCCGGGCGGGCGGCGGCGCTCGGTGTCCGCCTGGACGTGGACACCGGTGACGGCCGTGAGCTTCACGACGTCACCGGCAACGCCACGCTGCTGCGACAGCTCGTCCTCAACCTCCTCGACAACGCGCTCGCCCACAACGTGCCCGAGAACGGCAGCGTCCAGGTCCGCGTCTTCCGGGAAGGAGCGGCACGGAGGGTGGTGCTGGAGGTCGAGAACACCGGCCCGCCGGTCGACGAGGCCGTGCTGGACCGGCTCTTCGAACCCTTCTACCGGGCCCGGCCCCGGGTCGGCAGCGACCGCTCGGGCCACGGTCTGGGCCTGGCCATCGTCCGGTCGATCGCCTCGGCGCACCACGGCAGGGCGACGGCGGCGGCGAACCTCCGGGGCGGGCTCACGGTGCGGATCGAGCTGCCGGCCGCGGCCGAGGTCCGCGAGGCCACGGCCTGCCCGGGACCGTAGCCTGGAGACATGGGTGATCTTTTTCTGGTCCGGCACGGCGAGACCGAGTGGTCGCGGTCGGGCCGGCACACCGGGCTGACGGACGTGCCGCTGACCGAACACGGGCGGGACCAGGCGCGGAGCCTGGTGCCACTGATCCGCTCGCACCGGATCGGGGCCGCCTTCGTCAGCCCCTTCCAGCGGGCCCGGGAGACGGCCGAGCTGATCGGGCTGCGGGACGAGGCGCGCGTCGATCCGGACCTGCACGAGTGGGACTACGGCGGCTACGAGGGGATCACGACGGTCGAGATTCACCGGGAGCGGCCGGACTGGTTCCTGTTCAGCGACGGGGTCGTGCCCGGCCCGCCGGAACATCCCGGGGAGTCCCCGGAACAGGTCGGGGAGCGGGCGGACCGGGTGCTGGCCCGGGTGGAGGCGGCGTTCGCCAACACCGAGGGGTGCGTGGTGCTGGTCGCGCACGGGCACTTCCTGCGCGTGCTGACCGCACGCCACCTGGGGCTGCCGCCCTCGCACGGGGCGCTGTTCCAGCTGGGCACCGGCACCCTGTGCCGACTGGGCACGGAGCACGCGCGGCCGGTGATCGCCGCGTGGAATGTCAGACCGCCGTCGTAGTGTTCGAGAGCGTCACCGACGGCGTCACCGGTGATCACCGGTGAGGGGAAGGGAGGACGCCGTGGCACTGTCGCCCACTCCCGCGCAGCGGCGGGTCATCGACGCGGCCGACCCCGCCACCGGGCGTCTCAGGGGGTCGCAGACACAGCTCGCGGCGCTGGTGAAGCGGGGGCTCGCCTTCCGGCATCCGCGCCCGCCTCACGACCACTTCCTGACCCCGGCCGGGCACCGGATACGGGACGCGAGCGCCGAGCCGGACCCGCCGGGAAGCCCGGAGCCCGCTCCGGCCGCCGACTCCGGCGGGGGCGTGTTCGCCGCACGGGTGGGCGGCGAGGAGGACGTGCCGGACGACGTCGGGCCTGCCCGGCTGCGTGAGGTGCGCGGCGCCTGGCAGGGGCTGCTCGAACTGCGCCGGATGACGCGGCCCGACGGCAGTACGGAGCTGCCCTGCGCGTGGGAGCGGACCCACCTGGTGCGGGCCGCCGCCCTCGCGCTGGAGGCGGCCGGGCACCGTCCGGCGGGCCCGGAGGGCGACGACGGGTACCGGGTGCGCGCGACCCCGCAGCCGGAGGCCGTCGCCGTGCACGAACCGGACGACACCGCGCGGCGGGCCTGCGCGCAGACCCTGGAGCGGGCGGGGTGGCAGGTCGGCGAGCACACCGAACCGCGCACCCGGGCCCGTTACCTGTTGGCCTCCCCGCGGAAGGTGTGACGCTCCCCCACCGTGGCAGGATCGACCGGTCAGTACGGCCACGAGTCCGTACGTCGACAGTCCGTACGTGCAAGAGGAGAGGCAGCAGCGGTGAGTGAGCCGTTTTCCGTACCCGTGACGGTCCGCGGGTACGAGACCGACACGCAGGGCCATCTCAACCAGGCCGTGTACCTGAACTACGCCGAGCACGCCCGCTGGTCCCTGCTGGGCGCGGCCGGCATCCGGCAGGCCGATCTGGTGGCCCGCGGTGTGGGGCCGGTCGCCCTGGAGACGACCATCCGCTTCAAGCGCGAACTGCTCGCCGGGGACGAGGTCGAGGTGACCTGCGCGTTCGAGTGGGGCGAGGGCAAGACCTTCCGCATCCACCAGATCATCCGCAAGCCGGACGGGACCGTGGCCGCCGAAGTGGAGGGCGTCGGCGGCCTCATGGACCTGCGGGCACGCAAGCTGGTGACCGATCCGCGGGAGCGCTTCAAGGAACTGGCCGCGGATCCGGGACTCTTCGGGCTGTAGGCGGCCGCCGCCCGCCACGGGGCCGGCGTCCCTGCGGGAGAGGCGCCGGCCCGGTTCGTGTCAGGTGCCGGGGGTCACGGCGTGGCCGCGTTCCCGGGATGCCTCGGTGATCTCCTCTCCCGCCTCCATCGGGTGGGTCACGTCCTCCGCCTCCCGTGCCCGGCCGCCGATGTGGTTGAAGAGCAGGTTGAGTACGACGGCGGCCACACAGCCCGTCGAGATGCCCGAGTCCAGGATGATCTTCGCGTTCTCCGGGAACGAGTGGTAGAACTCCGGGGCGGCGATCGGGATGATGCCGACGGCCAGCGAGACCGCCACGATCAGGACGTTGTTGTCCTTGTCGAGGCTCGCCCGGACCAGGGTCTGGATGCCGCTGGCCGCGACCGAGCCGAAGAGCACCACGCCGGCCCCGCCGAGCACGGGCCGGGGGACGACGGCGATCAGCGAGGCGGCCATCGGGCACAGGCCCATGAGCACCAGGAAGCCGCCGCCCACGGCGACGACGTAGCGGCTGCGGATCTTCGTCATCGCGACCAGGCCGATGTTCTGCGCGAAGGCGCTGCACATGAAGCCGTTGAAGACCGGGCTGATCGCCGAGCCGAGGGTGTCGGCGCGCAGGCCGGCCGCGATGGTCTTCTCGTCGGCCGGGCGGTCCACGATCTCGCCGAGGGCGAGCATGTCGGCGGTGGACTCGGTCATCGAGACCACCATCACCACGCACATGGAGACGATCGCGGCGATCTGGAACTGCGGGGCGCCGAAGTGGAACGGCGTCGGGAAGCCGACGACGTCGGCGTCGGCGACCGGGGCGAAGTCCGTGACGCCGAACGGGATCGCGATGAGCGTGCCCGCGACCAGGCCGAGCAGCACCGCGATCTGCTTGACGAAGCCGCGGGTGAAGCGGCGCAGCAGAAGCACGATCACGAGGGTGATCGCGGCCAGGCCGAGGTTGGTGGCCGAGCCGAAGTCGTCCGCCTCGGGGCTGGGTCCCTGTGCCCAGCCGAAGGCCACGGGCAGCAGGGATATGCCTATCAGGGTGATGACGGTGCCGGTGACGACCGGTGGGAAGAAGCGGATCGCCTTGCTGAAGAAGGGCGCGGCGAGGAAGCCGAGGAGTCCGGCGACGATGACCGCGCCGAAGATGATCGGCAGCGCGTCGGACTTGTCGTCGGTGGCGGCGACCACGGCGGTCATGGGGGCGACACCCGCGAAGGTGACGCCGTTGACGAACGGCAGCCGGGCGCCGATCTTCCAGATGCCGAGGGTCTGCAGGAAGGTGGCGAGGCCCGCGGTGAACAGGCAGGCACCGGTGAGGAAGGTGAGTTCGGTGGCGGACAGCCCGATGGCCGCGCCGACGATCAGGGGTGGTGCGACTACTCCGGCGTACATCGCGGCCACGTGCTGCAGGCCGGTCGTCGCCATCTTCAGGGGCGGGAGTTTCTCGTCAACAGGGTGGTCGGCCACGGCGGCGTCCCTCCGGTCGGTTACGCGTCGGCTCCGACGCGGGTGTCATGGAGGTGGTGCTGGTGGTGATGGTCGTGCGGGACCGTGACGGACCGTCTGGGGAAACGGTGACCGCTCCGGGGGCGCGCGCATGGGCGCGCACGCCCCGGAGTCGGCCGCCGTGGGCCCCGCTCGGGTCCACGGCTACCGGCCGGGAGCCGTCCCTCCCGGCCGGAGATCATGTGGTGTGCTGTGGTGAGGTGTTCAGGCCTGGGCGGTGATCCGCGCCAGGCGCTGAGCCTCGTCGCGGGTGGAGCGGGCGATGGCGTCTTCGTCGACGGTCAGCAGGCGGCCGTCCTCGACGATCTGCCGGCCGTTCACGAACGAGGCCGTGACCGGTGCCGCGGCGCCGAAGACCAGCGCCGTCACCGGGTCGGCGATCGCGGAGTGGGCGAGGGTGTCCATCCGCCACAGCACCAGGTCGGCGAGCTTGCCCGCCTCCAGGGAGCCGGTCTCGGCAGCCCGGCCGAGGACCTGCGCACCGCCGTGGGTCCCCAGGCGCAGCGCCTTGCGGGCGTTGAGCGCGGCCTCGCGGTGGGCGCCGAGGCGGTTGATGAGGAGGGCGTTGCGCAGTTCGGTGTGGAGTTCGCCGGACTCGTTGGAGGCGGTGCCGTCGACGCCGAGGCCGACCGGGACGCCGGCGGCGAGCATGTCGGGGACCCGGGCGATACCGGCGGCCAGGCGGGCGTTGGAGGACGGGCAGTGCGCGACGCCGGTCCTCGTGCGGGCGAAGGCGGCGATGTCGGAGTCGTTCATGTGGACGCAGTGCGCCATCCACACGTCCTCACCGAGCCAGCCGGTGGACTCGAAGTAGTCGGTCGGGCCCATGCCGAACAGCTCGTGGCAGAACTTCTCCTCCTCCACGGTCTCCGAACCGTGGGTGTGCAGCCGCACGCCGAGGCGGCGGGCCAGTTCGGCGCCCTGGCGCATCAGTTCGGTGGAGACGGAGAAGGGCGAGCAGGGGGCGACGGCGACCTGGGTCATCGCGTCGAAGGAGGAGTCGTGGTGCTCCTTGACGGTGGCCTCGGTGGCGGCGAGCGCGCCGTCCAGGCTCTCCACCGCGAAGTCCGGCGGCAGCCCGCCGTCCGACTCGCCGCGGTCCATGGAGCCGCGGGCGAGGGTGAAGCGGACACCCGTCTCACGGGCGGCGCGGATGATCGCGCCGGACAGGTCGCCGGAGCCCCGCGGGTAGACGTAGTGGTGGTCCATGGCGGTGGTGACGCCGCCGCGGGCCATCATGGCGAGGGAGCCCTGGGCCGCCGCGTAGGCCATCGGCTCGTCGATGCGCGCCCAGGTCGGGTACAGCGCGACGAGCCAGTTGAACAGGTTGTGGTCGGTGGCCAGGCCCCGGGTGATCCACTGGTAGAAGTGGTGGTGGGTGTTGACCAGACCGGGCGTGACCAGGTGCCCGGTCCCGTCGATCCGGCGTACGACGTTCTCCAGGCCCTCCGGTGCCCGGCCCGCGCCGATCGATTCGATCCGGTTGCCGGCGATGACGACATGGCCCGAGGCGTACTCGGTGTCGCCCGCGTCGACGGTCGCGATCGCGCAGTTCTCGATGACCGTGCGCTCGGCTGCCGATGATGCTGCCATGCTGCTTCCTTGTCTTTCAGTGGGGCCCGTGGGCGGGGATTCGAGTACCCACGGGGAGGGCACGGCAGGACCCTAGGAGGATTTGAGTACCGGAACCGGCTGGCGGCTCCGGGTGCCGAGATGGTGGAAGAAGAGGTTGAGCGTGACCGCGACGAGCGCGCCGGCACTGATGCCGGAGCCGAGGACGGTCTGCGCCCAGGCGGGGAACTCGGCGTAGAAGGCCGGCGCGGCCAGCGGGATGATGCCCGCACCGAGCGCCACGGCGACCAGGATGATGTTGGAGCTGTCGTCCAGTCCGGCCTCGGACAGCGTACGGATGCCGCTGACGGCGATGGAGCCGAAGAGGACGATGCCCGCGCCGCCCAGGACCGGCATCGGGACCAGGGAGACGACCGCGCCGAGCACCGGGAAGGCGCCGAGGACCAGCAGGGTGGCGCCGGCGACGGCGACGACGTAGCGGCTGCGCACCCGGGTCAGCGAGACGACGCCGACGTTCTGCGCGAAGGCGGAGGTGGGGAAGCCGCCGAAGACCGGCCCGATCAGGGTGGCGAGGCCGTCGGTGCGCAGGCCGCGGGTGATGACCTTGGAGTCGGCGCGGCGGTCGCAGATCTCGCCGAGGGCCAGCATGCCGGCGGACGACTCGGTCATCAGGACCAGCATCACGATGCACAGCGACAGGATCGCCGCGGGCTGGAACTCGGGGGCGCCGAAGGCGAACGGGGTGGGCAGCGCGGCGACCGGCGCGGACTTCAGGGCGCCGAGGTCGGCCATGCCCAGGGGCAGGGCGACGAGGGTGCCGATGAGCAGGCCGAAGAGCAGGGCGACCTGCTTGAGGAAGCCCCTGCCGAACCGCTGGAAGACGAGGATGACGCCGAGGGTGAAGGCGGCGAGCGCGAGGTTGCGCATCGAGCCGAAGTCGGCGGCGGCCTTGTCGCCGCCCTGCGCCCAGGCGACCGGGACCGGCATCAGCGTGACGCCGATGAGGGTGATGACCACGCCGGTGACCAGCGGCGGGAAGAAGCGGAGCAGCCGGCCGAAGAACGGGCCTACGGCGAGGCAGAACACGCCCGCCACCATCACCGCGCCGTAGATGGCGGGGAGCTGACCGCCGCCGCCGTTGGTCTCGGCGATGGCGAGGATGGGGGCGATGCCGGCCGAGGAGGCCGCGTTGACGAAGGGCAGCCGGTTGCCGACGAAGCCCTTGACGCCGAGGGTCTGGAGCAGGGTGGCGACGCCCGCGATGAGCAGGCTCGCGGCGATCAGCCGGGTGCGGCCCTCCAGGTCGAGTCCGACGGCCTGGCCGATGATGAGCGGAGGGGTGACGACGCCGGCGTACATCGCGGCGATGTGCTGGAGCGCGGCGGGGACGAGCCGCGAGGGGTGGAGCTTCTCGTCCACCGGGTGCACGGACGTGACGGCGTCCTCGGTGTGCACCGGCGGGGTGGAACGGGAGCCTTTCGCCGGCTCCGATGCAGGCACTGCCATGGTGTTCCCTCCGGTGTGGCGCGCCGCCGGCCTCGGTGGCCGGGCCGGCGGCGCGCGTCCCGCGTCAGAGGTTGGTCATGTCGACCGGGATCAGTTGCTCGGCGCCGTCGCGCAGGATGGTGGCCTCGATCAGGCCGTAGGGGCGGTCGGCGGCGTAGTAGACGGCGCCGTCCTTGGCCTCGTTGTCGATCCCGAAGGGCGACAGGTCGGAGCGGAAGTGGTGCTTGTTGGGCATGGAGAAGCGGATCTCGTCGACCTCATCGCGGG
This sequence comes from Streptomyces sp. NPDC058985, assembly GCF_042740985.1. Classification (NCBI taxonomy): domain Bacteria; kingdom Bacillati; phylum Actinomycetota; class Actinomycetes; order Kitasatosporales; family Streptomycetaceae; genus Streptomyces; species Streptomyces sp. NPDC058985. The sequence continues at coordinate 14,676 of NZ_JBHYJX010000048.1, read as the reverse complement.
AGTTGAGCACCCGCACACCCATCTCGAAGAGGGTCTGCTGGAGCGAGTACGAGTAGGTCTCGGCGAACGCCTGGAGCGCGTGCTTGCGCACCCCGTTGTACGAGCGGTCCCAGTCCGGGGCGTGCGAGTCGACGCCGTCCCAGTTGTGCCGCCACCAGGTGGAGACGGTGGTGGCGAGGATCCGGTCGTAGTCCTCCTTGAGGGTTGTGTACTTGTCCTTCAGGTAGCCGAAGAACTCGGAGTTGGTGGAGTTCAGGACGGTGAGGTCCTTGAACCCGGAGAGCACCTGGATGCCGTGGCCGTCGTAGGTGATCTCCGCGACGCGGGTCTCCTGGCCGGTGCGGACGAAGGAGTGGGCGATCTCCTCGGAGCCGACGAAGCGGGCGCCGCCCTTGGAGGTCTCGATCCGCTCCCAGCCGTACTCCTCGATGCGGATGCGGGCCCGGCCGATGGGCTCGTTGTTGTCCACGAAGTGGCGGGCGAGCTTGACGCCGAGGTCCTCGGCGCTCTCGATGCCGTGCTCCTTGGCGAAGGCGTACACCGTGTTCTTGGTGGTGTCGGTCGGCAGGACGTTCGCGTTGGAACCGCTGCGGTGGACCTCCTCCATGTCGCCGGAGAGGGCGACGGAGACGTTGAGGTCCTTGATGTGGTGCGTGTCGCCGTCGCGCGTGATCTTGACAACGCGGTTCTCCGCCTTGCCGTACTGGTTCTGTCCCAGGACGAAACGGGTCATGGCTTCGGTCAGCTCCCTCGGTAAACGGAGTAGCCGAACGGGTTGAGCAGCAGCGGAACGTGGTAGTGCTCGCCGGGCACCACCGCGAAGGTGATGGTGACCTCGGGGAAGAACACGGGCCGGCCGTTCTCGCTGTCCCGGAGCGCGGGGGCGTCCTGCTGGGCCGCGGCTTGTTTCTTGGCGAAGTACGTCTCGGTGTCGAAGTCGAGGCGTACGTGGGTGGTGCCCTCCGGCAGTGCCGGGAGGTCCTTGCACCGTCCGTCGGCGTCGGTCGCGGAGCCGCCGAGCGCCTGCCAGTCCGCTTCGCCGCCCGAGCGGGCGGAGAGGTGGACGGCGACGCCCTCGGCGGGGCGGCCGACGCTGGTGTCCAGGATGTGCGTGGACACGGAGGCGGTGGTGCTGGTGCTCATGGTCAGGCGTCCTGTTCGACGAGTCGGGTCAGGCGGATGCGGTTGATCTTCCCCAGCTCGGTGCGGACGATCTCCCGCTCCTGCTCGGGCGAGTTGCCGATCCGCTCCTTGACCGCGTCCCGCATCTGCTCGCCGGTCCGGCCGGTGGCGCAGATGAGGAAGACGTGGCCGAACCTGTCCTGGTAGGCCAGGTTGAGTTCGAGCATCTCCGCCTTGAGTTCCTCGGCGGCGCCGGCCATACCCGCCTGCTCGCGGGACGACGTCGGGTCGCCGGGCTTGGGGCGGCCGATCGGCGGGTGCCCGGCCATCGCCTCCGCGAGGTCGTCGGCCGTCAGGGCGGCCATGGCGGCGTCGCTGGCGGCGTACAGGTCCTCGGGGGTGGCGTAGGGGCGGGCGGCGAGCAGGTGCCGGGCCCAAGCCGTGGAGGCGCACGCCTCGTGGAGTTCGGCGCGTGCCGCGGACTCCTCGAGGGTGTTGAATCGGGCCAGGCCCGACGCGGATGTGGACGTCACGGGAGCCTCCGTGGCCTTGTGCTGAACGGGCGTGCCGATAGCTAACGCCCTCGGAAACAAGCCGTCAACACTTTGTTGAAAATTCGGGGTTACGAAAGCCGCCGCCCGGTGAACGGACGGCGGCTCGTCATCGACGGTGTCATGCCTGGTCAGACGGGTGTCCCGGTTCAGGCGCCCTTCTCGCGGTTGAGGTAGTTGTAGACGGTGAAGCGGCTGACGCCGAGGGCGCCCGCGACGGTCTCGACGCCGTGGCGCACCGAGAAGGCGCCCCGCGCCTCCAGCATCCGCACCACCTCCTGCTTGGCCCTGCGGTCCAGATCGGCCAACGGCATGCCCTGCCGGCGCTCCAGGGCCGCCAGGATGTGGTCCAGGGAGTCGGCGAGCTGCGGCAGGCGTACGGCGACGACGTCGGCGCCCTCCCAGGAGAGCACCACGTCGTCCTGGCCGGCCTCGTCGGGCGGGACCATCTCGCCGCCGATGGCGTCGACCAGGGGCTTCACCGCCGCGATGAAGGGCTCCTCCCCCGGGCCCGTCACCGCTCGCCCTCCCCGTCCCGGCCCGCGCCGACCGCGTCGACCACGTTGACCTGGAGCGAGATCCTGGTGGCACCGGCCTCCAGGGTCCGGCGCAGCAGCGCGTCCACGGCACCGAGCACCTGGTCGGCGCCGCCCTCGGCGGTGTTGCCGAACGGGCCGACGTCGACCGCGTCCAGCTCGGCGGCCTCGACGACCTCGCGGGCCACCACCGCGTGGGCGGGCGCCTCGTCCAGGTCGAAGGGTTCGGTCGTGAACTCCACTCTCAATCGCACGCGGTCAACCTAACGCGGGGTGACCGTTTTCCGCCGCCCCCTCTTGACAAGCCCGGAACCTCGACGGCAATCTTCCGTTAAGCAGAAACGAACTTCCGTAATGCGGAACACACTCGAACGGAAGGGAGCGCGGCACCCGATGGGCTACGCAGATCAGCGCTTCAACGTCAACCTGTCGATCCTCTTCACGGAACTCCCGCTCCTGGAGCGCCCCGCGGCCGCCGCCGCGGCCGGCTTCACCGCGGTCGAGCTGTGGTGGCCCTGGATCGACTCGCCCACCCCCGAGCAGTCCGAGCTCGACGCCCTGAAGTCGGCGATCGAGGACGCGGGCGTCCAGCTCACCGGGCTCAACTTCTACGCCGGGCAGCTGCCGGGCCCCGACCGCGGCGCCCTGTCGGTGCCGGGCGAGGAGTCGGACCGGTTCCGCGCCAACATCGACGTGGCCGCCGGCTTCGCGCAGTCGCTGGGCTGCACGGCGCTCAACGCCCTCTACGGCAACCGGGCCGAGGGCGTGGACCCCGCCGAGCAGGACCGCCTCGCGCTGGAGAACCTGGTCCTCGCCGCCCGCGCGGCCGACCGGATCGGCGCGATCCTGCTGGTCGAGGCGTTGAACAAGCCCGAGTCGCCGCTCTACCCGCTGGTGTCGGCGCCGGCCGCGATCGCGGTCGTGGACCAGGTCAACGAGGCCACCGGACTGGGCAACGCCAAGTTCCTCATGGACCTCTACCACCTGTCCATGAACGGCGAGGACCTGCCGCAGGTGATCGACGCGTACGCCGCGAAGACCGGCCACGTGCAGATCGCCGACAACCCGGGCCGCGGCGCTCCCGGCACCGGCTCGCTCCCGCTGGAGGAGCTGCTCGACCAGCTGTGCAAGGCCGGTTACGACGGCTGGGTGGGCCTGGAGTACAAGCCGGGCGACAACCCCAGCGCCCAGTCCTTCTCCTGGCTGCCGGCCGAGGCCCGCGCGGCCCGCTGAGCGCGGCCCGCAGGAACGTTCGCGACTTTCAGATTTTCAGAGAGGTACCCATCATGAGCACGCTCCCCAAGGTCGCCTGGATCGGTCTCGGCATCATGGGCTCCCCCATGTCCGAGAACCTGATCAAGGCCGGTTACCAGGTCACCGGCTTCACCCTGGAGCAGGAGAAGCTGGACCGGCTGTCCGCCGCCGGCGGCACCGTGGCCGGCTCGATCGCCGAGGCCGTGCGCGACGCCGACGTCGTCGTGACGATGGTCCCCGCGTCGCCGCAGGTCGAGGCCATCGCCTACGGCCCCGACGGCATCCTGGAGAACGCGAGGTCCGGCGCGCTCCTCGTCGACATGTCCTCGATCACCCCGCAGACCTCGGTGGACCTCGCGAAGGCCGCCAAGGACAAGGGCATCCGCGTCCTGGACGCCCCCGTCTCCGGCGGCGAGGCCGGCGCCATCGAGGCCGTGCTGTCCATCATGGTCGGCGGTGAGCAGGCCGACTTCGACGAGGCCAAGCCGCTCCTGGAGGCGCTCGGCAAGACCATCGTGCTGTGCGGCCCGCACGGCTCGGGCCAGACCGTGAAGGCCGCCAACCAGCTCATCGTCGCCGTGAACATCCAGGCGTGCGCCGAGGCCGTGGTCTTCCTGGAGAAGTCGGGCGTGGACCTGAAGGCCGCCCTCGACGTCCTCAACGGCGGCCTGGCCGGCTCGACCGTGCTGACGCGGAAGAAGGACAACTTCCTGGGCCGTGACTTCAAGCCCGGCTTCCGCATCGACCTGCACCACAAGGACATGGGCATCGTCACCGACGCCGCCCGCAACGTCGGCGCCGCGCTGCCGGTCGGCGCCGTGGTGGCCCAGCTGGTCGCCTCGCTGCGCGCCCAGGGTGACGGCGGCCTGGACCACTCGGCCCTGCTGCGGGCCGTGGAGCGCCTGTCCGGCGCCCAGGTCTGACCGCCGCACCTCACCAGACCTCCGGGGGGCGCCGTCGCTGACACCTGTCCTGTCGCGCCCGAGCGGCGGCGCCACCCGGAACCACTTCAACAAACTGTTGACGTGGCTTCGCCCCAAATCTAGGCTCCACGAAGCGGAAACATGTTTCCGCTGAATCTCGCACGGAAGACCACGGAAGGTCCACGATGTCGCAGCGCGTGCTCACCACCGAGTCCGGCGCCCCGGTCGCCGACAACCAGAACTCCGCTTCCGCCGGCATCGGCGGCCCCCTCCTGATCCAGGACCAGCACCTCATCGAGAAGCTCGCGCGCTTCAACCGCGAGCGCATCCCGGAGCGCGTGGTGCACGCCCGCGGCTCCGGCGCCTACGGCCACTTCGAGGTGACCGACGACGTCACCGGCTTCACGCACGCCGACTTCCTGAGCGCCGTCGGCAAGCGCACCGAGGTCTTCCTGCGCTTCTCCACCGTGGCCGACTCGCTCGGCGGCGCGGACGCGGTCCGCGACCCGCGCGGCTTCGCGCTGAAGTTCTACACCGAGGAGGGCAACTACGACCTCGTCGGCAACAACACCCCGGTGTTCTTCATCAAGGACCCGATCAAGTTCCCCGACTTCATCCACTCGCAGAAGCGCGACCCGTTCTCGGGCCGCCAGGAGCCGGACAACGTCTGGGACTTCTGGGCGCACTCCCCCGAGGCCACGCACCAGGTGACCTGGCTGATGGGCGACCGCGGCATCCCGGCGTCCTACCGCCACATGGACGGCTTCGGCTCGCACACCTACCAGTGGACGAACGCCAAGGGCGAGTCGTACTTCGTCAAGTACCACTTCAAGACCGACCAGGGCATCCGCTGCCTGACCGCCGAGCAGGCGGCCGAGCAGGCCGGGCAGGACCCGACCTCGCACCAGACCGACCTGGTACAGGCCATCGAGCGGGGCGTGTACCCGTCCTGGACGCTGCACGTGCAGCTGATGCCGGTGGCCGAGGCGGCGAACTACCGCTTCAACCCGTTCGACGTGACGAAGGTGTGGCCGCACGGCGACTACCCGCTGCGCCGCGTGGGCCGCCTGGTGCTCGACCGCAACCCGGACAACGTCTTCGCCGAGGTCGAGCAGGCCGCCTTCTCCCCGAACAACTTCGTACCGGGCATCGGCCCCTCGCCCGACAAGATGCTCCAGGGCCGCCTGTTCGCCTACGCCGACGCGCACCGCTACCGGCTGGGCGTCAACCACACCCAGCTCGCGGTGAACGCCCCGAAGGCCGTGCCCGGCGGCGCCGCCAACTACGGCCGCGACGGCCTCATGGCGTCCAACGCGCAGGGCCGTGACGCCAGGAACTACGAGCCGAACTCGTACGACGGCCCGGTGGAGACCGGCCGCCCGCTGGCCGCACCGCTCGCCGTCTCCGGCCACACCGGCAGCCACGAGGCGCCGCAGCACACCAAGGACGACCCCTTCTTCCAGGCCGGTGAGCTGTACCGGCTGATGTCCGAGGACGAGAAGAAGAGGCTGGTCGCGACCATCGCCGGCGGCCTGTCCCAGGTCTCGCGCAACGACGTGGTCGAGAAGAACCTCGCGCACTTCCACGCGGCCGACACCGAGTACGGCAAGCGCGTCGAGGAGGCGGTCCGCGCCCTGCGCGAGGACTGACCCACCGGCTCGCGCACGGAACCCGGCGGGGAGGCCGGGACCGTGTGCGCGGCCCGCGCAGGCACCGAGCAGCCCGGATGAGGGGTGAGTGCCCGGTGCCGGCGCGGGCAGGGCGAGGACCGCGGCGGCAGGCGAGCCAGTGCGGTGGTGAAGGGCACGGACGTCCTCCTACGACCTGAGGGGAGGCGCGCTCCGGGCCCGTCGCACCGCCGCGGTCCCAGCCACACCACGCCTCTGCTTTCCCCAGAGGCCCCAAGACTCCGTCCGGCGGCGCGAACGACCTGTCGCGCCCAGCCTCGCGCCGCCGGACGGACACCACGTGAAGAACCTTCACCGGCTGGAGAGCGCCGGATGCGGACGGTCCCGCATCCGGCGCTTTCCGGCGTTCGCCCAGGGTGCGCGCCCGGCGCCGCCGCAGCAGCCTGAAGGTATGGCACATCCACCGGAGCATCCGCACATCGTCGTCCACTCCCCCGCCCTCGACGGCTCCCGCCGGGTCACCTCCGGCGACGAGACGCTCGGCGTCGCCTCGCACATCGACGACGTCGCCGAACTGCTGCGCCTGGCCGACCTGTACGTCACCGACGTCGAGGACAGCGACCTGGTCCAGTGGCAGGGCGGCGGCCCGGACGAGTGGCCGGGGCTGCACGAGCACCACGGGGACTGACCCGGGCGTAGGCACCCCCCGGGGCGGGCACAACCCCGGCAACACGGGGGCACGGGGGTGGTGTCATGGACGAGGACGGGACGTTCCGGCTGGAGCCGCACGAGGTGGCGCTGCTGCGGGGCGGGCCGCGCGCCGCCGTCACGGTGGCGGTGGTGGACCTGTATCTGCGGGGCGCCGTCGAGCCCGGTCCGCCGGGCACCGTACGGGCGCTGCCGACGGAGCCGGGGACGGCCGCGACGCCCCTTCCGCCGCTGGCCGAGGCGGTGCGGAGGAGCCTGGAGGAGCCGCTGGGCGTCCGGAGGCTGACCCGGCACCCGGACGTCCGCCTGGCGGTGGCGCTGATGCGGATCCCGCTCGCGGAGGACGGCCTGCTGCGCTACCCGCTGCTCGGCCCGACCCGCGCCGCCCGCCGCCGCGTGCGGGACCTGCGGGAGCGGCACCCGCTGCCCGGCAGCCGGCGCGGTCTGACGGCCGACGACCGGCTGCTCGCCGTCGCCCTGCACGACGAGGCGGCGCTGCTCCTCCTGCTGCCCCGTTTCGCCCTCAGGGCCGGTCTGGTGGAACGGGCGGAGGTGGCGGACCGCGGCCTGCGGCGGCACGCGCCGCGTGGCGGCCCGAGCGGCGCGTCGGGCGCCTTCTCCTGCGGCGGCGGCACGGGCGGCGGATCCGACTGAGCGGGGCCGCGCCGTGCATTTCACCGCCACGCACGAGAGAGCGGCCCGTCCGTCAGGAACGGGCCGCTCTCGGTGTACCGCGGAGGGTCAGACCTTCAGCGTGCGGATCGCGGTCGGGGCGTGGCCCGGCTCGGTCGCGACCTCCTCGAACTCCACCACGTTCGAGATGTCGTTGGTGCCCGACATCGAGATGTTGGTGACGCGCTCCAGGATCGCCTCGACGACGACCGGCACCCGGTGCTCGGCAGCGAGCTTCTTGGCCTGCTCCAGGGCCGCGCCCAGCTCGCTCGGGTCGGTCACCCGGATCGCCTTGCAGCCCAGGCCCTCGGCGACCTTGACGTGGTCGACGCCGTAGACGCCCAGCTCGGGCGAGTTGATGTTCTCGAACTCGAGGTTGACCTGGAAGTCGATCTCGAACGCCCGCTGCGCCTGACGGATCAGGCCCAGGTAGGAGTTGTTGACCAGGACGTGCACGTACGGGATCTTGTGCTGCGCGCCGACGGCCAGTTCCTCGATCATGAACTGGAAGTCGTAGTCGCCGGAGAGCGCCACGACCTGGGCGTCCGGGTCGGCCTTGGCGACGCCGAGCGCGGCCGGGACGGTCCAGCCGAGCGGGCCCGCCTGGCCGCAGTTGATCCAGTGCCGCGGGCGGTAGACGTGCAGCATCTGGGCGCCGGCGATCTGCGAGAGGCCGATGGTGGAGACGTACCGGGTCTCCGGGCCGAAGGCCTTGTTCATCTCCTCGTAGACCCGCTGCGGCTTGATCGGGATGTCGTCGAAGTGCGTACGGCGCTGGAGCGTGGCCTTCTTCTCCTGCGCGGACGCCGCCCACGCGGAGCGGTCGGGCAGCTTGCCGGCCGCCTTCAGCTCCTTGGCCACCTCGACGAACAGCTCCAGCGCGGCCTTGGCGTCGGAGGCGATGCCGTAGTCCGGAGCGAAGATCTTGCCGATCTGGGTCGGCTCGACGTCGACATGGACGAACTTCCGCCCCTCCGTGTAGACGTCGATCTTGCCGGTGTGGCGGTTGGCCCAGCGGTTGCCGACGCCGAGGACGAAGTCGGACTCCAGGAAGGTCGCGTTGCCGTAGCGGTGCGAGGTCTGGAGGCCGACCATGCCGGCGTTCAGCTCGTGGTCGTCGGGCAGCAGGCCCCAGCCCATCAGGGTCGGCACGACGGGGGTGCCGGTCAGCTCGGCGAACTCCACCAGCAGGTCGGCGGCGTCGGCGTTGATGACACCGCCGCCGGCCACGATCAGCGGGCGCTCGGCGGCGTTGAGCATGCCGATCGCCTTCTCGATCTGGGCGCGGGTCGCGGCCGGCTTGTAGACCGGGAGCGGCTCGTAGGTCTCCGGGTCGAACTCGATCTCGGTGAGCTGGACGTCGATCGGCAGGTCGATCAGGACCGGACCGGGGCGGCCCGAGCGCATCAGGTGGAACGCCTGCTGGAAGACGCCGGGGACCTGCGCGGCCTCCAGAACGGTGACGGCCATCTTGGTCACCGGCTTGGCGATCGAGGCGATGTCGACGGCCTGGAAGTCCTCCTTGTGGATCACCGCGGTCGGCGCCTGGCCGGTGATGCACAGGATCGGGATGGAGTCGCCGATCGCCGAGTACAGGCCGGTGATCATGTCGGTGCCGGCCGGTCCCGAGGTGCCGATGCAGACACCGATGTTGCCGGGGTGGGTACGGGTGTAGCCCTCAGCCATGTGCGAGGCGCCCTCGACATGGCGGGCGAGGGTGTGCTGGACGCCGCCGGACGCCTTGAGCGCCGCGTAGAAGGGGTTGATCGCCGCGCCCGGCACACCGAACGCGTCGGTGACGCCCTCGCGCTTGAGAATCTCAACTGCCGCTCGGGCAGCGGTCATACGAGCCATCGAGTACTCCTGCTCCGGCTGTCGGATTCGCACTCCCGTCGCGCCCCGCGGTGAGCTTCTTCCGTAGCAACTTCCGTATAGCGAAATTTGTTTTCTACGATCTGGAAGTAATGTAAGTGGGCGGCCGAGGGCAGTCAAGAGAGGACGATGGGGTCATGTCCGAGACCATCTCGGTGTGCTGCACGGCCTGCGGGCGGCGGCACCGCTACACGGCGCCCTCGTATCCCTGCGTGTGCGGGAAGCCGGTCGCGCCCGCGCTCGATCCGCACGGGAGGGCGACCGCCGTCACCCACCGGGCGTGGGACGAGGAATGGGTCGGGGTGCGCTGTACGGCCTGCGGGGAGCGCAGCCGGTGGCCGCGGCCGGAGCTGGGGTGCCCGTGCGGGACGGTGCTGTGCGTGCCGGTGGACGACGCGGCCCCGGGCCGGTCCGGGCGCGCCCCCGGGTCACGGGTCCCGGCCCACCGGGCGGTCCCGATCCGCACCGCGCGCGACGCGGTCACCGCGGCCGTGCTGTATCTGCGCGGGCTGGGGCACCGGGACGTGCGCCGCGCCGACCAGCGGCCGCTGTCCGGCATCGGGCTGGCCGCGGCCGGCCTCGTCGTCCAGGTGGATCCGACGGTGGGCCCGGCCTCGCTGCGGGACGTGGAGTGCCTGTGGCTGACGGCGATGGCGGAGTCCGCGCGCTGCGTCTACTTCTCCCTCACCGGATACGCCGACGAGGCCCGGACCCGCGCCGACCTGCTCGGGGTGGCGCTGTTCGTGCTCGACCCGACGGGAGTGCCGCGCCCGGTGAACGAGTCGGGGGGGGGGGGGGGGGGCGGGCCGGCGCCGGCGGGGGGTGGGGGGGGGGGGGCGGGGGGATCGGAGGCGGGGGAGCGCG
>NZ_JBHYJX010000048.1:0-4536 GCF_042740985.1 Streptomyces sp. NPDC058985 | reverse complement strand
CTGTTCGTGCTCCCCCCGAGGGGCGTGCCGCGCCGGGTGAACGTGTCGGCGGGGGCGCTGGACGCCACGGCCGACTGAGAGGTGCTGCTGGGGAGTGCCGCGGTGACTACCTCGCCGCGTACCCGAAGGTGGTGCCGACGGCGGGGAGCCCGCCCTGTCCCGGCTGGTAGGCCGTGACGGCGGCGGTGGGCTGGCCGAGGGTCACGTTGGACATCGGCAGGGCGTAGAGCGCGCCGCGGGCGCTCGGGCCGTAGGGCATGCCGACGTACAGGTGCGTGCCGGTGAAGTGGATGCTGGACCCCAGGCGCTGGTTGGCCCCCGGGGCGCCCGGGATGCCGTCGCCGTCGCCGGACTCGACCCACTTGTCGTTGGCGCCGGGCGCGCCCAGCATCGAGAAGACGTGCACCGCGCCGGACGACGTCGCGGAACCGATCGCCTCGTCCGGGATACCGATGGCCATCCTCATCGTCGCCGCGGTGCTCACGGCGCGCGGCGCCGTGTTGATCGCGGTGATGGTGGAGCCGAAGTGGTCGCCGGCCTCCGAGGTGCCGGAGACGTCGTCGTCGCTGGTACCGGAGGAGTACCCGTCGAGCTGGGTGTAGGTGCCCGCGGCGGTGACCCGGAAGGTGATGACGCCGCCGGTCTCCGCCTTGCTGACGCCGTCCACGTTCAGCGCCTCGCCCGGCGAACCGACCGCGAGGATCGACTCGTTGGCCGTGGCCGCGCCCGACGGACGGTACGGGGCCAGTGCCAGGGCCGCGCCGAAGCGGTCACCGGCCTCGGCACCGCCGGAGACGGTGTCCAGGTCCTGGTCGAGGCCGAAGACCGGGGTGGGCCGCTTCTCGCTGTTCAGCGTGTGCGTGAAGACCGCGAGGTTGCCGGCCGCGTCGTCGCCGCCGATGTTCTCGTTGGGCGCGCCGATGGCCAGGTGGTTGGCGTCGGCGGCCAGGACGGCGCCGAAGCCGTCACCCGCCTCGACCGCACCCGGGACGTCCAGCTTGTCCTGGTGGACGGAGACGTTGGTGCCGCCGCGCACGTAGAACGCCTCGCCCGCCCCGGCCTCGGAGCCGAGGCCCTCACCGGGCGTGCCGATGACGACGAAGGGCTCTCCGGCGGCGGTGGTGCCGGCCACCATGGCCTGCCCCATCAGGTCGCCGTCCTCCGGGGTGGAGGCGCTGATCGAGCCGTTGCCCTCGGCCTGCTGGAAGTGCGTGTTCTTGGTGGCACCGGTGCCCAGGCCGCCCGGGGCGCCGTACAGGAGGTCGGCCATGCCGGCGTCCGTGGCGTCGCCCAGGTTCTCACCCGGGGTGCCGACGGCGAGGTCGGTGCAGCCGTCCTCGTTGTAGTCGACGGTGTCGACGGCCTGGCCGAAGAGGTCGTTGGCCTCGGAGCCGCCCGGGACCCAGTCGAGGTCCTGGTGCAGCTCGGCGGTGCCCTTGCCGCCGCCGTACACGACGCGGACCAGGCCCGCCTTGGCGTCGCCGCCGACGGTCGCCTCGGGGTCGGCGACGGCGATGTCCTCCACGCCGTCGCAGTTGAAGTCGGTGATCCGGTTGGCGCCGGCCTTGGACGCCACCCAGGAGCCGAGGTCGTCGACGCGGGTGACGACGCCGCCGGTGCGGGTCTCGGCGGCGTCGATGCCGAAGCATCCGCCCTGGTAGGAGCGGCTGCCGAGGGCGGCCAGCTGCTTGGTGCCGTTCACCGTGCGGACCAGCGGGCCACCGGTGTCGCCCATGCACGCGGCGACACCGTCCTTGCCGGTCACGGTGGCGGTGGTGGCGGCGGCCGCGTCCACCGAGAAGACCCCGGTGTGCAGGTTCAGCGGCGCCCACTCGGTCTTGGAGCGGCCGTAGCCGGCGAGCGTCAGCTCCTCGCCCGCGGTGGGGGCGGTGGTGGCCAGCGCGAGGGGGGTGACGTTGGTGACCGGGCGGTTGAGCCGGGCCAGCACCACGTCGCGGTCGGTGCGCGGGACCAGCTCCACGACCTGGCGGACCGCGCCCTGGGTGCCGGTGAGTTCGGCGCGGCCGATGGTCGCGGTGGTGGTCTTGGCCGGCTTGCCCGCGGGCACGGCGAGGCTCTCGGCGGGCTTGTCGGCGAAGCAACTGGCCGCGGTGAGCAGCCACTCGGTGTCGACCAGGACGCCGGAGCAGCCGCGGTCGTGGTCGCCGACCACGATCTGCGCGGCGTAGGAGTGCGTGGTGTCGGAGGCGGGGGCGGCGGGCCCCGTCACGGCGGCCGCGGGCACGGCGGTCAGGACGAGGGGCCCCGCGGTCAGGGCCGCGGCCAGTGCGGCGAGGCGCACGGGTCTGGTGTGTCGCATGGTGGGGTTCCTTGGTGGCAGATCCGTCAAAGGGTGTCGGCTGGGCGCTACTTGGAGGTCCTGATCTCCACGAGCAGGTGCTCACGGTTCTGCTCGTCGGCGCTCTCGCCCACCGAGGTCCAGGTGTTCTTCTCGAGGTCGAAGGACTTCTCCTCGTCCCCGACGGTCATGTCCACCTGCGTCGCGTAGTCGTTGCCCCGCATGACGTAGACGGCGGGGATCTCCAGGGTCAGCCAGCCCGAGTCGCCGACGGTCTTGAAGCAGAACGGCTCGGACTCGCGCCGGGCTCTGACCTGGAGCAGGTCGGTGCCGCTGGAGCAGTCGGCCAGCGTGATGTGGCCGTCCCCTCGCTTGAGGACGATGCCCTGCTCCTCGAGGATCTTGTCGGCCTGCGGATAGGCGAAGTCCTCGACGGCGTAGCCGGGAGCCTCGTCCGCCACGGACACAGCCGGGCCGTCGTCCGCCGGCTGGACGCCGGACGCCAGCACGGCCCAGGCCAGACCGCCGGCGAGGGCGGAGGCGCCGAGCACACGCGCAATGGTGGTGCGTACCTTCATCGCAGTCCAAATCTATTCTTCCGGCCGGATTTCCGTCATCCGGCTCCCCTGAAAGGCATGAAGGCTCCGCATTCAATGAGGGCCCCCCAGACCTCGCAGAAATACAGAAGAGAGGCACTCTCTATTCTGTATCTCCGCTTGAGCCCGTCCATGCCACCTCCATCTTCGATCACTGTCCACGTCATGAACTGCGCCAAAACGGACGTCAGTTGAAGATCCCGTGTGACTCTCGACACCTCAAGGAAAGGTTGTACGAAGGTCTGTGGAGAAGATGTGAAGAAGTAACCGGCCTCTGCAGCAGGTGATCTGGCGGATCATCAATTTCACTCAAAGGCAACTCATTTTACGTTCGGCGCCCATTGGTATGGTCACTCCGGCTCTTCATCCCGGCCCAATTCCCGTCGAACCAACGCCAGGAGAAAACCCCTATGCAGACGTCGTTCTGGAGTCGCAGACGGCTCCTCGGCGCAGCGGCCGCCGTCACCGCTGCCGCCGCCGGTCCGCTGACCCTCACCCGCCCCGCGAGCGCCGCGGCCGGCGACGCGCCGGCCGAACCGCTCACGCTGCCGGACACCGAGCGGGCCAGGGTCGTCCAGGCGTGGGCCACGGGCGGCAAGGCGACCAAGGCCGCCGCGGCCTACGTGCTGTACGGCACCGACGAGGAGGTGCGGACGTTCCTCTCCGAGACCCTTCCGAAGGTGACGGTCGAGGACAACCGGGTCGCCGTCGCCCGCTACCTCGCCCGCTCCGGCAAGGGCCTGCGCCGCGAGGCGGTCGCCGCACTCGACCACGGCGACGCGGCCATCGCGGCCTTCCTCGAGACGGGGTACAAGCCCGCCCTGCTGGAGGATCTGGGCGTGGCGACGTCCATCGTCTCCTCCACCGGCGACAAGGCCGTCCGGCGCGAGGCCTCCGCGGCCCTGGACGCCGGTACCCAGGCGGCGCTGGAGACCTTCCTCACCGACGGGCAGTACGACGCCCGGCTGGAGGACGCCAGGGTCCAGGTGTCGTCCATGCTCTTCCAGGGCGGGCCCGAGGTGCGCAAGTACGCGGACCGCGCGCTGAGCGGTACGGCCAACGACGTGCAGTGGTTCCTCGACACCGGGCAGCACATCGCCCGGGCCCGGGACCAGGAGGCGGCCACCATCGCCGAACTCGTCGCGGTGGTCGAACGCGAGGGCAAGCGCGCCCAGGCCGAGACCGACCAGGCCGTGGAGGCTTCGGCGCGCGCCCAGACCGCGGCCGAGAAGGCCAAGGAGGCGGCCGAGAAGGCCGCCGCGGAAGCCGCCGCGGCCAAGGACGACGTGCGGAAGTCCGCCGCGGCCGCGCGCAAGGCCGCGAGCGCGGCCAAGGGCGCCGCGAACGCCGCACGCAACGCCATCAGCGCCTCCAACGCGGCGGTGACCGCGTCCCGGCGCGCCTCCTCGGCGGCCACCGCGGCCTCCCAGGCCGCCGCGACGGCGGGCAACGCGGCCTCCGCCGCCTACAACGCCGCCATCGCCGCCTCCAAGGACGCCTCGAAGACAGAGGCGGCCAAGAACGCGGCGATCGCCGCCAAGAACGCGGCCGGGAAGGCCCGTTCCGCCGCGAAGGCCGCCGACTACGCCGCGGCCGCCTCCGCGCAGGCCGCCGGCGCCGGTTCCTCGGCCGCCTCCGCCG
>NZ_JBHYJX010000047.1:0-62087 GCF_042740985.1 Streptomyces sp. NPDC058985 | reverse complement strand
GGTTAGGGGATCCCCCGGGCGGCCCGTTTTTTCGCGGGGGGGGGGGGGGCCGGGCGGTTTCGTGCGCCCGTCCTCCCCCCCCCCCCCCCGGGGGGCGGGGGGGCCCGGAGCGCACAGCGCTCCGGGCCCCTCTGCCATGTCTCCGAAGGCCCTGTGGGCCCCACGCGTCCGTCAGACGGTCTGGTGGGCCAGCAGGGCCACCGCCGCGATCAGCACCGCGAGGAGCGCGATCAGCGTCATCGGGTTCAGCCCCGCCAGGGGGCCCTCCTGCTGCATCCGCTCGCGGTTCGCCCGGCACACCGGGCACCGGCCCTCGTTCACGGGCGCCGCGCAGTTCGCGCACACCAACCGGTCGTACGTCATGCGCTCGCCCTCCTTGCCGCCGGCTCCGTCAGAACAACGCCCGCAACGACACGAACGTTCCCCTTCCACTGTGCCAGGTTCCTGAGGACCCCGCGCGTCCTCCCGCCAGGGACAAAACGTGCAACTGATACGCAACCCAGACCGGTGACTGCGGTCCGCTCCCCGGTTCGCGTATGGTCACGCACATCTACCCCCGGCGACCCGTGGTGCATCCGTGATCCGATTCGACAACGTCTCCAAGGTCTACCCCAAACAGAGCCACCCAGCCCTCAGGGACGTCTCCCTGGAGGTCGAGAAGGGCGAGTTCGTCTTCCTCGTGGGATCCTCCGGCTCCGGAAAGTCCACCTTCCTGCGGCTGATCCTCCGCGAGGAGCGGTGCAGCCACGGCCAGGTGCACGTCCTGGGCAAGGACCTCGCCCGCCTGTCCAACTGGAAGGTGCCGCAGATGCGGCGCCAGCTGGGGACGGTGTTCCAGGACTTCCGCCTGCTGCCGAACAAGACGGTCGGCGAGAACGTCGCCTTCGCCCAGGAGGTCATCGGCAAGTCCCGCGGTGAGATCCGCAAGTCGGTGCCCCAGGTGCTCGACCTGGTCGGTCTCGGCGGCAAGGAGGACCGCAGGCCCGGCGAGCTGTCCGGCGGTGAGCAGCAGCGCGTCGCGATCGCGCGGGCGTTCGTCAACCGGCCCAAGCTGCTGATCGCGGACGAGCCCACCGGCAACCTCGACCCGCAGACGTCCGTGGGCATCATGAAGCTGCTCGACCGCATCAACCGGACGGGCACCACCGTGATCATGGCCACCCACGACCAGAACATCGTGGACCAGATGCGCAAGCGCGTCATCGAGCTGGAGAAGGGCCGCCTCGTCCGCGACCAGGCACGCGGCGTCTACGGCTACCAGCACTGACGACGAGGAACGAAAGGCTTAACGAGACGCCATGCGCGCCCAGTTCGTGCTCTCGGAGATCGGTGTCGGTCTTCGCCGCAACCTGACGATGACCTTCGCGGTCATCGTCTCCGTCGCCCTGTCCCTGGCCCTGTTCGGCGGTTCGCTGCTGATGAGCGACCAGGTCAACACCATGAAGGGCTACTGGTACGACAAGGTCAACGTCTCGGTCTTCCTCTGCAACAAGAGCGACGCCGAGTCCGACCCCAACTGCGCCAAGGGCGCGGTGACCGCGGACCAGAAGAAGCAGATCATGTCCGACCTCGACGAGATGACCGTCGTCGACAAGGTCACGTACGAGTCGCAGGACGAGGCGTACAAGCACTACAAGGAGCAGTTCGGCGACTCGCCGCTGGCCAGCTCCCTCACGCCGGACCAGATGCAGGAGTCGTACCGGATCAAGCTGAAGGACCCGGAGAAGTACCAGGTCATCGCCACCGCCTTCGACGGCCGGGAGGGCGTGCAGTCCGTGCAGGACCAGAAGGGCATCCTGGACAACCTCTTCGGCCTCCTCAACGGCATGAACTGGGCCGCCCGCGCGGTGATGGCGCTCATGCTGGTCGTCGCCCTCATGCTGATCGTCAACACGGTGCGCGTCTCGGCGTTCAGCCGGCGGCGGGAGACCGGCATCATGCGCCTCGTCGGCGCCTCCGGGTTCTACATCCAGGCGCCGTTCATCATGGAGGCGGCGGTCGCCGGGCTCATCGGCGGTGGTGTCGCCTGCGGCTTCCTGGTGGTCGCCCGGTACTTCATCATCGACCACGGACTCGCCCTGTCGGAGAAGCTGAACCTGATCAACTTCATCGGCTGGGACGCCGTGTTGACGAAGCTGCCGCTCATCCTGGCCACCAGCCTGCTGATGCCCGCGTTGGCCGCGTTCTTCGCGTTGCGCAAGTACCTGAAGGTGTGACACATACCAAAAGGGCCGAACGGTCAAGCGACCGTTCGGCCCTCGCGCGTTGTCCTAGACTCACCGGCATGTCAGGTCGTGACCTGTTCTGTCAGCCCCGCCGCGTACGCCACGGGGCCGCCCTGACCTTGGTGTTCGCGAGTGTGCTCGTCGCGGGCGGGGTCACCGGCTCGTTCTCCGGAAGCGACCGGAAGCCCGAGTCGGACACGGCGCACCCGGCCGCTCCCACCGGGCGGCACGACGCGGTGGCGAGGGCGGCCGCCGAGGCGCTGGCCGACGGCAAGTCCCCCGAGGAGGCCGCCGAACGCGCGGTCAGCCGCAGCGGGGACCGCTGGGGCGCCGTCTACTCCCACGGCGAGTACGAGGAGTTGGAGGACGCCCTGGACGGCCGGTACACCGGCGTCGGGCTCTCCGCGCGCCGCGAGCGCGACGGCCGCATCGAGGTGACGGGGGTGCGCTCCGGCTCGCCCGCCGCCGACGCCGGGATCCGCGAGGGCGACCGGCTGCGCAGCGTCGACGGCGAACGGGTCGACGGGCGGCCCGTCACCGAGGTCGTCGCCATACTGCGCGGCGACGCCGAGACCGAGCCCGCCGGCACCGCCGTCCGGCTCGGTCTGGAGCGCGGCACACGCGCGTGGAGCGAGACCGTGCGCCGGGCCAGGCTCTCCACGCAGCCCGTGACGGTGCGCACCCTCGCCACCGGCGACACGGTGGTCGAGGTCAGCTCCTTCAGCAAGGGCGTCGGCGCGAAGGTGCGCGACGCCGTGCGGCGGCTGCCCTCCGGCGCGGGAGTCGTCCTCGACCTGCGCGGCAACTCGGGCGGTCTGGTCTCCGAGGCGGTCGTCGCCGCCTCCGCCTTCCTCGACGGCGGCCTGGTCGCCACGTACGACGTCGATGGCGAGCAGCGGGCCCTGCACGCCGAGCCCGGCGGCGAGACCACCAGACCTCTGGTCGCGCTCGTCGACGGCGGCACGATGAGCGCGGCCGAACTCCTCACCGGAGCCCTCCAGGACCGCGGCCGGGCGGTCGTCCTGGGCTCCCGCACCTTCGGCAAGGGCTCGGTGCAGATGCCGAGCCGGCTGCCCGGCGGCTCGGTGGCCGAGCTGACCGTCGGGCACTACCGCACCCCGTCCGGCCGCGGCGTCGACGGCACGGGCATCACACCCGACCTGGAGGTCGACCCGGCGGAGCCCGCCGCGCTGGAACGGGCGCGGACGGTACTGAGCGGACTGGGGCCGACCGCGTAATCGGCTTTCCGTGAGCCCCCTCGGTAGTGCCAAAATGGTTGCACTATGGCTAAGGAAAAAGGGCGCAAGCTGATCGCGCAGAACAAGAAGGCGCGGCACGACTACCAGATCCTCGACACCTACGAGGCGGGACTCGTCCTGTCCGGGACCGAGGTGAAGTCGCTGCGCCAGGGACGGGCCTCGCTGGCCGACGGCTTCGTGCAGCTGGACGGGCACGAGGCGTGGCTGCACAACGTGCACGTGCCGGAGTACAGCCAGGGGACCTGGACCAACCACAGCGCCCGCCGCAAGCGGAAGCTGCTGCTGCACCGCGTGGAGATCGACAAGCTGGAGTCGAAGTCCCAGGAGACCGGTCACACCATCGTGCCGCTGGCCCTCTACTTCAAGGACGGCCGGGCCAAGGTCGAGATCGCGCTGGCGCGCGGCAAGAAGGAGTACGACAAGCGCCAGACGCTCCGCGAGAAGCAGGACCGCCGCGAGGCGGAGCGGACGATCTCCGCGCTCCGGCGCAAGCAGCGGGCCTGACCGCCGGGAATAGGCTGGCACCCCGGTGCGTTGGTCACGTACGATGGCATCCGCACCTCGGAGCGGGTGCACCTCCCTCTTCGGAGGGCTTGAAAAATCAACATGGGGATGATCGGTTTCGACAGCGGCTGTCGAAGCAGGGGAAGCGTGTCGAGGAAGCGGCCATGATCTCGTAAACCACAGGCCGAAAAAAATAATCGCCAACACCAAGCGCGATTCCTCCCAGCAGGCCTTCGCCCTCGCTGCCTGATCTCAGGTAGCAGAGCGAGCCTCCTACTACGGGAGTGTCAGCCCGGGGCTGTTCCCGACCCGGATCCTGGCATCAGCTAGGGGACTAAACCTTGATCCCGGTCACGGGGTGAAGAGGGAAACCAAACAGTGACTGAGCCCGTCGGAGACTTGTCCGCGTGATCTCCGGGGCTGAGAAAATCGAAGCGGACTGCACACGGAGAAGCCCTGGTTCCGCACCGTTGGACGCGGGTTCGATTCCCGCCATCTCCACGTCCCCGAGGGGGCAGGTACTCGCGAGCACGGCGAGCGCCTGCCCCCTCGTCGTCTTCCCCCTTCAGGACGCCGCCCGCCGGGGCGGCAGCAGGGTGAGCATCAGGGCCGCCGCGGCCGCCGTCACCGGGATGCCGTAGGCCGCCGCGGCCGACGTGTGCTCGACCGTCCAGCCGCCCGCCGCGCTGCCGCAGGCGATGCCGCCGAGCAGGCCCGTCACCGCGAGGGTCATGCCCTCGTTCAGGCGGCCCTCGGGGGTGCGCTGCTGGACCAGCGTCATGGTGGTGACCATGGTCGGGGCGGTGGCCATCCCGGCGATCAGCAGGGTGAGCGCCAGCAGCGGCAGGGAGCCGGTGAGCGAGGCCGCGAGCAGCGGCAGCGTCAGCAGGGCCGTCATCGCCGCGACGCACCACGGCAGCCGGTGTCCGGCGGGTCCGGCCGGTTTCATCGCGCCGTACAGCAGGCCGGCCGCGCAGGAACCGGCCGCCTGGAGTCCGAGGACCACGCCGGCCGCCGCGCGATGGCCCTGTGCGTCCGCGAACGCGATGGTGACGACCTCCATGGCCCCGAACACCCCGCCCATCGCGAGGCACACGACCAGCAGCGGCGGGATGCCCGGGGCGCGGAGGGGGGCCTTGGCGGTGGGGCGCGGCCCGGCCGCCGGGGGCTCGGTCGAACGCTGGGCGGTGAACAGCAGCATGCCGCTCACCAGCAGCACCACCCCGACGAGCGTGCCCGCCTGCGGGAACAACGCCGTGCACAGGAAGGCCGCGAGGATGGGCCCGAGCATGAAGCACAGCTCGTCCGCCGCCTGCTCGAAGGAGTTCGCGGTGTGCAGCCCGTCGGCGTCGCCCTTCAGCAGGTGGTTCCAGCGGGCGCGGGCCATGCCGCCGGTGTTGGGGGTCGTCGCGGTGGCGGCGTAGGAGGCGAACAGGGTCCAGGCGGGCGCGCCGTGGCGCACGCACAGCAGCAGGGCGAGCGAGCCCAGCGCGGCGATCAGGGTGGCGGGCACGGCGACCCGCGCCTGCCCGTGCCGGTCCACGAGCCGCGCGGTCCACGGGGCGACCAGGGCGGTGGCCGCCAGTCCCGTCGCGGTGACGGCGCCCGCCAGGGCGTACGAACCGCGGGTGCCGGCGATCATCACGACGGCGCTCACGCTGAACATGCCCATGGGCAGCCGCGCCATGAGGTTCCCGATCGTGAACGCGCGGGCGCCGGGTGTGGCGAGAAGCCGCCGGTACGGGCCGGGCGGCCGGCGCCGGCCGCGCGGGCGGAAGTCGGCGACGACCAGGGCGTCGGCGGTGACGGCGGGGAAGGCGACGGGAGGGGCCTGCGGGGAAGGGCGTTCGAAGGTGGGTTGCGGCATGCACCTACCGTGGCCCGGCGGCGATCAAGGGGTCCAACACCTACTCCGTCGCCATTCACGCACCCCTGTTGTAAGTTCACCGGATGCCCGCACCCGCCCACCTCGATCCCCGCCTGCTGCGCGCCTTCGTCACCGTCGCCGAGGACCTCCACTTCACCCGCGCCGCCGCCCGGCTCTACGTCGCCCAGCAGGCCCTCAGCCGGGACGTACGGCGCCTGGAGCGGGAGTTGGGCGCCGAGCTGTTCGTCCGGACCACCCGGCAGGTGACGCTGACCGCCGACGGCGAGCGGCTGCTGCCGTACGCCCGGCGCGTCCTCCAGGCGCAGGACGAACTCCTGGCCGCCGTCGGACAGGCCCGCCCGCTGCTGGTCGACCTCAACTCCCCGGGGCTGGTCACCGGCCGCCTCGTCCTGGAACGGGCGCGCGAACTCGCCCCCGGCCAGGAGCTGATGGCGCGCTACGAGAGCGGACTGACGTACGCCGCCGCCGAAGTGATCGCGGGCCGGATCGACGCCGCCTTCGGCCGGTTCGCGGGCCTGCCCCCGGCGCTGCGGGCCGGACTCGGCCACCAGCCCGTGCGCCACGAGCCGATGGCGGTCGTCCTGCCGGAGGACCATCCGCTGGCCGGGCTGGACGAGGTGCCGCTCTCCGCGCTCGCCGGGGAGCGGGTGTACGCCGGGGCCGGCAACCCGCGCACGCCGGAGTGGACCGACCTCGCGCACCGTCTGTTCGAGGGACGCGGCATCGACGTGGCGCCACCCCTTCCGCTGGCGATGGGGGAGGAGGAGTTCCAGCGGATCATGGACAGGACGCGGCATCCGATCCTGGCGGTGGTGGGCTTTCCGGCCATGGCGTCGACCGTCGTGCGCCCGCTGGTCGATCCCGTGCCGCTGTCGCCGGTCTCACTGGTCTGGCGAAAAGGACTCGTGCACCCCGCGCTGGACGCGTTGCGCCGGGCGGCGGCGCAGGTCGCGGCCGAAAACGACTGGCTCCGGGCCCCCGCCGGGGGATGGATTCCGGCCGCCGACAGCACTGTGATGTCCGCCCACAATTGACACGCGGCCACCACGGATCCTCCGCGTGCGCTACATTCTCTGCCTGAGCACGGTGTGATACAGGGGGCGCTCGAACCTGGTGGGGGCCGGTTCTACCGACGAGTGCTCGGAGTCGTATGCGCACCCGGAAGTGTCCCGTGGGGGGAAGTGCGCACGCGTGAAGAATTGGCAAAAAGACGCCCAACCGGAGTGGCCCGAGGCCGAGTCCGGGGGTCGTGATCTCTCGGAGGCAAGACCCGATGCTGACGCCACCGAGGTGCTTCCGCCGACCCGCTCCTTCCCACCCGCGGGAGGGTCTCCGATGACCGCGCCGGCGTCCGGCGGGTCCGGTCCGGGATGGTTCGGAAGCGGTCCGGGTGACGGCGCGCGCCGCCAGGGGAGTGCCGGCAACGGCGGGCCGGAGATACCCGGCTCCCGAATAGGCCGGGAGTACCAGGGCCCCGACGCCTTCGGCCGGCAGCCGCGCATAACCTGGGGCAACACCGACGCGGCCGCCCCGGCGACCCCGGCGACCCCGGCGGCTCCGGCGACCCCGGTCGCCCCCACCGCCCCGATATCCCCGGCCACCCCGATACCCTCGGCCACCCCGATGGCCCCGGACGCCCCGATGGCCCCGGCCACCCAGGTCGCTCCGACCACCCCGCCCCCTCCCGTCCCCCTCCTCCGCGACCCCTGGCAGGAGACCCCGGGCGAGGAAGAGCCCGTGGACGGCGCCGCCCCGGACGCCCCGCACACCCACGACCCGCACGAGGTGACGGTCCAGCTCGACGCCGTCCTGCTCGGCGACGGTGTGCTCCACCGGGCCGACGGCGGGCACCGCGGAACGGGCCGGGAGACCTCCGACGGGCCGGTCTTCGTCGACTCCTCCGGCCGCCGCAGCCGCCTCTACCGCCGCCTCGGCATACTCGTCGGCGTCGCCTGCGCGATCTACGCCGTCGTCATCGTCTCCACCCTGATGTCCGGCAACTCCAACGCCCCCTGGCTGCCCGTACCGGGCCAGGAGGAGGGCAAGCCCGCCGGCCAGGTCGACACCACCCCGCTGCCCTCGCGGTCCGGCCCGCCCGACGCCACCGGCACCGGCGCCCCGCAGACCGGCCCCACCGACGGCACCGGCGTGACCGGCACCCCGGGCGCCGGAGCCCCCGCGCCCGGCAGCACCGCCGGCACGGCGCCGGGGCCCGGCGCGACCGCCGACTCCGGCGTGACGGAGACCGGAACCGACAAGAAGCCGGGCGGCGGGGGAACGACGGACCCGGATCCCACCGTGACGACCCAGGCCCCGCCGCCCGTCACCACCGCCCCGTCCGCGTCGACGGACGACGGCGACACCCCGGTCGACCCGACCGCGCCCACCGGCGGTGCCACCACGGGCTCCGACCCGGGCGTGAGCGGCGCCGACGCCAACGGCTCCCGCGACACGACCCCCCTCGCGGGGGCCGCCGACGCGCCCCTCGCCGCCGGTCCGGGCAGCACCTCCACGTCCACGACCCTGTCCCCGGAGACCACCCTCTGATGGCATCCCGCACCCGCCGCCGTCACGGGGCGGCGCGCAGTCCCCGTGCGGGCGTCCGCCGCCTGCCCCTGCGCCTGCTGCTTCCCCTGCTCCTCCTGGTCGCCCTGGCGGCGATGCTCATGCTGCGCGGCTACGTGCACAGCGAGATCCTCGCCGACCACCGCGTCCAGGCCCCCGCGCCGACCACCCACGTGCCCAAGAAGATCCTGGAGGGCGGCCCGGTCATCGACGTCCGGGGCGGCCGCACCGAGAGCCTGAGCGTGCCCGACCACCGGCTCGTCCTCACCTTCGACGACGGCCCGGACCCGACCTGGACCCCGAGGGTGCTGGACGTGCTCAAGAAGCACGACGCCCACGCGGTCTTCTTCGTGACCGGCACCATGGCCTCCCGCTACCCGGAACTCGTCCAGCGCATGGTCGACGAGGGCCACGAGGTCGGCCTGCACACCTTCAACCACCCCGACCTCTCCCTGCAGTCCAAGAAGCGCATCGACTGGGAGCTGTCGCAGAACCAGCTGGCGATCACCGGCGCGGCCGGCGTCCGCACCTCGCTCTTCCGCCCGCCCTACTCCTCCTTCGCCGACGCCATGGACGACAAGTCCTGGCCGGTCACCGAGTACATAGGCAGCCGCGGCTACATCACCGTCGTCAACAACACGGACAGCGAGGACTGGAAGAAGCCCGGCGTCGACGAGATCATCCGCCGGGCCACCCCGCACGGAGGCAAGGGCGCCATCGTCCTGATGCACGACTCCGGCGGCGACCGCCACCAGACCGTCCGCGCCCTGAACAGGTTCCTGCCCGACCTCAAGGCGAAGGGCTACGAGTTCGACAACCTCACCGAGGCCCTGGACGCGCCCAGCGCCATGAGCCCGGTGACCGGCGCCGAACTGTGGAAGGGCAGGGCGTGGGTCTTCCTCGTCCAGGCATCCGAGAAGCTCACCGACGTCCTGGTGGTGGGCCTGGCGATCGTCGGCACGCTGGTCATCGGCCGCTTCCTGCTGATGCTGCTGCTCTCCGGTGTCCACGCCCGCCGGGTCCGCCGCAAGGGCTTCGGCTGGGGACCGCCGGTCACCGGACCGGTGACGGTGCTGGTCCCGGCGTACAACGAGGCCAAGTGCATCGAGAACACGGTCCGTTCCCTCATGGAGAGCGACCACCCGATCGAGATCATCGTCATCGACGACGGCTCCACCGACGGCACCGCCCGTATCGTGGAGGGCCTGGGCCTGCCGGGCGTCCGGGTGATACGCCAGCACAACGCGGGCAAGCCCGCCGCCCTCAACCGGGGCCTGGCCAACGCCCGGTACGACATCGTCGTGATGATGGACGGCGACACCGTCTTCGAACCGTCCACCGTCCGCGAACTCGTCCAGCCCTTCGGCGACCCGAGGGTGGGCGCCGTCGCCGGCAACGCGAAGGTCGGCAACAAGGACAGCCTCATCGGCGCCTGGCAGCACATCGAGTACGTGATGGGCTTCAACCTGGACCGCCGGATGTACGACATCCTCGGCTGCATGCCGACCATCCCCGGGGCCGTCGGCGCCTTCCGCCGCTCCGCGCTCGCGCCCATCGGCGGCATGAGCGACGACACGCTCGCCGAGGACACCGACGTCACCATGGCGCTGCACCGGGCCGGCTGGCGGGTCGTCTACGCCGAGGACGCCCGCGCCTGGACCGAGGCCCCGGAGTCCGTCAGCCAGCTGTGGTCCCAGCGCTACCGCTGGTCGTACGGCACCATGCAGGCCATCTGGAAGCACCGCCGCGCGGTGATCGAGAAGGGCCCCTCGGGCCGCTTCGGCCGCGTGGGCCTGCCCTTCGTCTCCCTCTTCATGGTGCTCGCCCCGCTGCTCGCCCCGCTCATCGACGTGTTCCTGCTCTACGGCATCGTCTTCGGCCCGACCCAGAAGACGATCGTCGCCTGGCTGGGCGTCCTGGCCATCCAGGCGGTCTGCGCGGCCTACGCCTTCCGGCTGGACCGGGAGCGGCTGACCCCGCTCATCTCGCTGCCGCTCCAGCAGATCCTCTACCGCCAGATCATGTACGTGGTGCTGCTCCAGTCCTGGATCACCGCCCTCACCGGCGGCCGGCTGCGCTGGCAGAAGCTGCGCCGCAGCGGCGGCGTGTCCGCGCCGCCCGGCGGCGGGGCCCCCGGCGTGCCCGCCCCGCGCGCGGGCGCCCTGGACGGGAGGCCCGTCGGATGACCACCCCGCCCTACGACCCCGCCCCTGCCTTCCCCGACCCGACCGCGACGCCCCGGAAAGCCCCGTACGTGACCGCACCACCCCCGTACGCCCCCGTCGGCGCGGACACCGCCACCGCCCCGCCCGTGCCGCCCCAGCAGCAGGTCCGGCGGGCGCCCGTCCGGGACCGGTACTTCGACCTGCTGCGGGCCGTGGCGCTCTTCCGCGTGGTGCTCTACCACCTGACGGGCTGGGCGTGGCTGCCCGTGCTGTTCCCGTCCATGGGCGTGATGTTCGCCCTGGCCGGCAACCTGATGGCCCGTTCCCTCAAGCGCCCCGCCGTGCAGGTCGTCCGCGGCCGCATGCGCCGCCTGCTGCCGCCGCTGTGGCTGCTCGGCGCGGTGGGCGTGACCGGCATGCTGCTCCAGGGCTGGGGACCGAACGACGACGGGCACCCGGGGTGGTGGTGGCTCCACCTCACCTTCTGGATCCTGCCGCTGAGCGACCCGCCGTACGCCGAGGGCCTGTCCGGCATCCACGGGCTCCTGGGAGACAACTGGGCCTCGGACCTCGCCGGGCCGCTCTGGTACATCCGTGCCTACCTCTGGTACGTCCTGCTCTCCCCGCTGCTGCTGCGCGCGCTGCGTGCGCTGCCGTGGCCGACGATCCTGGCGCCGATCGCGCTCTCGGCCGCCTTCCAGTTCGGCTACCTCGAACTGCCGGGCGAGCGGATCCCCTCCGCCCTCACCGACTTCAGCACCTTCGGGGCCTGCTGGATCCTGGGCATGGCCCACCAGGAAGGCGTCCTGAAGCGGCTGCCGCGCTACGTCGTGCCGTCGGTGGCCCCGCTGATCGGTGCGCTCGGCCTCTGGTACGCCTTCGGGGAGGGCTTCAAGTCCGGCTACGACCTGGACTCCATCCCCTTCGCCCAGGCCGTCTGGTCCTTCGCCACGGTGCTGCTGCTCCTGCACGTCAGCCCGTCGTGGACCGAGTGGCCGCGCCGGCTGCGCCGCTGGGACCGGGTGGTCACCCTGCTCAACTCCCGGGCGGTGACGATCTACCTGTGGCACAACGTGTGCATCCTGATCGCGGCCACCGTGTGGGACCGGCTGTGGGGCTTCGACGTCATGTACGAGCACTTCACCTGGCTCCTGGAGAGCCCCTGGCCGGTCCTGGTCCTCGCCTGGCTGCTCATCGGGAGCTGCGTCGTCTGGTTCGGCTGGATGGAGGACGTGGCCGCCAAGCGCAAGCCGCAGCTGTGGCCGGACGGCGCCAAGAGCGCCCCGCGCGGGCGGCCGAGGGCGCGGGCGGCACACCGGGGCTGACGGCCGTCGTACCGGCGTGCGAGACTGCACCGGTTGCGCGAGTGAACACGGTGGCGTGAGCCGGTCAGGGGGAACAGGCGGGATGAGCAAGCGGCAGACGCAGAAGATGCTGCGGTTGATGGCGAGCGGCGAGCCGGTCGAGCTGACCAGCCCGATGGCGTCCGTGAAGAAGCTCGCCAAGCTCGCCTTCGTCGCCCAGCAGTTCGGCTACGAGTACGCCGACGTCCGCCAGGGCGGCGGGAGCAACAGCTCGCTCAGGATGCTGCTCGTGCCCGACCCGAGCCCGCAGGCCCGCGCCCGCGCCGCGCAGAACTGGGCGCAGTACCCGAACGCGGGCGACGGGGTCTCGGTGCCGCCGCTCGTGCCCGACGCCTTCGAACTCCTCAAGGCACGGATCAACTTCGACCTCACCGGCAAGAGCGCCGAGAAGCGGATGGGGTACGGCGCGCTCGGCGTCACCATCGGCTGTGTGGTCCTCGCCTACCGCTCGGGCGCTTCGTCCGACGCCTTCGTCGCGGCCGCGGTCATCTGGCTGGCCCTCCTCGCCATCCTGGGCGTCGGCTTCCTCGTCACCCGCAAACGCAACGCGAAATTCGCGGCCCGGCTGCAGGCGGCCGGATTCGTCCCGACGGCCGACGAGACCGGGCGGGTGCGGTACCTGCCGCCCGGCGGGCAGTTCCCGGGCCACGGGAACCCGTTCGGCGGGGCGCCGGCGGGCCAGGCCGCGCCGGGTGGCTACGGCACCCCTGGCGGCTACGGCACCCCTGGCGGCTACGGCGCCCCCGGCGGTCACGGTGCCCCCGGCGGTTACGCGCAGCCGGTCCCCGCCCCGTACGCCCAGCCCCAGCAGCCGTACCCCCAGCAGCCCTACGCGCCGCCCCAGGGCGGGCAGCAGCCGTACCCGCCCCAGGCGTACCCGCAGCAGCAGCCGTACCCTCCGCAGCCCGCGCCCCCGCAGCAGCCCCACCCCCAGCAGAACCCCCACTGGCAGCCCCAGCACCCCCAGGGCTGACCGGCGCGACCTCTCATCCGGCACCGGTGCCGGGTGAGAGCAACGTTCCCTTCCGGTCATCCACAGCCCCACCGGCCCGAAACGCGCCCTTCCTACCGTCGGGGCAATCGAGCTGTGGAGCACCGTGGAGGCGTCATGACATACCGAGGCGGCCGCTGGATCGAGTACTGGGATCCGGAGGACGAGACGTTCTGGAAGGAGACGGGGGAGCGGACCGCCCGGCGGAACCTGTTCTTCTCCGTGCTCTCCGAGCACATCGGGTTCTCCGTCTGGACGCTCTGGTCCGTGCTGGTCCTCTTCATGGGGCCGGAGTACGGGCTGACGCCCGCCGACAAGTTCCTGCTGACGTCCGTGGTGACCCTCGTCGGCGCCGTCGTACGGGTGCCCTACACCTTCGCCGTCGCCGTCTTCGGCGGGCGGAACTGGACGATCATCTCCGCCGGGCTCCTGCTGGTGCCGACCGTCGCGGCCTTCACCGTCATGGAGCCGGGAACGTCCTTCTCCACCTTCCTCCTGGTCGGGATGCTGGCCGGCATCGGCGGCGGCAACTTCGCCTCCTCCATGACCAACATCAACGCCTTCTTCCCGCTGCGGAGGAAGGGGTGGGCGCTCGGTCTCAACGCCGGGGGCGGGAACATCGGTGTGCCGGTCATCCAGCTGGCCGCGCTCGCGATCATCGGGGCGAGCGGCGGGCCGCGGGTGCTGCTCGGCATCTACATCCCGCTGATCCTGGTGGCCGCGGTCCTCGCCGCCTGCTTCATGGACAACCTCGCCTCCGTGAAGAACGACACCGGGGCCGCGAAGGACGCCGCGCGGGACGCGCACACCTGGATCATGTCCGTGCTGTACATCGGCACGTTCGGCTCCTTCATCGGGTACAGCTTCGCCTTCGGGCAGGTGCTGACGACCCAGTTCGGGCGGACCCCGCTCCAGGCGGCCTACCTGACCTTCATCGGCCCGCTGCTCGGCTCCCTGATCCGGCCACTGGGCGGCAGGCTCGCCGACCGGTACGGGGGCGCCAGGATCACCCTGTGGAACTTCGTCGCGATGGCAGCCGCCACCGCGGTGCTGGTCGCCGCCAGCATGGCGAAGTCGCTCGGGCTGTTCGTGGCCGTGTTCGTGGTGCTGTTCGTGCTCAGCGGGCTCGGCAACGGGTCGACGTTCAAGATGATCCCCGGCATCTTCCAGAACAAGGCGCTGGGCAAGGGGCTGACGGGCGAGGCGGCGGTGGCCCACGGGCGGCGCCTCTCCGGTGCCTCCATGGGACTGATCGGCGCGGTGGGCGCGCTCGGCGGCGTCGCCATCAACCTCGCCTTCCGGCAGTCGTTCCTCTCCTCCGGCTCGGGCACCGGGGCCTTCGTCGCCTTCCTCGCCTTCTACGCGGTGTGTTTCGCGGTCACCTGGGCGGTATACCTTCGCCGTCCGGCGCCGCGGGTGCCGGACGGCCCGGCGGACCCGGCGGACACGAAGGCCCAGCTCAGCTACGCCGAGGTGTGACGTAACACTGGTGACATGAAGCGGAACCGAGCCTGTCACGCACCGTTGACAGGCTCGGTCGGCACGCGAGTACGCAGATGGGCGTGAGGATCGGAGCGCGGCGAGCGATGGACGACGAACAGCAGCGACCTGACCACGGGCCCCTGGCCGGATTCACCGTGGGTGTGACCGCCGCCCGCCGGGCCGACGAACTGGGTGCCCTGCTCCAGCGGCGCGGTGCCGCCGTCCAGCACGCACCGGCGCTGCGGATCGTGCCGCTGGCCGACGACAGTGAGCTGATGGCCGCGACCAAGCAGCTCATCGACCAGGCACCGGACGTCGTCGTCGCCACCACCGCCATCGGGTTCCGGGGCTGGGTCGAGGCAGCCGACGGCTGGGGACTCGGCGACGCCCTGCTGGAGCGGCTGGGCGCGGTCGAACTCCTCGCGCGCGGGCCCAAGGTCAAGGGCGCCGTCCGGGCGGCGGGACTGACCGAGCGGTGGTCGCCGTCGTCGGAGTCCATGGCCGAGGTGCTCGACCGGCTCCTGGAGGAGGGCGTCGACGGCCGCCGGATCGCCGTACAGCTGCACGGCGAGCCGCTGCCGGGGTTCGTGGAGGCGCTGCGGGAGGGGGGTGCCGAGGTCGTCGGCGTGCCCGTGTACCGGTGGCTGCCGCCGGAGGACCTCGGGCCCGTGGACCGGCTGCTGGACGCCGCCGTGTCGCGGGGCGTGGACGCCGTGACGTTCACCAGCGCGCCCGCCGCGTCCTCGCTCCTCGGCCGCGCCGAGGAGCGCGGTCTGCTGCCCGAACTGCTCGCCGCGTTCGGCCACGACGTGCTGCCCGCCTGCGTCGGACCGGTCACCGCGGTGCCGCTCCAGGCGCACGGTGTCGACACCGTCGCGCCCGAACGCTTCCGGCTCGGCCCGCTCGTCCAGCTGCTGTGCCAGGAACTCCCGGGGCGGTCCCGGGCCCTGCCGGTGGCCGGGTTCCGGCTGGAGATCCGGGGACACGCGGTGCTCGTCGACGGGGAGCTGCGGACCGTACCGCCGGCCGGCATGTCCCTGCTGCGGGCGCTGTCCCGGCGGCCGGGCTGGGTGGTGTCCCGCGCGGAACTCCTGCGCGCCCTGCCCGGCACCGGCCGCGACGAACACGCCGTCGAGACGGCGATGGCCCGCCTGCGCACGTCCCTCGGCGCTCCGAAGCTGATCCAGACGGTGGTCAAGCGCGGCTACCGCCTGGCCCTGGACCCGGCGACGGACGCCAAGTACACGACAGAGGACGGGTGACGGGGCACGCCACGAGCACGGGGCCACGGGCACGGGGCCACAGGCGACCGGCCCCCCCGGGCCCCCGGGACCGGCCCCCCGGGACCAGCCCCCGGGACCGGCGCCCCCCCCGGGCCCCCGGGACCAGCCCCCGGGACCGGCCCCCCCGGGACCAGCCCCCGGGACCGGCCCCCCCGGGACCAGCCCCCGGGACCGGCCCCCCCGGGACCAGCCCCCCCCGGGACCGGCCCCCCCCGGGGACCGGCCCCCCCGGGACCGGCCCCCCCCGGGACCGGCCCCCCCCGGGACCAGCCCCCGGGACCGGCCCCCCCGGGAGGGGCCCCCGGGAACGGCCCCCCGGGACCGCCCCCCCCGGGAAAGGCCCCCCGGGAAGGGCCGCGTGCGTCCGGCGATGGTGAGGGGCCATCGGGCTTGGGCGTCCGCTCGCGGTGAGGGCGCACGGGGTGCGAGGCGCCAGGTGACGGGTCACGGGGTGCGGGTGTCCGGCCAGGGTGACGGGGCACAGGCCGCGGACCTCCCCGCACGGATACGGGCCACGGCCTCGAGCCCCACCGTTCGGCCACGGCCTCGAGCCCCACCGTTCGGCCACAGGCCCGGCCACGAGGCCCCGGCGTTCGGCCGCGGGCCACGGCCCACTTCCAGGCCACGGGCCACACGAGGGCCACAGGCCACACCCAGGGCCGCGGGCACGCCATGCGCGGTGTGCCGGACGCCGCCCCCGTGCGCGGGCGCGCGCGTACGCGTCCACGCCTCACCGGTACGAGGGGTTCCGGGCGCGAGTGCGGGCAGGCACTGTAGAGGGAGCGGTCCACCTGCTCCCCTTCCCAGCCCGTGTCCCGGCGGGCCACCTCCAGGCGGTGACAGGAACATGGCAATGAGTACGGCCACCGACCCGTACGAGCTGCGCTTCGACACCGGGCGGATCTGCCTTGACCTCATCGCCACCACCCACCCCGTCGAACGCCTCGGCTCCGTGGCGGTACTGCGCGCCTGGATCGCCGGCTCCGGGCTCGTCCCGCCCGGCACCCCGCTGGCCCACGCCGACGCCACCTGGCTGACCGGCTTTCGCGAACTGCGCCGCGAGACCGCCCGGTTGGTGCGCGCCCGGCCGACCCCCCGCACCCGCCGCTACGACCTCGCGCTGGCCCGCGTCAACGACCTGGCCCTGGCCGCGCCCCCGGCCCCGCGCGCGGTGCACGGCGAGGACGGCGCGCTGACCCGTGAGCTGACCGGGCCGCCCCAGTGCGCGGCGCTGCTCGGCGCCCTCGCCCGGGACGCCGTGGAACTGCTCACCGACCCCGTGGCGCGGGCCGGCCTCAGGCAGTGCGAGGGCGACAACTGCCCGATCCTCTACGTGGACACCTCCCGCGGGCACCGCAGGCGCTGGTGCTCCAGCGAGGTCTGCGGGAACCGCGAGCGGGTCGCCCGGCACCGCCGCCGCGCCGCCCTCGCCCGATAAGTTCCGCCACGCCCCGTTCGTGACACCGTCCCGAGAAAACTGTCATCTCACTTTGAACACCCCGCACTTCGCGTCCGTACCGAATGGGCGAGCGACCGACTGGGGGAACCCCCGGACATCGGAGGTGGGCGTGCGCAAGGATTCCGTCGTGGCCAATGAACGTGGTGCGAGGGCCCGACATCGCATGTCCCAGTCGTCCTCGGAACCCGACGAGGAGCTGATGCGCGCGCTCTACCGCGAGCACGCCGGCCCCTTGCTGGCCTATGTGCTGCGGCTGGTCGCGGGGGACCGGCAGCGCGCCGAGGACGTCGTCCAGGAGACGCTCATCCGTGCCTGGAAGAACGCCGGTCAGCTCAACCGTGCGACCGGATCGGTACGCCCCTGGCTGGTGACGGTCGCCCGGCGCATCGTCATCGACGGCCACCGCAGCCGGCAGGCCCGGCCGCAGGAGGTCGATCCGTCGCCGCTGGAGGTCATCCCCGCGGAGGACGAGATCGACAAGGCGCTGTGGCTGATGACGCTGTCGGACGCGCTCGACGACCTGACCCCGGCTCACCGTGAGGTCCTCGTCGAGACGTACTTCAAGGGGCGTACCGTCAATGAGGCGGCGCAGACACTGGGCATACCCAGCGGCACCGTTCGCTCCCGGGTGTTCTACGCCCTGCGTTCGATGAAGCTGGCACTGGAGGAGCGGGGGGTGACGGCGTGATGAGCGGGTACGGGGGAGTTCAGGGATTCGGTCCGGGGGATACGGGTAATTCTGTCCCCATGGAGGGATCACCGGCGCCGAACGAACACGAGACCGTCGGCGCCTATGCCCTCGGGATCCTCGACGACGCGGAGGCAACCGCTTTCGAGGCACATCTCGCCACCTGCGAGTGGTGCGCCCAGCAACTCGACGAGCTGGCCGGGATGGAACCGATGATGGCCGCGCTCGCGGACCTGCCCGGCGCCGGTACGCCGGCCATCGCCGAGTCGCTCACCGCCCGGCCGAGCCCACGGCTGTCCGAGAAGCTCGTCGACGAGGTCGCCGAGCGCCGCGCGAGCAAGCGCCGGCGCAACTTCTACCTGGTGGGCACCGCCGCCGCGCTGATCATCGGCGGCCCGTTCGCCGCCGTGGCGACCACGGGCGGCGGCGGTGGCGACGACGACGGCGGGCGCAAGACCGAGGCCTCGCAGGAGCAGACCGGCAGCCCCGCCGAGTCCGCCTTCGCCGCGATGCCCGACCGGGTCACCGCCACCGACCCGGCCACCGAGGTCAGCGCCACCGTGGCCCTGGAGAAGAAGGCCTGGGGCACCGAGGCGGTCCTGGAGCTGAAGAACGTCAAGGGGCCCGAGAAGTGCTCCCTGATCGCCGTCGGCAAGAACGGCGAGCGCGAGACGCTCAGCTCCTGGACGGTGCCCGACTGGGGCTACGGCATCCCGGACGCCACCACGGAGAAGGCCAAGAAGCCGCTCTACGTGCACGGCGGCGCCGCCTTCGACCCCAACCAGATCGACCACTTCGAGGTCATGACCTTCGACGGCGAACGGCTGGTCGAGGTGGACGCGTAGCCGGGTTCCCAGGCGTGCCGTGGCTTCCGGGCCCCCCTTCGCGTACCTTTGACGGCTGCCCAGCACGTCAGAAGGGGGCCCGGTGGCCGCACAGGCTCAACAGGATTCAGCGGTCGGCTCGGTGCACGACCCCGTACGGGAGGACTCCGTACGGGACCGAGAGATCAGCGTGGAACAGGCACACCTCGACCGGGTGTACCGCCGCCTGGAGGAGAAGATCCACGAGGCCGAGTTCCTCATGCACGACGCCGCCCAGCGCGGTCACGTCGGCACGCCCGGCGCGCTGGCCGAGCGCGACGCGCAGGTCTTCCGGGCCGGCATCCACCTCAACCGCCTGAACAACGAGTTCGAGGACTTCCTGTTCGGCCGCATCGACCTGCTCCTCGGCAAGGACGGCAAGAAGGGCCCGGACGGCGCGTACACGGCGGTCGAGCCCGCCGAGGGCGCCCTCGGACCCGACAACACCGCCGACATCGCCGAGACCCTGCACATCGGCCGCATCGGCGTCCTGGACGCGGAGTACGCGCCGCTGGTCATCGACTGGCGGGCGCCCGCCGCGGCCCCCTTCTACCGGTCCACGCCGGTCGATCCGGGCCGGGTCGTGCGCCGCCGGGTGATCCGTTCCAAGGGGCGGCGCGTCCTCGGCGTCGAGGACGACCTCATGCGGCCCGAGGTCACGGCCCGGCTGGCCGGCGAGGAACTGGCCGTGGTGGGCGACGGCGCCCTGATGGCCGCGCTCGGCCAGGCCCGCACGCACACCATGCGGGACATCGTGGCCTCCATCCAGGCCGAGCAGGACCGCGTGATCCGCGCCCCCGCCGCCTCCGTGACCTACGTCGAGGGCGGCCCCGGCACCGGCAAGACCGCCGTCGCCCTGCACCGCGCGGCGTACCTGCTCTACCAGGACCGGCGCCGGTACGCGGGCGGCATCCTGATCGTCTCGCCGACCCCGCTCCTGGTGGCGTACACCGAGGGCGTGCTGCCCTCCCTCGGCGAGGAGGGCCAGGTCGCCATCCGGGCGATCGGCTCCCTGGCCGACGACGCGGCGGCCGGCGAGGCCACGCTGTACGACTCCCCGGCCACCGCCCGCGTCAAGGGGTCCTCGCGGATGCTCCGGGTGCTGCGCAACGCCGCGCGCGGCGCGCTGGAGCCGGCCGACTCGCCGACCCTGCTGAGGGTCGTCGCGTTCAACCGCCGACTCGAACTGGAGGCCGAGGAACTGGCCTCCGTCCGCCGCACCGTCCTCGGCGGCACCGCCCCGGTCAACCTGCTGCGCCCCCGCGCCCGCCGGCTGCTCCTGGACGCCCTGTGGGAGAAGTCCGGTGCCGGGACCCGGCACAGCGACCCGGAGCTGGCCGCCGAGCTGCGTTCCTCCTTCGACGAGGACGTCAGCTCCGAGGACTCCTTCACCGAGTTCCTGGACGCCTGGTGGCCGGAGCTGACCCCGGGCGCCGTCCTGGCGGCGATGGCGGACGAGCGGCGCCTCGGCCGCTGGGCCCGGCGCGTCCTGAACCCGGGCGAGGTCCGCAAGGTGGCCCGATCGCTGCGGCGCGAGGGCCGCTCCGTGCACGACGTCGCCCTGCTCGACGAACTCCAGGCGATCGTCGGCACCCCGGCCCGCCCCCGCAAGCGGCGCGAGGCGGACCCGCTGGACCAGCTGACCGGCCTGGACGAGCTGATGCCGCAGCGCGAGGAGACCCAGTGGGAGCGCGCCGAGCGGCTGGCGCAGGAACGCACCGAGTACGCGCACGTCATCGTGGACGAGGCGCAGGACCTCACCCCGATGCAGTGGCGGATGGTGGGCCGCCGCGGCCGGCACGCCACCTGGACCGTCGTGGGCGATCCGGCCCAGTCCTCCTGGTCCGACCCCGACGAGGCGGCCCAGGCCCGCGACGAGGCGCTGGGCTCACGGCCGCGTCGCCGCTTCGAGCTGACGGTGAACTACCGCAACCCGGCGGAGATCGCCGAACTGGCGGCCAAGGTGCTCGCCCTCGCCATGCCGGGCGCCACCTCGCCGTCGGCCGTGCGTTCGACCGGCGTGGAGCCGCGCTTCGTCGTCGCGGAGGACTCCCTCTTCGACACCGTCCGCGCGGAGGCGGCCCGGCTGCTCGGCCTCGTGGACGGCACCGTCGGCGTCGTGGTCGCCATGAACCGGCGCGAGGAGGCCAGGCGCCGGCTGGCCGGGCTCGGCGACCGGGTGGTGGCGCTCGGCAGCCTGGAGGCGAAGGGGCTCGAGTACGACGCCACGGTCGTCGTCTCCCCGGCCGAGATCGCCGACGAGTCCCCCGCCGGGCTGCGGGTCCTGTACGTCGCCCTGACCCGGGCCACCCAGCAGCTCACGGTGGTCTCCTGCGAGCGGGACGAGCCCGACGCCCGAGGGGTGCCGGACCTGCTGCGCGACTGAGGCGGACGTACGAGAGGCCCGCGCCGTTGACTGGCGCGGGCCTCTCGTCTCTTCGCTCAGGTGGCACCGACCCGCCATGCTCGCCTCGCGGCAAGTGGTCGCTCGTAGCGACGATGGTTGGGCCCGGGGGCTTGGATCGAGCCGGTGCCACGTCCAAGGTAACAAACGATCCCCGCAAGGCAATTCCCGTCCCGCGGGTTCCTTGGCGGGCCGCTCGGCGTGTTGCGGTGGCCTCTTTCCTCGACGCGCAACTTCTCGTATGGTGGAAGTTGTTTTCCGAAAGAGGGTCGCGAACACAAAGTTCGCAATCCGGGGCGGCTACCGCGTACTCGGTGGTAGGTGCGACGATCGGACGGCACAACCCAGTTACACGGTGAAAGCAGAGGAAGTCGGCCATGGCAACGGCGCCCAGCGTCTCCTACTCGATGACGGTCCGGCTGGAGGTGCCCGCGGGCGGAACCGCCGTCTCGCAGCTCACCACCGCGGTGGAGTCCGCCGGCGGATCCGTCACCGGCCTCGACGTCACGGCCTCCGGCCACGACAAGCTCCGCATCGACGTCACCATCGCCGCGGGCTCGACCTCGCACGCCGACGAGATCGTGGAGCAGCTGCGGGGCATCGACGGCGTCAGCCTGGGCAAGGTCTCGGACCGTACCTTCCTGATGCACCTCGGCGGCAAGATCGAGATGGCGTCGAAGCACCCCATCCGCAACCGTGACGACCTCTCCATGGTCTACACGCCGGGCGTGGCCCGCGTCTGCATGGCGATCGCCGAGAACCCCGAGGACGCCCGCCGCCTGACCATCAAGCGCAACTCCGTTGCGGTCGTGACGGACGGCTCCGCCGTGCTGGGCCTGGGCAACATCGGGCCGAAGGCCGCGCTGCCGGTGATGGAGGGCAAGGCGGCGCTGTTCAAGCGGTTCGCCGGCATCGACGCCTGGCCGCTCTGCCTGGACACCCAGGACACCGACGCGATCGTCGAGATCGTCAAGGCCATTGCCCCGGGCTTCGCGGGCATCAACCTGGAGGACATCTCCGCGCCCCGCTGCTTCGAGATCGAGGCCCGGCTGCGCGAGGCCCTGGACATCCCCGTCTTCCACGACGACCAGCACGGCACCGCCATCGTCGTCCTCGCCGCCCTGACCAACGCCCTGCGTGTGGTGAACAAGGGCATCGAGAACGTACGGGTCGTCATGTCCGGCGCCGGCGCCGCCGGTACGGCCATCCTCAAGCTGCTGCTCGCGGCCGGGGTGAAGAACGCCGTCGTCGCCGACATCCACGGCGTCGTGCACGCCGGACGCGCCGACCTGGTCGACGCCGCGCCCGAGTCGGCGCTGCGGTGGATCGCCGACAACACCAACCCCGAGGGTCTCACCGGCACCCTCAAGGAGGCCGTGCACGGCGCGGACGTCTTCATCGGCGTGTCGGCCCCCAACGTCCTGGACGGCGACGACGTGGCCGCCATGGCGGACGGCGCGATCGTCTTCGCGCTCGCGAACCCGGACCCCGAGGTGGACCCGGCCGTCGCCCGTCAGACCGCGGCGGTCGTCGCCACCGGGCGCTCGGACTTCCCGAACCAGATCAACAACGTGCTGGTCTTCCCGGGCGTGTTCCGCGGTCTGCTGGACGCCCAGTCGCGCACGGTCAACACCGAGATGATGCTGGCCGCCGCGCACGCCCTGGCGGACGTCGTCACCGAGGACGAGATCAACCCGAACTACATCATTCCGAGCGTCTTCAACGACAAGGTCGCCGGTGCCGTCGCGGGCGCCGTGCGCGAGGCGGCGAAGTCCGCCCAAGGGGTGGCGTAGGTTCCCCGGGCGGGGGCAGACGGCCTGTGGCGTGGTGGTGAGGATCACCACCACGGGCGGCTCCACCGGCGCGTCGCGCGGCGGCACGCCTCGGACGGCCCTCTAGTGTGGCGCAAGGCTCAGGCCCTCTCATCGTGTGACTCCCAAGGGTGTTCTCACGACTCCTGGGGGTGCCGGATTGGCTTTACCGCCGCAGGTGGAGGCAGGATGCCTCCCTGGGCGCGAGGGTCCGACGACCGACCCGGGTCCGGGGAGTGTCAGAGGCCCCTGGCAGCATCGGCATCGCTGTGCCCAACATGCGGCTCCGCCGCGTGGCACGCCTCAACGGCAAGAAGAACACGGGAGTAACAACATGAACCGCAGTGAGCTGGTGGCCGCGCTGGCCGACCGCGCCGAGGTGACCCGCAAGGACGCCGACGCCGTGCTGGCCGCGTTCGCCGACGTCGTCGGCGACATCGTCTCCAAGGGCGACGAGAAGGTCACGATCCCCGGCTTCCTGACCTTCGAGCGCACCCACCGTGCCGCTCGCACCGCCCGCAACCCGCAGACCGGCGAGCCGATCCAGATCCCGGCCGGCTACAGCGTCAAGGTCTCCGCGGGCAGCAAGCTCAAGGAAGCCGCCAAGGGCAAGTAAGCGCTCCGCCCGGAGTGCCGGGTGACTGCGGGCCGTCGTACGACCGCGGGCCGGTCGTGGCTGGTCGCGCAGTTCCCCGCGCCCCTTCGGGGCGCACAGCACAACGCCGATGGGGCGGTCACCCGGACTCCGGGTGACCGCCCCATCGGCATGGCTCGCGCTGTCTAGCCGAGTGCCTTGCCCGGCAGCTCCACCTTCGCGCCCAGCTCCACGAGCTTCTCCATGAAGTTCTCGTAGCCGCGGTTGATCAGGTCGATGCCGTGGACCCGGGAGGTGCCCTGGGCCGCGAGGGCGGCGATCAGGTACGAGAAGCCGCCGCGGAGGTCGGGGATGACCAGGTCGGCGCCCTCCAGCTTGGTCGGTCCGGAGACGACCGCCGAGTGGAGGAAGTTGCGCTGGCCGAAGCGGCAGTCGGAGCCGCCCAGGCACTCGCGGTAGAGCTGGATGTGGGCACCCATCTGGTTGAGCGCGGAGGTGAAGCCCAGCCGGGACTCGTAGACCGTCTCGTGGACGATGGACAGGCCCGTCGCCTGCGTCAGCGCGACCACCAGGGGCTGCTGCCAGTCCGTCTGGAAGCCGGGGTGCACGTCCGTCTCCAGGGCGATGGACTTGAGCCTGCCGCCCGGGTGCCAGAAGCGGATGCCCTCGTCCTCGATCTCGAAGGCGCCGCCCACCTTCCGGAAGGTGTTGAGGAACGTCATCATCGACCGCTGCTGGGCGCCGCGGACGTAGACGTCGCCCTCGGTCGCCAGCGCCGCCGACGCCCAGGACGCGGCCTCCAGGCGGTCCGACAGGGCGCGGTGGGTGTAGCCGCCCAGCTCGTCCACGCCGGTGACGCGGATCGTGCGGTCGGTGTCCATCGCGATTATCGCGCCCATTTTCTGCAGGACGCAGATCAGGTCCTCGATCTCCGGTTCGACCGCCGCGTTGGACAGCTCCGTGACGCCCTCGGCCAGCACGGCCGTGAGCAGCACCTGCTCGGTCGCGCCGACGGACGGGTAGGGCAGCCGGATCTTGGTGCCGCGCAGCCGCTGCGGGGCCTCCAGGTACTGGCCGTCCGCCCGCTTCTCGATCTTCGCGCCGAACTGCCGCAGCACGTCGAAGTGGAAGTCGATGGGCCGGCCGCCGATGTCACAGCCGCCCAGGCCCGGGATGAAGGCGTGGCCGAGACGGTGCAGCAGCGGGCCGCAGAACAGGATCGGGATGCGCGACGAACCCGCGTGGGCATCGATGTCGGCGACGTTCGCGCTCTCCACGTGCGTCGGGTCCATCACCAGCTCGCCGGGCTCGTCGCCCGGACGGACCGTCACCCCGTGCAGTTGCAGCAGTCCGCGTACGACCCGCACGTCGCGGATGTCCGGCACGTTGCGCAGCCGGCTCGGCGCACTGCCCAGCAGGGCGGCCACCATGGCCTTCGGCACGAGGTTCTTCGCACCGCGGACCCGGATCTCGCCCTCCAGCGGGGTTCCGCCGTGGACAAGCAGTACGTCATCAGCGCCGTTGACGGTCATGAATCTCGCGTTCCGTGGGTTCGGGCAGGGGCCAGAAGGGAAAGGGTAATCGCCTTGTACCCCCCTTCTGTAAGCCTGTGCATGGTCGGGCTACGTCATGGATTCGTCACAACACGCGGCGTTCCCCGGCGCGCACGGGGGGTCACGGCCGTGGAGCGTGCGCGGGGTGCGTGTTCACCCCCGTGCCCCCGATTGCCTCCCCACGGGAGGGGAACATGCGGGATCATGTCAGGCATGACCGAGGTGTCCTCGCTCACGGGGCGGCTGCTCGTGGCAACGCCCGCCCTGGCGGACCCGAACTTCGAGCGTGCGGTGGTGCTCCTTCTCGACCACGACGAGGAGGGCTCCCTCGGTGTCGTCCTCAACCGTCCCACACCGGTCGGCGTGGGCGACATCCTGGAGGACTGGGCGGACCTGGCCGGCGAACCGGGCGTGGTCTTCCAGGGCGGCCCGGTGTCGCTCGACTCGGCCCTCGGGGTCGCCGTCGTCCCGGGCGGGGCGTCCGGCGAGCGCGTGCCGCTGGGCTGGCGCCGGGTGCACGGCGCGATCGGCCTGGTCGACCTGGAGGCGCCGCCGGAGCTGCTGGCGCCCGCCGTGGGCGCCCTGCGCATCTTCGCGGGGTACGCCGGCTGGGGGCCGGGCCAGCTGGAGGACGAGCTGGCGGAGGGTGCCTGGTACGTGGTCGAGTCCGAACCCGGCGACATCTCCTCCCCCTTCCCGGAGCGGCTGTGGCGCGAGGTCCTGCGCCGCCAGCGGGGCGACCTGGCGATGGTGGCCACGTATCCGGACGACCCGTCGCTCAACTGAAGCGTGTGAGCTTCAGTACCCTTGGCGTCTATGAGCACTCTCGAGCCCGAGCGCGGGACTGGTACGGGGACCCTCGTTGAGCCGACGCCGCAGACGTCCCACGGCGACGGCGACCACGAGCGCTTCGCCCATTACGTCCAGAAGGACAAGATCATGGCGAGCGCCCTCGACGGCACTCCCGTCGTGGCGCTGTGCGGCAAGGTCTGGGTGCCGGGCCGCGACCCCAAGAAGTACCCGGTCTGCCCCATGTGCAAGGAGATCTACGAGTCCATGAGCGGCGGCGGGGACGAGGGCAAGGGCGGCGACAAGAAGTAGCGGTCCCCCCCCCCGCAGAGACTGCCCCGAAGGCCCCCGGAGTGTGCCCGCGCGCACTCCGGGGGCCTTTGTGCGTTCCGGGTGCGGTGCCCCCGCGTCACTAACTGGTTCAGACCTCTTGTGGACATGTTCATGTACTCCCTACCCTCCTGACTGTTGTGCAGAGCGAAACCGTCATTGCATATGTTGCAACGCACGTCCGGAGGAAACACTCCATGAAGCTCGCCCCACGCCTGGCCCTCCTGCTCGCCGTCGCCGTCGTCTCCGCGACCGCCTGCGCCCCCCAGACATCCGACAACTCCTCTTCCGGCAAGGACGAGAAGAGCGGCACGCTCCGGGTCTGGCTCTTCCAGGAAGTCGACACCAAGCCCAAGGAGAAGGTCGTCGACGCGGTCCTCGCCGAGTTCGAGAAGGCACACGCGGACACCGACGTCACGGTCGAGTACATCCCCGTGGAGACCCGCGCCCAGCGCATCAAGGCCGCCTTCAACGACCCCAAGAGCGCCCCGGACGTCATCGAGTTCGGCAACACCGACACGGCCGGCTACGTGAAGGACGGCGGACTCGCCGACGTGACCGAGGAGTTCGGGGACTGGGACGAGGCCAAGGACACCGACCCCACCGCCCGCCAGTCGGTCACCGTCGACGGCAAGGTCTACGGCGCCCCCTACTTCGTCGGCGTCCGCGCCCTCTACTACCGCACCGACGTCTTCGAGGAGCTGAACCTCGACGTCCCCCGGACGCTGGCGGAGGTGGCGTCCACCGCGAAGCAGGTCAGGGCGGCCGAGCCCGGCCTGTACGGCCTCGCGGTCGGCGGCGCCTACACCTACGGCGCGATGCCCTTCATCTGGGCCAACGGCGGCGAACTCGCCACCGGCAAGGGCGGCTCGTACGCCTCGGCGATCGACAGCGCCGCCGCCCGCAAGGGCATCGAGGCGTACACGTCCCTGTTCGGCGACGACAACTGCCCGGCCGCCAAGTGCGCCGGCATGGGCGGCAACGACACCGTCACCGCCTTCGCCTCCGGCAAGGCGGCCATGGCGATCGGCGGCGACTTCAGCCACCAGGCCGTGGAGGCCGGCAAGGTGAAGGGCAAGTACGCGGTCGTGCCGCTGCCCGGCGTCGAGCCCGGCTCCATAGCCCCGGCCTTCGCGGGCGGCAACAACATCGGCGTCCTCAAGAGCACCTCGCACCGCACCCTCGCCGTCGACCTGATGAAGCGGCTCGCGTCGAAGAAGGCGCAGGCCGAACTGTTCGACGCGATGGGCTTCCTGCCGACCTTCACGGACGTGCGGCAGCAGGTGGCGAAGGAGGAGCCGTTCGTCAAGCCGTTCGTCGAGACGCTCGGCGCCGGTACGAAGTTCGTTCCGGCTTCGCCGGCCTGGGCGACGATCGACTCCTCGCAGGTGTTGCCGACGATGTTCCAGGAGGTCGTGAGCGGCAAGAAGGACGTGGGCGCTGCCGCTGGGGACGCGGCTCGGAAGATGGACGACGCGTTTGGCTCCGCCGGATGACGGTTTCGCCTCACAGCTCGGGTGGTGCTGTTCGGGGGCGGGTGCGAGTGCGTCGGGGTACTTCGCGCAGTTCCCCGCGCCCCTTCGGGGGCGCGTCCAGGACCCCTTGGATCTATCTCGCGCCCGCTCTCGTCGTCCTCGGCGGGCTGCTCGTCTACCCCGTCTACCAGCTCGGGCTGATCTCCTTTCTGGAGTACACGCAGGCGCAGGTGTCCGGTGGGGAGGCGACCACCTTCCGGGGGTTCGGGAACTACGCGGAGCTGTTCGGGGACGGGGAGTTCTGGCGTGTGCTGCTCGCCACCGTCGTGTTCGCCGCCGCCTGCGTGGTGTCCACGCTCGCCGTGGGGTGTGCGCTGGCCGTGCTGCTCACGCGGGTGCGGGCCGTGCCGCGGCTCGTGCTGATGCTGGCCGCCCTCGGCGCGTGGGCGACCCCGGCGGTGACCGGGTCGACCGTGTGGCTGCTGCTGTTCGACCCGGACTTCGGGCCGGTCAACCGGATGCTGGGGCTCGGCGACCACTCCTGGACGTACGGGCGCTACAGCGCCTTCCTGCTCGTCCTGCTCGAAGTGGTCTGGTGCTCCTTCCCGTTCGTCATGGTGACCGTCTACGCCGGGATCCGGGCCGTGCCCGCGGAGGTGCTGGAGGCGGCCGCGCTGGACGGCGCCTCGCAGTGGCGGATCTGGCGCTCGGTGCTGGCGCCGATGCTCCGGCCGATCCTGGTGGTCGTCACCATCCAGTCGGTCATCTGGGACTTCAAGGTCTTCACCCAGATCTACGTCATGACGAACGGCGGCGGCATCGCCGGCCAGAACCTGGTCCTCAACGTCTACGCCTACCAGAAGGCGTTCGCGTCCTCGCAGTACAGCCTCGGCTCGGCGATCGGCGTCGTGATGCTGCTGATCCTGCTCGCCGTGACGCTGGTCTACCTGCGGCTGCTGCGCCGCCAGGGGGAGGAACTGTGAATCTTCCACCGCGTCTTGTGCGTCTCCCGCGCGCGCGTGTGCGCCGTCCGTGGCGGCTGGCGGCCGAGGCGTCGGCGCTGCTGATCGCGGTCGTGGTGGCCTTCCCGCTCTACTGGATGGTGCTCAGCGCCTTCAAACCGGCCGGTGAGATCGAGTCGACCGAGCCGCGGCCGTGGACGCTGACGCCCACGCTGGATTCCTTCCGGCGGGTCTTCGGGCAGCAGGAATTCGGCCGTTACTTTCTCAACAGTCTGCTCGTGGCGGGCACCGTCGTGGTCGCCTCGGCGCTGATCGCGTTCCTCGCGGCGACGGCGGTGACGCGATTCCGGTTCCGTTTCCGGACCACCCTGCTGATCATGTTCCTGGTGGCCCAGATGGTGCCCGTGGAGGCGCTCACGATCCCGCTGTTCTTCCTCATGCGGGACGCCGGTCAGCTGAACACCCTGGGGTCGCTGATCCTGCCCCACATCGCCTTCTCGCTGCCCTTCGCGATCTGGATGCTGCGGGGCTTCGTGAAAGCGGTGCCGGAAGCCCTGGAGGAGGCGGCCTACATGGACGGGGCGAGCCGGTCGCGATTCCTCTGGCAGATCCTTTTCCCGCTGGTCTTCCCGGGCCTGGTGGCGACCAGTGTCTTCTCCTTCATCTCGACCTGGAACGACTTCCTGTTCGCCAAGTCGTTCATCATCAGCGACACCTCGCAGTCGACGCTGCCGATGGCGCTGCTGGTCTTCTACAAGCCGGACGATCCCGACTGGGGCGGCGTCATGGCCGCGTCCACGGTGATGACGATTCCGGTGCTGGTCTTCTTCGTACTCGCGCAACGACGACTCGTCTCCGGCCTCGGCGGAGCGGTAAAGGACTGAAGTGACGGACGTGACGGACGTGATTCCCCAGCCCGTGCAAGTGACGTCCGGCGAGGGCGGCTTCTTCACCCTCGGCCCGGACACCAGGGTGAGGGCGGACGAGGGCACCGGATCCACCGAGCGGTGGCTGCGCGCCACGCTGGGCGCGGCCACCGGCCTGCCGCTGGCCCCCGGTACGGCGGACGACGGTGTGGTCCGCCTGTCCCTCGACGCCGCACTGCCCGACGAGGGCTACCGCCTCGACGTCACGCCGGCCGGCGTGCGGCTGACCGGCGGCGGTCCGGCCGGCCTCTTCTGGGGCGCCCAGACGCTGCGGCAGCTGCTCGGCCCCGACGCCTTCCGGCGCGCGCCGCTGCCCGACCGCCGGTGGCGGCTGCCGGCGGTCCGTATCGAGGACGCGCCCCGCTTCCGCTGGCGCGGG
Organism: Streptomyces sp. NPDC058985; assembly: GCF_042740985.1. Lineage (NCBI taxonomy): Bacteria > Bacillati > Actinomycetota > Actinomycetes > Kitasatosporales > Streptomycetaceae > Streptomyces > Streptomyces sp. NPDC058985. The sequence continues at coordinate 32,127 of NZ_JBHYJX010000047.1, read as the reverse complement.
CTGATGCTGGACGTCGCCCGGCACTTCATGCCGAAGGACGGCGTCCTGCGCTACCTGGACCTGATGGCCGCCCACAAACTCAACGTCCTGCACTTCCACCTGACGGACGACCAGGGCTGGCGCGTCGAGATCAGGCGGCACCCGAAGCTCACCGAGACCGGCTCCTGGCGGGCCCGCACCAAATACGGCCACCGTGCCTCGCCGTTGTGGGAGGACAAACCCCACGGCGGCTACTACACCCAGGAGGACATCCGGGAGATCGTCGCCTACGCCGCCGAACGGCACATCACCGTCGTCCCCGAAATCGACGTACCGGGGCACTCGCAGGCCGCCATCGCCGCGTATCCGGAACTCGGCAACACAGATGTGATCGACACCACCGCCCTCTCCGTCTGGGACACCTGGGGCGTCTCCCCGAACGTCCTCGCCCCCACCGAGAACACACTGCGCTTCTACGAGGGCGTGTTCGAGGAACTCCTGGAGCTTTTCCCCTCGGAGTTCATCCACATCGGCGGTGACGAATGCCCCAAGGAGCAGTGGCGGCGTTCGGCGACCGCGCAGGCCCGCATCGAGGAACTCGCCCTCGCCAACGAGGACGAACTGCAGGCCTGGTTCATCCAGCACTTCGACACCTGGCTGAGCGAACGCGGACGCCGGCTCATCGGCTGGGACGAGATCCTGGAGGGCGGACTCGCCAAGGGCGCGGCCGTGGCCTCCTGGCGCGGGTACGCGGGCGGGATCGCCGCCGCACGCGCGGGACACGACGTGGTGATGTGCCCCGAGCAGCAGGTGTACCTGGACCACCGGCAGCATGCCGGCGCGGACGAGCCGGTGCCGATCGGCTTCGTGCGCACCCTGGAGGACGTGTACCGGTTCGAACCGGTTCCCGCGGAACTGACACCGGACGAGTCCGGACATGTGATCGGCACCCAGGCGAACGTGTGGACCGAGGTGATGGAGAACCAGGCACGCGTCGACTACCAGACCTTCCCGAGGCTGGCCGCCTTCGCCGAGGTGTCCTGGAGCGCCCTGCCCGGCCCGGCCGACCGGGACTTCGGCGCCTTCGAGGAGCGGATGGCCGCCCACTACCGGCGACTTGACGCCCTGGGCGTCGGCTACCGGCCGCCCGGCGGCCCGCTGCCCTGGCAGCGGCGGCCCGGCGTGCTCGGCCGGCCGCTCGACGGGCCACCGCCGAACAAGTAAGGAGAACAAGTAAGGAGAAAGCCCCTTAACGTCACCTGAGAGTGGCAACTCGCACGCATCGCGCGTAGTTCCGATCACCGGAGATCCACCGGTAAAACGCCCTCCTTGTGGACGAGTCGGGCGAATGCCTCCTAGCGGACCCCTGCGTTCGGGCCCTGCAAAGATGTGCCAGAGTTGCCACGTCCGCCCTGTCAGGTCGTACCGTACGGCCACATGGGCGGGACCAGGTGGGACAGCGGGAAGGGGCAGTCGGTTTGACCACGCACGCACCGCAGGCGGCGCAGGCCGTCACGCTGCCCACGACTCTGGACGAGGCCGTGGCGGCGCTGGCCGCCATGCCCGCCGCCGTGCCCGTCGCGGGCGGCACCGACCTGATGGCCGCGGTCAACTCCGGCCAGCTCAGGCCCGCCGCGCTGGTGGGTCTCGGCCGGATCAGCGAGATCCGCGGCTGGCAGTACCAGGACGGCCACGCGCTGCTCGGCGCCGGCCTCACGCACGCCCGCATGGGCCGCCCCGACTTCGCCGCGCTCATCCCGGCGCTCGCCGCCGCCGCGCGGGCGGCCGGACCGCCGCAGATCCGCAACGCCGGCACCCTGGGCGGAAACATCGCCTCGGCCGCCCCCACCGGGGACGCGCTGCCGGTGCTGGCCGCCCTGGAGGCCACGCTGATCATCGCGGGCCCGGACGGCGCCCGGCGGGAGATGCCGGTCTCGCACCTGCTGGCCGGCATGGAGATGCTCCGCGCGGGCGAGCTGATCGGCTACGTGCGCATCCCGTTGCTGCATGCGCCGCAGGTCTTCCTGAAGGCCACCGGCCGCACCGGACCGGGCCGCGCCACGGCCTCCGTGGCGCTGGTCCTCGACCCCGCCCGGCGCGGGGTGCGCTGTGCCGTGGGCGCCATCGCGCCGATGCCGCTGCGGCCCCTGGAGGCCGAGCAGTGGGTGGCCTCGCTCATCGACTGGGACAACGGCCGCGCGATCCTCCCGGAGGCGCTGCACGGCTTCGGCGAGTACGTCGCCGCCGCCTGCATCCCCGACGCGGCCCCGGCCGAGGACGGCTCCGTGGCGCAGCTCCCGCCCGCCGTACTGCACCTGCGGCGCACTGTCGCCGCGCTGGCCCGACGAGCACTGGGGAGGGCGCTGTCGTGACCGACGACCAGAACGGCGACCGGCACGGGGACCGGTACGACGACCAGCACGACGGCCAGTACGGCGACCAGCGCGACGGCCGGCACGGAGAGGGCACGCCCCCGAGCGGGGGCCGCTGGGACCCGCTGCCCCAGGGCGACTACGACGACGGGGCCACCGCCTTCGTGAAGCTTCCCGAGGGCGGCGTGGACGCGCTCTTCGCCTCCTCGGACAGCCCGCTGGCCGCACCCGGCCACGGCTACGTGCCGCCGCAGATCACGGTCACGCCCGCCACCGGCACCGACCCGGCCGCCACCGGCTCCTGGACCATGCCGTCCGCCCCCGTGGACGGCACCCAGTGGCAGCTGCCGGACACCGGACAGGAGCACGCCGCTCAGCAGGGCCATGCCGACTACCCGCCGCCGCACGACCCCTACGGCGGAGCCGCGCCCTACGACGCGAACGCCGGGCAGGGCGACGGCGAACGGTTCACCTACCGCCCCGGCGCCACCGGCCAGTGGGACTTCTCCGAGGCCGCGCCCCCCGAGGACGCGCAGCCGGGGTCCGGCCAGGACGTGACCGGGCAGTGGTCCATCCCCGTCGCCGGCGGCGACCTTCCGGACGAGTCGGGCGAGTTCACCACCTCGTCCCTGGCCGAGCAGTGGGGCACCGGCGCTCCGGCCACCCTGCCGGGCGGCGCCCCCGCGCCCTGGGCGCCCCAGCCCGCCGGGCAGCCGTGGGGCGACGACACGGCGGAGGGCGGCCCCGGCACGGGCGAGCAGCTGACGTCCAGTACGTCGCGCCCGCCCCGGCACCCGGCCGATCCGTACGCCCATGCACCCGCCGTACCCGCCGTACCGGCCGAACCCGCCGAGGAGACGGACCCCGTGGCACCGGCGGCCGAAGCCACGGCGACCGACGGTCCGGATGGTGCCGAGGAGGCCCCTGAGGGCCCCGCTGAGCGCTCGGAGGGCGCCGCGGAGGGCGGGACCGCGGAATCCGTGCCGGAGACCGCGGAGGAGCCCGTGACGGGCCCGGCCGCCACGACCGGCGACCGGACCGAACCGGCCGACGGAGCCGACCCCGCCGAGGCCGCGAGCGACACGCCCGCCCACGTACACACCGACGACGTACCGGCCGCCGTCCCGCCCGCAGCCGACGAACACCCCCCGGCCGCCGCGCACGACGAGCACCCCCTCGCCTCGTACGTGCTGCGGGTCAACGGCGCCGACCGGCCCGTCACCGACGCCTGGATCGGCGAGTCGCTGCTCTACGTGCTGCGGGAGCGGCTCGGCCTCGCGGGCGCCAAGGACGGCTGCTCGCAGGGCGAGTGCGGCGCCTGCAACGTGCAGGTCGACGGACGTCTCGTCGCCTCCTGCCTGGTCCCGTCCGTGACCGCGGCCGGCAGCGAGGTGCGCACCGTCGAGGGCCTGGCCGCCGACGGACAGCCGTCGGACGTGCAGCGGGCGCTCGCCCGGCGGGGCGCCGTGCAGTGCGGCTTCTGCGTGCCCGGCATGGCGATGACCGTGCACAACCTCCTGGAGGGCAACCCGGCGCCGACCGACCTGGAGGCCCGCCAGGCCCTGTGCGGCAACCTGTGCCGCTGCTCCGGGTACCGCGGTGTCCTGGAGGCGGTCCAGGAGGTCGTCGCCGAACGCGAGGCACACGCCGGCGCCGACGCGCACACCGGCGCGGACGGCGACGAGCCCCGCATCCCGCACCAGGCCGGCCCGGGCGCGGGCGGCGTCAACGCGTCGGCCTTCGAACCCCAGCCACCGCCCGGCGCGCCGGACCCGGCAGCGGGACCCCACGACCGGTCCTTCGGTGACCACGGCCAGGACGGAGGCCACGCGTGAGCAACGACACCGCGACCGCGGAGGCCGCGGGACCCGCCGAGGCGGCACCCCCCGTCGCCGAGCCGATCCCGCACGGCCTCGGCGTGTCCCTGCCGCCCGCCGACGCCCGCGCCAAGACGGAGGGCACCTTCCCGTACGCCGCCGACCTGTGGGCCGAGGGCCTGCTGTGGGCGGCCGTACTGCGCTCACCGCACCCGCACGCGCGCATCGTGTCCATCGACACCACCCACGCGCGGGAGATGCCCGGCGTCCGCGCGGTCGTCACCCACGAGGACGTGCCCGGCACCGTGCTGCACGGACGCGGCCGGGCCGACCGCCCGGTCTTCGCCTCCGAGGTGGTACGCCACCACGGCGAGCCCCTCGCCGCCGTCGCCGCCGACCACCCCGACACCGCGCGGATGGCCGCCGCCGCCGTCATCGTCGAGTACGAGGTGCTCGACCCGGTGACCGACCCCGAGCAGGCCTTCGAGGCCGAACCGCTGCACCCCGACGGCAACCTGATCCGCCACATCCCGCTGCACCACGGCGACCCGGACGCGGCCGGCGAGATCGTCGTCGAGGGCCTCTACCGCATCGGCCGCCAGGACCCGGCGCCTATAGGAGCCGAGGCCGGCCTGGCCGTGCCGCGCCCGGACGGCGGCGTGGAGCTGTACCTGGCCTCCACCGACCCGCACGGCGACCGGGACGCGGCCGCCGAGTGCTACGGCCTCACGCCCGAGCAGGTGAAGATCGTCGTCACCGGGGTGCCCGGCGCCACCGCCGACCGCGAGGACCAGGGATTCCAGCTCCCCCTCGGCCTGCTCGCGCTGAAGACCGGCTGCCCGGTGAAACTCACCGCCACGCGCGAGGAGTCCTTCCTCGGCCACGCCCACCGGCACCCCACCCTCCTGCGCTACCGCCACCACGCCGACGCCGAGGGCCGGGTGGTGAAGGTCGAGGCGCAGATCCTGCTCGACGCGGGCGCCTACGCCGACACCTCGTCGGACGCCCTGGCCGCAGCGGTGGCCTTCGCCTGCGGGCCGTACGTCGTCCCGAACGCCTTCATCGAGGGCTGGGCCGTACGCACCAACAACCCGCCCTCCGGCCACGTGCGCGGCGAGGGCGCCATGCAGGTCTGCGCCGCCTACGAGGCGCAGATGGACAAGATCGCCAAGAAGCTCGGCCTCGACCCGGCCGAGGTGCGCCTGCGCAACGTCCTGGCCACCGGGGACGTGCTCCCCACCGGCCAGACGGTCACCTGTCCCGCCCCCGTCGCCGAACTCCTCCAGGCCGTCCGCGACTTCCCCCTCCCCGCCCTCCCCAAGGACACGCCCGAGGACGAGTGGCTGCTGCCCGGCGGCCCCGAGGGCGCGGGCGAACCGGGCGCGGTGCGCCGGGGCGTGGGCTACGGCATCGGCATGGTGCACATGCTCGGCGCCGAGGGCGCGGACGAGGTCTCCACCGCCACCGTGAAGGTCCAGGACGGCGTGGCGACGGTGCTGTGCGCCGCGGTCGAGACCGGCCAGGGCTTCACCACGCTCGCCCGGCAGATCGTGCAGGACACCCTCGGTGTCGACGAGGTGCAGGTGGCGCCCGTCGACACCGACCAGCCCCCGGCCGGGGCGGGCTGCCGCGGCCGCCACACCTGGGTGTCGGGCGGCGCGGTGGAACGGGCGGCCAAGATGGTCCGCACCCAGCTCCTCCAGCCCCTGGCGCACCAGTTCGGGATGTCGACCGAACTGCTCCAGATCGCCGACGGCAAGATCACCTCGTACGACGGCGTGCTGTCGACGACGGTCGCCGAGGCGCTGCACGGCAAGGAACTGTGGGCCACCGCCCAGTGCCGCCCGCACCCCACCGAACCGCTGGACGAGACCGGCCAGGGCGACGCTTTCGTCGGCATGTCCTTCTGCGCGATCCGCGCGGTGGTCGACGTGGACATCGAGATCGGCTCGGTACGGGTCGTGGAGCTGGCCGTGGCGCAGGACGTCGGCCGGGTGCTCAATCCGGCCCAGCTCACCGCCCGGATCGAGGCGGGCGTCACGCAGGGCGTCGGCATCGCGCTCACGGAGAACCTCCGCACCCCGCGCGGCCTGATCCGCCACCCCGACCTGACGGGCTACGCTCTGCCGACCGCGCTCGACACCCCGGACATCCGGATCGTGAAGCTCGTCGAGGAGCGCGACGTGGTCGCCCCCTTCGGCGCGAAGGCGGTCAGCGCGGTGCCGGTGGTGGCCTCCCCGGCCGCCGTCGCCTCCGCCGTGCGCGCGGCCACGGGCCGCCCGGTGAACCGGCTCCCGATCCGGCCCCAGGCCGCGGTGGTCACGGCGAACTGACCCCCTTCCCGAGGTCCTTCGCCCGGGAGGCAACGCGCGCGGCACGGAACGCGTCCTACGTGAGGGGACGGACGGGCCCCGTGCGACGGGGCGTTGTCAGTGGCGGGCCCTAGGCTGCGAAGCGGTGGGGACGACTGCCGCTCCCACCGCGCATGAGCACACCCGGGGGAGACGATGCAGGCGGTCACGAAGGACCCGAAGGACCCGAAGGACCCGAAGGACCCGACGGCCACGACGGCCACGACGGACGCGACTGAGGCACCACAGCGCCTGCCGTCCCTGCCGTCTCTGCTGACCCTCGCCCGCCTCACGACGGCCTCGGCGCGGGAGCCCTCCCGCTGCCCGGTGCCGCCAGGGCGCGAGACGCCGCTGTTCTGGACGTCGGCGGCGCTGATCGGCTCTCTGCTCCTGTCGGCGGGCCGGCGCACGACGTCCGGCCTCGCCCTGGACCTGCCCCACCGGCTGCTGACCCGCGAGTTCGGCCGGGGCCGGGTCGCCCGCTTCGAGGACATCGACTTCCCGCCGTCCCTCACCCACGAGCCCACCCGCCGCTTCCTGCGGGAGACGGGCCTGCCGGAGGACACCTGCCAGCTCGCCGCGGACACCGACGGGATGGCACTGCCGACCCTCGCCGAGTACTACGGCACTCAGTCCCCGGACGGACCGCCCGCCCACCTCGTCCGGCTGGGCCGGCTCCCCGACGGCGCCGACGTGGTGGTCGACGGCGCCACGGGCGCGGTATCGACCTGGCACCCGTCCGACACGGACGACCCACGCCCCCTCACCCCGGACGTCTCGACCCTCGTCTTCAGCGTCTGGCTGCTGCACCGCGCCTCAGCCCTGGACACAGCACAGGAAGGGTGCTGAACCACTCGGGCCGACCCCGTCGGTCGTACGACCAAGGTCCCGGTCCGGTACCGCCTCCCGACAGGGGTCAAGTGGTGCTGTGGCCCTTACGCTGGCGACCATGACCGCCCCCGAGCCCCGCGACACCGATGTCGCCGTCCCCGCCGCGCCCGCAGGCGCCCCCGCCGCTCCCTCCGTTCCCGACGAGACCGTGCTGAGCCGCGCCTACCGGGCGCTGAGTATCGGCATCGTCTCCGTCATCGTGCTGATCGCCTTCGAGGCGACGGCGGTCGGTACGGCGATGCCGGTGGCGGCGCGGGAGCTGGACGGGGTGTCGCTGTACGCGTTCGCGTTCTCGGGGTACTTCACGACGAGTCTGTTCGGGATGGTGCTCTCCGGCCAGTGGTCGGACCGGCGAGGCCCGCTGGCCCCGCTGACCACCGGTATCGCCTCCTTCGCGGTCGGGCTGGTGCTCTCCGGGACGGCCGGCGCGATGTGGCTGTTCATCCTCGGGCGGGCCGTGCAGGGGCTCGGCGGCGGCCTGGTGATCGTCGCCCTGTACGTCGTCGTCGGACGGGCCTACCCGGAGCGACTGCGGCCCGCGATCATGGCGGCGTTCGCGGCGGGCTGGGTCGTCCCGTCGATCGTCGGCCCGCTCGCCTCCGGCGCGGTGACCGAGCAGCTCGGCTGGCGCTGGGTGTTCGTCGGTATCCCGGTGCTGGTCGTCGTCCCGCTGGCGCTCGCGCTGCCGCAGATACGCGCCCGCGCGTCCGGTGCCGTCGACGGCGGGAACGCGCCCGCCTCCTTCGACGGCCGCCGCATCCGGCTCGCCCTCGCCATCTCACTGGGCGCGGGTCTGCTCCAGTACGCCGCCCAGGACCTGCGCTGGGTCTCGCTCCTGCCCGGCGCGGCGGGCGTCGCGCTGCTCGTCCCGGCCGTCCTCGGCCTGCTGCCGCGCGGCACCTACCGGGCGGTGCGCGGGCTGCCCTCCGTGGTGCTGCTGCGCGGGATCGCCGCCGGGGCGTTCATCGCCGCCGAGTCCTTCGTACCGCTGATGCTGGTCACCCAGCGCGGCCTCAGCCCCACGCTGGCCGGCCTGTCCCTCGCGGCGGGCGGCGCGACCTGGGCCGCGGGGTCCTGGCTCCAGTCCCGGCCGCGCCTGGAACCCCACCGCGAGCGCCTGATGTCCCTCGGCATGCTCCTGGTGGCCGCGGCCATCACCACGGCACCCAGCGTGCTGATCGACGCCGTACCCGCCTGGACGGTGGCCGTCGCCTGGGGCTTCGGCTGCTTCGGGATGGGCCTGGTGATCTCCTCCACCAGCGTGCTCCTGCTCAAGCTCTCCGCCCCCGAGGAGGCCGGCAGCAACTCCGCCGCCCTGCAGATCTCCGACGGCCTCTCCAACGTCGTCCTGCTGTCGGTCGGCGGAGCCGCCTTCGCCGCCCTCGGCGGCGGCACGGTCAGCCACGCGGCCACGCAGGCGACCGGCTCCCATCCGGCGGCCTTCGCGGCGGTGTTCCTGCCGATGGCGGGCGTGGCGCTGGTGGGGGCGTGGGTGGCGACGCGGCTGCGGGCGGCGCGGTGAGCCCGGCACCGGTGCGAGGCCGACCGTCGCGGTGACGCGGGTGCTGCGCGTGGGTGCGCCGGGGCGGCTGTGACGTCCGTCCCACCCGGGGGTGACCCGCCCCGGTGCGCGCGTCGATCCTGCCGGGGCGCCGGTAGGGTGGCCCGGTTGTCATACGTGGCCGAGCCGTTCTACCCCCTTCGGAGACCGTGACTACCACCGCCAGCTCCAGCACCTCGCACCACCTGTCCCCGGCCTTCCCCGGCCGTGCCCCCTGGGGCACCGCCAGCAAGCTGCGGGCCTGGCAGGAGGGGGCGATGGAGAAGTACCTCCAGGAACAGCCCCGGGACTTCCTGGCGGTCGCCACCCCCGGCGCCGGAAAGACCACGTTCGCGCTGACGCTGGCGTCCTGGCTGCTGCACCATCACGTCGTGCAGCAGGTGACCGTGGTCGCGCCGACCGAGCACCTGAAGAAGCAGTGGGCGGAGGCCGCGGCCCGGATAGGCATCAAGCTCGACCCCGAGTACAGCGCGGGCCCGCTCAGCCGCGAATACCACGGCATCGCGATCACCTACGCCGGTGTCGGCGTACGCCCGATGCTGCACCGCAACCGCTCCGAGCAGCGCAAGACCCTCGTCATCCTCGACGAGATCCACCACGCCGGCGACTCCAAGTCCTGGGGCGAGGCCTGCCTGGAGGCGTTCGAGCCGGCCACCCGGCGCCTCGCGCTCACCGGCACGCCCTTCCGGTCGGACACCAACCCGATCCCCTTCGTCCAGTACGAGGAGGGCAACGACGGCATCCGCCGCTCCGCCGCCGACTACACCTACGGGTACGGCTCCGCGCTCGCCGACGGCGTCGTGCGCCCCGTCATCTTCATGAGCTACAGCGGCAACATGCGCTGGCGCACCAAGGCGGGCGACGAGATCGCGGCACGGCTCGGCGAGCCGATGACCAAGGACGCCGTCAGCCAGGCCTGGCGCACCGCGCTCGACCCGCGCGGCGAGTGGATGCCCGCCGTACTGCGCGCCGCCGACCAGCGGCTCACCGAGGTCCGCAAGGCCATCCCGGACGCCGGCGCGCTCGTCATCGCAGCCGACCAGGACGCTGCCCGCGCCTACGCCAAGCTGATCCGCGAGATCACTGGCGACAAGGCCACCGTCGTACTGTCCGACGACGTCGGCGCGTCCAAGAACATCGACACCTTCAGCCAGGACAACTCACGCTGGATGGTTGCCGTCCGCATGGTGTCCGAGGGCGTCGACGTGCCGCGCCTGGCGGTGGGCGTCTATGCCACCACGATCTCCACGCCCCTCTTCTTCGCCCAGGCGGTGGGCCGCTTCGTACGGTCCCGCCGCCGCGGCGAGACGGCATCCGTCTTCCTCCCCACCGTGCCCGACCTCCTCACATTCGCGAACGAGATGGAACGCGAGCGCGACCACGTCCTCGACAAGCCCAAGAAGGACGGCGACGAGGACCCGTACGCCGAGTCCGAGAAGGAGATGGACGAGGCGAACCGGGAGCAGGACGAGGACACCGGCGAGCAGGAGCAGTTCTCCTTCGAGGCGCTGGAGTCCGAGGCCACCTTCGACCGCGTCATGTACAACGGCGCCGAGTTCGGCATGCAGGCCCACCCGGGGAGCGAGGAGGAGCAGGACTACCTCGGTATCCCGGGGCTCCTCGAACCCGACCAGGTCCAGCTCCTCCTCCAGAAGCGCCAGGCCCGCCAGATCGCGCACAGCCGCAAGAAGCCCGACGACGAGGCCGACCTGCTCGAACTGCCCGCCGAGCGGCGCCCGGTCGTCTCCCACAAGGAGCTGATGGAGCTGCGCAAGCAGCTCAACACCATGGTCGGCGCCTACGTCCACCAGAGCGGCAAGCCGCACGGCGTGATCCACACCGAACTGCGCCGCGTGTGCGGCGGCCCGCCCAGCGCCGAGGCCACCGGCGGACAGCTGCGCCAGCGCATCGCCAAGGTGCAGGAGTGGGCGACGCGCATGAAGTGACGCCGGCGGCGTGTGCGGTACGTACCGGGACAAACACCGGCAGTGGATAACGGTTGCCGCCCGGATTCTGGACGGAGCCTTCCGCTGAGCGGACCTGGTCGTTACTGTCCCGCTACGCACACGCCCCGTGGCAGCGCCGCCGCGGAGCGCAGCCGTGAAGCGACGGGGCCCGGGTTAGAGGCCGGACCGTCAGCCGATCGGCGGCCTCTGAAGCGCGTCACTGACGGGACTCGGTGACGCATCCGACGCGAGGGGGCCGCCGACCTCACCACTAAGGAGTGGGCGTCGTGACCGCGGAGACCTCTCAGACGCTCGACCGGGGACTGCGGGTCCTCAAGCTGTTGGCCGACACGGACCACGGGCTGACCGTCACCGAGCTTTCACACAAGCTGGGGGTGAACCGGACTGTCGTCTACCGGTTGCTCGCCACGCTGGAACAGCACGCACTGGTACGCCGTGACCTGGGCGGCCGCGCCCGGGTCGGACTCGGCGTACTGGGCCTGGGCCGCCAGGTGCACCCCCTCGTCCGCGAGGCCGCCATGCCGGCCCTGCGCTCGCTGGCCGAGGACATCGGGGCGACGGCCCACCTGACCCTGGTCGACGGGGCCGAGGCACTGGCTGTGGCCGTCGTCGAACCCACCTGGACCGACTACCACGTCGCCTACCGCGCGGGCTTCCGCCACCCCCTGGAACGCGGCGCCGCCGGAAAGGCCATCCTCTCCGCCCGCCAGCCCGGCGAGGCCATGGACGACCCCGGCTACACCCTGACCCACGGCGAACTGGAGGCCGGCGCCTGCGGGGCGGCCGCGCCGCTGCTCGGGGTGACGGGCGTGGAGGGCAGCGTGGGCGTGGTCATGCTCTCGGAGGTGGTCCCGGAACGCGTGGGCGAACGCGTGATGCACGCGGCCCGGGAGGTGGCGGAGGCCCTGCGGTGACGTGCCTCGCCTCAGCCGTGCGAGGCGTAGGCGACGAAGTCGCGCCAGGCGGCGGGGGAGAGGGCGAGCTGGGGGCCACGCCGGTCCTTGGTATCGCGGACGTGGATGCTGGCGGGACATGCGGCGACCTCGACGCAGTCTCCGTCCCCGCCGCTGCTGTAGCTGCTCTTGAACCAGGCGACAGCCACTTCCACGCAGTCACCGTCTCCGCTGCTGCTGTAGCTGCTCTTGAACCATGCCAGCTCAGTGCTGCTCATCGGGCTCCTCGCATCTCCTGCAACAGGCCCAGGGAGTCTTCGAGTGAGAGAGCCTGTGAGCGCATCCTGGCATACCTCATCTGGAGGACGCTCACTTCCTTCGGGTCGGAGACGAACAGGCCTCCGCGCTGGACCTCGTTGTAGGCGAACCAGCGGGCCTCGGGGGTCTCCAGCAGTTGCATGGGACCGGCCAGGCCGACATGAGCCGCCCGCACCAGCGGCATCACCTGCACTTCGACATTGCGCAGAGCTGCCAGCTCCATTACGTGGTCGATCAGTTGCCGGGTCGCATCTGCTCCGCCCGTGCGGCGCAGGAACAAATGCTCCTCAACGATGAAGCTGAACGCCGTGTTCGGCCGCTCCCGCAGCAGCTTCTGCCGTTCCGTCCTCGCCACCCATCGTGCCTCGATCTGTTCATCGCTCAGAGGAGGCAACTGATTCTCGAAAAGCGTGCGCGCATACGCCTCTGTCTGCAACAGACCCGGGACCAGTCGGCATTCATACGTACTGAGGCTGATGGCGGCGGCCTCCAGCCCAGCCCACTGCCGAAACCAACTCGCGAGCCCCGGCTGCCGCGACAGATGCCGCACGGCCCCACTGAGGATTCCGGCCGCATCCAGCACGTCCTCGGCCCGCCGTACGTACTCCGCCGTGGGAAACCGCCGCCCCTGCTCAACCGATGCCACGGTCTGCACGGAGTACCGAACCCGCTCGGCCAACTCCTCCTGCGTCATCCCGGCCCGCTTCCGGAAGCCCTGGACCACCGCCCCGAACGTCCTGAGGCTGTCGGACACATCGGGCTCAACGCCCCCGCCGACCACGCCCGCATCCACCGCACCGTCCGCCATGGCGGCCACCTTCCGCACGCTCTCCCCGCCGCACACTTTGAAGACGCCCAGGCTTACAGCCCTTCACCACCACTGTCCACTCTTCGTACTCGTACGCTGACGGAGCGTACGAGTGGCTGACCTGGTGAAGTACGCGGCCGAACGCCACGGTGACCCCATGACGTCACTCCCGCCCCACCAACTGCCAGTAACTGTACGTATGTTCACCCAGCGCTTCAGATCCACCCCACTCGGCGCCCGTCTCGCCCGGCACCTCACGGCCACCCAGCTCCACGCGTGGGGCATCCCGTACAGGACCGCCCTCTCCGACGCCGCCACCCTCATCGCCGCGGAGCTGGCGGCCAACGCCGTGACCCACGGCCGAGTCCCGGGCCGCGACTTCGAACTGCGCCTCATCCACGCCCCGCACGTCCACCTCCACATCGAGGTCTCCGACACCCGGGCCGAACGCAGGCCACCCGCACGCGGGGAAGCGCCGCCCCTGATCCCGCTGACCGACACCGGCCGGGGCCTGCTCCTGGTCGACGCCCTCGCCGACCGCTGGGAGGTGGTGGACCGCGTCTCACGGGGCGTCGCGCTGCCCGGCAAGACGGTCCGGGCCGAGCTGGACCTCCGGCCGTCCGCCTGAACCCGGCTCACCTTCCACTCGAACACTCGCACCTTGTAAGTTCACTTGTGCATACGGTTGTTGCTGATGTGCGTGCGTCGACGGGGGTTGCGTGATGGTGGGCCACAGGCCGAGTGACTGGCATGTCCTGGACCTGGACAAGGACCCGACCCCGGGCGACCCGCAACGCGTCCGCACGCTCGCGAAGACGTTGCACGATTTCGCGGACGACGTGTCCGAGGCGCTGCGTCTGGTCAAGGGCATGGCGGGGGAGGGCACGCTCGCGGAGTGGGCGGGCAAGTCGGCGACGGTCTTCAAGGAGGAGTTCTCCGGCGTCCCGAAGAACCTGAAGAAGCTCGAGAAGTCGTACGGGATGTGCGGCGACGCGCTCGCGGACTTCTGGCCGAAGCTGGAGCGCGCCCAGGCCCTGGCCGACAAGGCCCTCGCCAAAGCCCGCGAAGCCCGCCAGGACCTGACCTCCGCGCAGTCGAAGCTGTCGTCGGCGGACTCGTGGGTGACGCGGGCGACGAAGGAGGCGGACAAGTACAAGGACGATCCGACGGGCAGCAAGTCGGACGGGGACAAGCCGGACGAGGCGAAGGTCCGCGCCGCCACGCGTGACGCGCAGCACGCGAAGACGGCGCAGACGAACGCGCAGTCGGCGGTCGACTCGGCGCAGAGCGCGCTGGACGCGGCGAAGAAGATGGCCGAGGACGCGCGCAAGATGCGTGAGGACGCGGCCCGGGACGCGAAGAACAAGATCGACGAGGCGTCGGACGCGGGTATTCAGAACCGGTCGTGGTGGGAGGACGTGGGCGACTGGTTCTCCGACAACTGGGACACGATCGTCGCGGTCTGCAAGGTGGTCGTCGCGATCGTGGGCATCGTCGCGATGATCATCGGCGGCCCGATCCTGGGCGCGATCGTGCTGGTCGCCGCCCTGGTCGTGCTCGCGGACACGCTCTACAAATACAGCAAGGGCCAGGCATCCCTATGGGATGTGGGGCTGGCGGCTCTTGACTGCATACCCGGCATGAAGGGGCTGACCTCCCTGGGAGGACTTGCCAAGGGGCTCAAGGCGCTTGGCAAGACCGGACTCAAGGGAATGGCCACGGCCGTGCGCGGAGGCATGGGGAAGCTCCGCCGCCAAGCGCAGATGATGGCCGAGCGAGTATGCAAGAGCGACCCAGTCGACGTGGTGACCGGCGACATGGTCGCGTCAGCCGTGGATGTGGAACTCCTGGGCACTCTTCCCCTCACCTTTGAGCGCCACCATTGCTCCTCGTTCCGTGGCGGGCAGTGGTTCGGGCCCTCTTGGGGTTCCCTTCTGGATGAGAGACTGCTGCTTGACCCCGACGGCGTCCGTCTGGTGACTGCGGACGGCATGGTCCTGCAGTACCCGGTGCCGGAAGCAGACTCGTCGGTACTTCCCGTCGCAGGACCGAAGTGGCCGTTAACGTGGCCCGACGGCCCAGGCGGTGAAATGCAGGTGCTGCGCCCGAGCGACGGAGAGACCTATCGGTTTCGAGCGCTGTCCGGCCTGCCGTTGGCGGAACTGCGCCTGACGGGGATCACTGACCGCAACGGAAATTCGATCACGCTTGAGCACGAAGCGGACGGGACGCCGCGAGCGGTCGTCCGTGAGAACGGCTACCGAGTGGGAATTGAGGTCTCGGACCGGCGTGTCACGGCGTTGCGACTGGATAGCGACCCCGCGGCGCCCGTGATCTGCCGCTACCGCTACGACGACCGTGGCAATCTTTCAGAGGTCTCCGACTCTGCGGGACGGCCCCTGACGCTTTCGTACGACGACTGGCACCGCATTGTCGGGTGGCGGGACCGCAACGGAACCGACTACCGGTACGAGTACGACACTCACGGTCGTTGTGTCCGGACCGTCGGTTCTGACGGCTACCAGAGCGGCACATTCCACTACGACACCGTGGCCGGGGAAACCATTCACCACGACTCGCTGGGATGGGCTACGACCTTCCAGTACAACAAGAACCTTCGAATTGTTCGCGAAGTGGACGCGCTGGGGCAGAGCACTACGACTGAGCGGGACGTGGACGACCGCATACTGGCGGAGACGGACGCCCTGGGCCGCACAACCCGCTTTGCGTACGACGCGCGTGGCAATCTCCGGGCCGTAGTCCGTCCCGACGGACGTCGGACGGTAGCGGAACTCAGCAGCCTCGGACTCCCGGAACGCGTCATTGAGGCGGATGGGGCTGAGTGGTACTTCGACTACGACGCAGCCGGCAATCTGATCGCCGTCACAGACCCGGTCGGTGCCACCACCAGTTACGCCTACGGGGAAGCCGGACAACTGCTCACTGCCACGAATGCGTTGGGCCATGAGCGGCACTACGCGTACGACCATGCTGGCCGAGTCATCTCTCACCGCGATGCCCTCGGAGCAGTAACTCGGTTCACGTACGACTCCTTCGGGCGGACCGAGTCCACGACTGACGCGAGGGGTGACGTCACTCGCTACGGTTGGACGACGGAAGGATTGATGGCGTGGCGTACCGCCCCGGACGGTGCACGCGAGCAGTGGACCTACGACGGTGAAGGAAATGAAACAGAGCACCGCGATGCGGTGGGAGGGATCACCACTTCCGAGTACACGCACTTTGGTCTACTCGCCTCCCGCACACAACCGGACGGCACCCGGCTGACCTTCCGGCATGACACAGAGCTCAGGCTGACCTCCGTGACAGATGGGCGGGGCCGTGAGTGGTGCTACGCGTATGACGCCCTGGGCAACCTGGTGGGAGAGAGTGATTTCTTCGGCCGCACCCTCGAATACACGTACGACGCCGCGAACCAGCTCGTGACTCGTACGAACGCGCTGGGGCAGACCACCCACTATCTCCGTGACCTGTTGGGCAACATCGTCGAACAGCGCAGCGGGGAGGGAGTTGCCAGGTATGCCTATGACGCCCTCGGTCGTACGGTGACGGCGGAGAATTCTGATGCGATCGTCACCCTTGAGCGTGACATGCTCGGGCGAGTCGTGGCTGAATCGTGCAACGGACGCACACTGCGCAACGGCTATGACGTGCTGGGAAGACGCATTCGCCGTCTCACGCCTGACGGAGCACACAGCGTCTGGGAGTACGACGCGGCAGACCGGCCGACGGCCTTGCACGCAGCCGGGCAGTCGCTCGCCGTCCGTTACGACGCGGCTGGGAGAGAAGCGGAGCGTCGTGTCGGGCGCATGATCTTGTCCCAGAGCTGGGACGGACACGATCGGCTGGTCGAACAGAGCCTTGCCGGCGTTCAGGGAGGGCAGTCCCCCTTGCAACGGCGTTACCACTATCGCGCGGACGATCACCCCGTCGAGGTCATCGACAGTGTCAGCGGACGTCGGCAGTTCGATCTCGATGCGGAATCACGCATCACCGCAGTCCGTGCCCAAGGGTGGACAGAACAGTATGCCTACGACGCAGCCGGCGACCTCATTCGCGGTGACTGGCCGTCGACACCCACAGGGGATGGCGCGCACGCTGCGGCCGGTGACCGCGACTTTGGTCCGCTTGGCGTACGCATGGCAGGTCGGACTGCGTACGAGTACGACGCCCAAGGGCGGATCACGAGGCGAAGGACCCGCTTGCTCTCCGGCGGATCCCGAGTATGGAAGTACGGCTGGGGCGATCAAGACCAGTTGCGAGAGGTCGTAACGCCTGACGGTTCCTGCTGGCGCTATCTGTACGACGGGTTCGGCAGGCGTATCGGCAAGCACCTCATGGGCGACGAGGGCACCCCATCGGCCCGGATCGATTTTACCTGGGACGGCACCGAACTGGCTGAACAGACGTCGACTCTCGAAAAGCGTGCTGTGACCTGGGACTGGTCGCCCCATACGGGCGAGCCATTGGTGCAGTCCGAAAGGCGATACACCGCCACCACGTCGCAAGATGATATCGACACCCGATTCTACGCCATCATCACGGACCTCATCGGTGCGCCGACTGAACTCGTAAGTCCTGACGGGGAAATCGATTGGCGGCTGCGCACCACGCTCTGGGGCGTTCCCACGGTCGGTTCTGGAGGCAGGATCGAGTGTCCCCTGCGCTTCCCCGGGCAGTATCACGATTCCGAGAGCGGACTGCATTACAACTATTTCCGTTACTACGACCCCGGCCTCGGGCGTTATTGCAGTCTGGACCCTCTGGGGCTGGGCGGTGGACCGAACCCCGCCTGGTACGCCCCCAACCCCACAGTATGGATCGATCCGTTCGGCCTTGCGCTGTGCCGTAAGCGACCTCGCCTTGAGACGGGCGACCTCAAGAAGGGCTGGCTGCACATCGAGAGCCGGCACATCACGGGAACGAACCCGTCGACCAAGCACGCAGACATGCTTCCGCCCGGGACGACCCGGGAACAGGTGCACGCTGCGGCGAAGAAAGCCGTGCGCAACGGGACGAGGATCTCTGACCCCGGCAGGCGCATCCAGAACTTCCAGAAGAGGATGAAGGTCAACGGCATGTATGCACGCTTCCAGGTGACGGTCGATTCCCACGACGGAAACAACATCATCACCTTTTTCCCCGTTGACAAGACCGCTGTCTGACCTAGGAAGGACTCTGCTCGATGGAGTTCGAATTCTCCGTGGACGAGGCCGAGACACCTCCCCCGTCCGGTTTCGATCTCGGGCATATTGATGTCCGAGGAAGCAACGGGTCAGTGAGTTCACGCGACCGCGGTCCCGATGGGGCGATGATGATCTACCTTACGGTGCCCCTGCTTCTCGACGGCCTGCGTCCGTTTCTGGCCGGGAAACAGCGCTCGTACGAGTCGGCGGCGGTCGATTCTTCGTTTTCGCTCACATTCACGCGAGGGCGGAACGGGTCTGTCGACACGACCTACCAGGGATCGCTCGTTGACCACTCGCCCGCCGCGGATGTTGCCGCCGCCGTTCATGTCGCGGCCAAGCGGTTCGCCGACGCGCATCTGCACCAGCTCCCGCCGGACGATCCCGGTCGTGAGGACCTGCAGCATGCTGTCGCCGAGTTTGAACGCTTCATGGAGCAGGTGCGATGAGCGCGCCGCCGTCCCCCGCGGTCGCGTGTATCTCCCGACGGGCGAGGGACATCAGCTACGAGTACGACGACCCAGGGCGAGGGGACCGCGTCGGCACGCACAGATTCTTGCAAGAACGCACCTGAGTAACTGGCGACCACGGCGGTGACGTGATGAAGAGCGAAGAGATTCCCGAAGAGTGGTCGCCTTTGACCTACCGAGTCCTGCGGTCGGCCGGATGGTATCCCGGTCGGTCTGTTCCACTTGGCAAGTATGAAATCCCTCTTAGGGAGTTCAGTGGACTCGAAATGCACGATGCGGCGAGGGAGTTCCTCGGCGAGTTCGCTGGCTTGTCGACGGCCGCTTGGACTCCCGGTCCGCTGATGCCGCAATCTCCGTTCAGGCTGGATCCCTGCGATGCCAACACGGACCGCGAGGGGGCCGCAAAGATCCGCGAGGTCGTCCTTCGCATGAGTGACAGCGTAGGCACTCCTCTGTATCCCGTCGGTCGCGTGGACGACGGGGAGAGCTGCCTGGCGATGGCCTCCGACGGTTCTGTCTACGTCGGCGAACACGCGGAACTGTTGGCGCGACACGCCTACGCAGCGCTGGAAGTGCTCGGGGTAGAGCGGCGCACCGATGCTCCACTGCCCTTCGTGCTCGTGGGGGATCACCTTGAGTTGCCATCTGACTTCGTTGCCACCCAAGGGCCTGATGGTTCGCCCAGGTGGTCGCCCGAGACGGAGCGCGTACTGCGGTTGGCGGGTTGGCGGCCGGGGCGGGCAGTCTCCGCTGACGTCTGGGAACTAGCCATGCGTGAAGCTGACGATGGTTATGTCATGCACGAAGCCGCCCGGCAATTTCTCAGTGAATTTGGTGGCCTGGAGGTGCGCGAGAGAGGGCCGGGGGTAAATGCGGCGCGAATTCCGTTCCGGCTGGATCCGTCGCTGGCGAAGTGGGATTTCGAAATCATCGAGTCTCTCAGCGAGGACGCCGAAGCTCAACTGTACCCGGTAGGTGATATTTCTCAGGGGAATGTCTACCTGACCGTGGCGGACGACGGAAAGGTCTACCTCGGAATGGACGAAGTCGAGTTGCTGGCAGACACTGTGGACGCTGCGCTGGACAAGCTCGTTCGAGGAATCCGGTGATGCGCATCTTGGATGGTGCGGCGACGAATGGCCGACTTTGACATTACTGACACTTCGGATCCCTGGGTCGTTTTCGTGACTCATGGGTCCGCCGTGGTTCAGAAGCAAATTTCTGGATTGGAGGGGAAAGGGGGTCGTTGCTACTACTTCGACTCCCGTCGGCTTCTGGATGAGCCGGGGATCCACCAGTCCTTCGCCGAAGCGCTCCGCTTCCCCGGGTACTACGGGAACAACTGGGACGCACTGGTGGACTGTCTGGACGACCTGTGTGCGGAGGTCACGGGCGGCAGTGGGATAGTGGGTGTGATCCAGGAGGCGGACCGGCTTCTGGACGCGGACCATTTCCCCCTCTTCGTGTCCGTCCTCTGCCAGGGTGCGGAGCGGGCGAACTCCTGGCTCGACCGCGACGGCTTTCCGCTGGATCGGCCCGCGATCGCGGAGCACTTCGTCTTCGAGTTCCGCGCATTCGATCCCGGCAGGATCGTGCGACTGGTGGAGCAGCCGGATCTGATCGTTACGCAGGGGGACGGCTTCGTCGGCGCGGTGCTCGATCCCGCGGAATGGCATGGAGGGCCGGCCCTCCCCGGCGCCGCCGCCCCGCCCCCACCCCGAGCGGCAGCGCCCCCGCGTTAGATTGACCCCGTGCTCTCACGTCTCTCCCGTCCCCAGTTCCTCGCCGCCTGCGGTGTCCCCGTCGTGGGGCTGCTGGCCGCCGCCCTGTTCGCGCCGTTGCCGTTCTCCGTGGCGCAGCCGGGGCTGACGGCGGACGTGCTGGGGAAGAACCAGGGGGCCGAGGTGATCACCATCAAGGGGGCGCCGACGCACGCGACGAGCGGGCAGTTGCGGATGACGACCATCGAGGCGACCGGGCCGGACGCGAGCGTGCGCCTCGGGGACGTGCTCGGGAGCTGGTTCGACACCGACCGGGCCGTGATGCCGCGCGACGCCGTCTACCCGAGCGGCGACGACGTGGGCGAGATCGAGCAGTACAACCGGGAGCAGATGAAGGAGTCGCAGGACGCGGCGACCACGGCCGCCCTGGACTACCTTCGCCTCGGTAACGAGGACATCGACGTCGACCTGCGGCTGGAGGACGTCGGCGGGCCCAGCGCCGGGCTGCTCTTCTCCCTCGGCATCGTCGACAAGCTCGCCGCCGGCGATCTCACCGGCGGCGAGGTCGTCGCCGGGACCGGCACCATCACCACCGGCGGGAAGGTCGGCGCGGTGGGCGGCGTACCGCTGAAGACGCAGGCCGCGCGGCGGGACGGGGCGACCGTCTTCCTCGTACCGAAAGCCGAGTGCTCCGACGCGCAGGCCGAGCTGCCCAAGGGGCTGCGGCTGATCCCGGTCACCACCCTCAAGGGTGCCGTCGACTCCCTGACCGCCCTGGAGAGCGGCAAGGGCAGCGTGCCCGCCTGCTGAGGCCGGGCACCCGTTAGGAGGACCTAGCCCTCCACCACGAACCCCTTCTCCTTCATCCAGTCCAGCGCCACCTGGTGCGGATCCTCGCCGTCCACGTCGACCTTCGCGTTCAGGGTCTGCGCGACGTCGTTGGTCAGCGCCTTCGTGACCGGGTTCAGGACCGAGGCGATCGCCGGCCAGGCCTTCAGGGTGGCGGTGCGGACCATGGGGGCCGCGTTGTAGTTCGGGAAGAACTTGCGGTCGTCCTCCATCACCACCAGGTTCATCGACTTGATCCGGCCGTCTGTGGTGTAGACCTCGCCGTAGGTGCAGGCGCCCTTGGCGGTCTGGGTGTAGATGATGCCGGTGTCCATCTGCGTGATGTTCCCGGCCGGCAGGGACATCCCGTACGCCTTCTCCAGGCCCGGCAGTCCGTCCGCGCGGTTGGCGAACTCGCCCTCCACGCACAGCGTCACCGCGCCCGGGTCCGACTTCGACAGCCGGGCGACCTCGGAGAGCGTCTTCGTCCCGTACTTCTTGTAGTTCGCCTGGTTCATCGCCAGCGCGTACGTGTTGTTCAGCGGCGCCGGCGGCAGCCAGGTCAGGCCCTTCTTCGCGTCCGCGTCCTTCACCGCCTGCCACTGCTGCCGGGGGTCGGGGATCGGCTTGCTGTTGCCCAGGTACGTGATCCAGGCGGTGCCCGTGTACTCGTACGTGGCGTCCGCGTCGCCGTTCTCCACCGCCGCCCGGGTGCCGACGGAGCCCTGGATGCCCGTGCGGTCGAGTACCTCCGCGCCGGCCGCCTCGAAGGCGATGCCCATGATCGCGCCCAGCACCAGCTGCTCGGTGAACTCCTTGGAGGTGACCGTGAGGTCGGCGTCCGCCAGCGGCCGGCCCTGCCCGATGGAGCCGGGCCCGACGTCGTCGACCATCGGGGAGCCGCTGGTCAGCCCGCACCCGGCGGAGGCCACCAGGACGGACGCGGCCAGCAACAGACACGTACGCCTGCTCACGGCGCCGGCTCGGGGCCGTCTCATGTCCCCACCTCCAGGCCCCGCGGCCGCAGCAGCAGTTCCGCCAGCGAGGCCAGCCAGTCCACCAGCAGCGCCAGCGCCACGGTGAGGATCGAGCCGAGTACGAGCACCGGCATCCGCTGGCTGGTGATGCCGGTGGTGATGAGCACGCCGAGGCCGCCGCCCCCGCCGAAGGTCGCCAGTGTCGCCGTACCGACGTTCAGGACGAGGGCCGTGCGCACGCCGGCCAGGATGAGGGGGACGGCGAGGGGGAGTTCCACCCGGGTGAGGACGCCCATCGGGGACATGCCGATGCCGCGGGCCGCCTCCAGGAGTGTCGGGTCGTTCGCCTTCAGGCCGGCGATGGTGTTGGAGAGCACGGGCAGCACCGCGTAGATGATGATGCCGATCAGGGCTGCCCGGCGGCCGATGCCCAGCCAGATCACCAGCAGTGCGAGCAGGCCGATCGCGGGGGTGGCCTGGCCCATGTTGGCGAACGCCATCGCCACCGGTGTGGCCTTCCGGAACATCCGCCGGGTCA
Organism: Streptomyces sp. NPDC058985; assembly: GCF_042740985.1. Taxonomy (NCBI): domain Bacteria; kingdom Bacillati; phylum Actinomycetota; class Actinomycetes; order Kitasatosporales; family Streptomycetaceae; genus Streptomyces; species Streptomyces sp. NPDC058985. Next base: position 9,429 of record NZ_JBHYJX010000047.1, on the reverse strand, counting down.
GCAGGATGCCCAGCGGGATCGCGATGATCAGCACGAAGAAGGTGGAGATCACCGTGAGCTGGACATGCTGCCACAGTGCCTTGGTGACCTGGCCGTTCGACAGCGCGTTCCGGCTGAGCGCGTCCAGGTCGGCCTGCCGGAACCACAGCCAGGTCGCCAGCAGTACGGCGATCACGGCCACCGGCAGGAAGGTCAGCTTCCGCCAGCCGACCCGGAGCTGGGCCGCCGAGGGGGACGCCCGCCCGGGCTCCCGCTCGGCCTCGTGCTCCGCCTCATCCGCGGCGTCGCTCCCGGCGTCGTCCCCGGCGTCGTCCCTGAAGGCCACGCCGCCGGCCTCGGGCTCGTCCCCCGGACGCCGGCCGCCGGGGGAGCGGGAGGATCCGCTCATGCCCGGCCCCCGATCCCCCCGAAGCCCTCCTGCTCGGCATGGGTCTGGTCGGTCCGGGTCTCCTCCAGGTCGTGCTGGTGCTCCAGCGCGTCCAGCCGGTCGGCCTCGAGCAGCTCGTGCACGGAGTTCATCAGCGTCTCCATGTCGACGACGCCCGTGTACTCCCCGCGCCGCCCGGTCACCGCGACCCGCCCCGCGTTGTCGGTGAGCACCGCCTCCAGCGCGTCCCGCAGCGTCGCGTCCCGGGTCACCGTGTCGTGGACCAGCGTCCCGGCCCGCGCCAGCGAACCCCGCGCCCGCATCAGGTCGCCGCGCCGCAGCCACTTGTAGGGCCGGCCGCGCCGGTCGAGGAGCAGGATCTCGTTGGTGCCCGCGTCCCGGAGCCGGTCGAAGATGTGCTGGAGCGGGTCCTCCACGGTCACCGTCGGGTAGTCGGTGATCGCCACGTCCCGCACCCGGCTCAGGTTCAGCCGCTTCAGCGCCGCACCCGCGCCCACGAAGCCGGAGACGAAGTCGTCCGCCGGGTTGGTGAGGATCGCCTCCGGGGTGTCGAACTGCGCGATGTGGGAGCGTTCGCGCAGCACGGCGATCCGGTCGCCCAGCTTGATCGCCTCGTCGAAGTCGTGGGTGACGAAGACGATCGTCTTGTGCAGCTCGTGCTGGAGCCGGATCAGCTCGTCCTGGAGGTGGTCGCGGGTGATCGGGTCGACCGCGCCGAACGGCTCGTCCATCAGCAGGACGGGCGGATCCGCCGCCAGCGCCCTGGCCACGCCCACCCGCTGCTGCTGGCCGCCGGAGAGCTGGCGCGGATAGCGGTTGTGGAACTCCCCGGCGTCGAGGCCGACCAGGTCCAGCATCTCCTCCACCCGCGACCTGATCCGCGCCTTGGACCAGCCGATCATCCGCGGCACCAGGGCGATGTTCTGGGCGACGGTCATGTGCGGGAAGAGGCCGGAGGCCTGGATCGCGTAGCCGACCTTGCGGCGCAGCTTGACCGGGTCGATGTCGGTGACGTCCTCGCCGTTGATGCGGATGCGTCCGCCGCTGGGCTCGATCAGCCGGTTGATCATCTTCAGGGTGGTGGACTTCCCGCAGCCCGACGGGCCGACGAAGATCACCGTCTCGCCGGCCTTGATCTCCATCGACACGTTCTCGACGGCCGGCTGCGGGTTGCCGGGGTAGAGCTTGGTGAGGGACTCCAGCTCGATGGTCGCCCCGGTGGCGGTCCGGGTGGTGGCACCGTTCCCCTCGGGCGCGGTGGTGGGCTCGGTCGTCTCAGGCACGGATCCCCCTGGGAATGGTCAGGCGTCCGAGCAGGACGTACGCGGCGTCGAACAGAAGCGCCAGGACGATGATCCCGAGCGTGCCCGCGAGCACCTGGTTGAGCGCGTTCTTGCTGCCCAGCGAGGCGATGCCGCGGAAGATCTCGTTGCCGAGGCCGGGACCCGAGGCGTAGGCGGCGATCGCGGCGATGCCCATCAGCATCTGCGTCGAGACCCGGATGCCGGTGAGGATCGGCGGCCAGGCCAGCGGCAGCTCCACCCGCAGCAGCCGGGCCGGGCGCGACATCCCGATGCCCGTGGCCGCGTCCACCAGCGCCGGGTCGACCCCGCGCAGGCCGACGATCGAGTTCCGGACGATCGGCAGCAGCCCGTACAGGGTCAGGGCCGTCACCGTCGGCGGCACGCCCAGACCGACGATCGGGATGAGCAGACCGATCATGGCCAGCGACGGGATGGTCAGGATGGTCGACGTGGACAGGGTCGCCAGGTTGCCCGCCCACTCGCTGCGGTAGGTGACCACGCCGATCAGCACCCCGAGCAGCGTCGCCACCACCATGCACTGGAAGACGGCGCTGGCGTGCTGATAGGCGTCCGCGAGCAGCTGCTGGTGGCGGCTGCCCAGGAAGTCCCAGAAGTTCACGTCCGCTCACCTCCGGGATCGGGTCGGTCTCAGTCGCCTCTGCCGGTGTCCTCGGCCGCCTGCTCCACCAGCGGGATGATCCGCAGCGGGACGGGGTTCTCCATGACGATCGCCGTGGAGGCCCGGACGATGCCATCAAAACCGACGACCAGGTCGATCACACGCTGGAGATCGGCGTTCGAGCGGGCCACCAGACGGCACAGCATGTCCCCGGTGCCGGTGGTGGTGTGCAGCTCCAGCACCTCCGGCACCGTCGCCAAGTGCGCCCGGACATCGGCCCCTTGACCCTGCCGGATCTGCAGCGTCGCGAACGCGGTGACCGGGTAGCCGAGGGCCGCCGGGTCCACCTCGGGACCGAAGCCGCGGATGACTCCGTTCGACTGAAGCCGGTCGAGGCGGGCCTGCGCGGTGCCCCGCGCGACCCCGAGCCGACGCGACATCTCCAGCACCCCGATCCGCGGCTCCCGGGCCAGCAGCCCGATGATCCGCCCGTCCAGCCGATCGATCCCCGCACCCGCCGCACCGGCCATACCCGCACCCTCCCGTCCGGTCATCCCGGCTAGTCGCCCCGCTGGTCATCCTGTACACATCGCCCGCACCGCCCAGCGATTCACTAGTCAGAATGCCCACTGAAAACGCGAACTATTGCGCACCTTGCAGGCAGGGGAGAACCTGCGGCTATGACGCAGACCACACACCACACTCCCGACACCGCCCGGCAGGCCGATCCCTTCCCGGTCAAGGGAATGGACGCGGTCGTCTTCGCCGTGGGCAACGCCAAGCAGGCCGCGCACTACTACTCCACCGCCTTCGGCATGAAGCTGGTCGCGTACTCCGGACCGGAGAACGGCAGCCGGGAGACCGCGAGCTACGTCCTGGAGAGCGGCTCCGCCCGCTTCGTGTTCACCTCGGTGATCAAGCCGTCCACCGAGTGGGGCACCTTCCTCTCCCAGCACGTGGCCGAGCACGGCGACGGCGTCGTCGACCTCGCCATCGAGGTGCCGGACGCCCGCGCCGCCCACGCGTACGCCGTCGAGCACGGCGCCCGCTCGCTCGCCGAGCCCCACGAGGTCAAGGACGAGCACGGCACCGTCGTCCTCGCCGCGATCGCCACCTACGGCGAGACCCGCCACACGCTCGTCGAGCGCACCGGCTACGACGGCCCCTACCTGCCCGGCTACGCCGCCGCCGACCCCATGGTCGAGCCGCCCGCCCGGCGCACCTTCCAGGCCGTCGACCACTGCGTCGGCAACGTCGAACTCGGCCGGATGAACGAGTGGGTCGGCTTCTACAACAAGGTCATGGGCTTCACGAACATGAAGGAGTTCGTGGGCGACGACATCGCCACCGAGTACAGCGCGCTGATGTCGAAGGTCGTGGCCGACGGCACGCTCAAGGTCAAGTTCCCGATCAACGAGCCCGCGATCGCCAAGAAGAAGTCCCAGATCGACGAGTACCTGGAGTTCTACGGCGGCGCCGGCGTCCAGCACATCGCGCTGAACACCAACGACATCGTGCAGACCGTCCGCTCCATGCGCGCGGCCGGCGTCCAGTTCCTGGACACCCCCGACTCGTACTACGACACGCTCGGCGAGTGGGCCGGCGAGACCCGGGTGCCGGTCGAGACCCTGCGGGAGCTGAAGATCCTCGTCGACCGGGACGAGGACGGCTACCTGCTGCAGATCTTCACCAAGCCGGTCCAGGACCGCCCGACCGTCTTCTTCGAGATGATCGAGCGGCACGGCTCGATGGGCTTCGGCAAGGGCAACTTCAAGGCCCTGTTCGAGGCGATCGAGCGCGAGCAGGAGAAGCGCGGCAACCTCTGACCGCCGCCGCCACCGGGCCCGTCAGCTGGGCGGGCCCTCCTCCGAGGGCTCGCCCAGCTCCTTCAGCGCCCGCTCGGCCTCCCGCGCCCCCAGCGGCGAGAAGTGCGGGTTGATCACCAGCGCCTCCCGCAGATGCCGCCGCGCGGGCCCGTACCGCTCCAGCTCCTTCTCGATCACACCCCGGTGGAACACGTACAGCGCGCTGCGCACCCCGCCGCCCTTCTCGCCGTCCGTTGCGAGGGTGGCGAACTCCAGCGCCTCCTCGTGCTCACCGCTGCGGTGCAGCGCCCAGCCCAGCGCGTCGGCGACCGCGGTCCCCGGCTGCCGCCCCCACTCCGCCCGCAGCCGCCGCACCGCGGCCGCCGGGTCCCCGTGGTCCGCCTCGAACCGCCCCAGCACCAGCTCCTCGTCGGCCCCGGCCGCCTGGGCGCCGCGCACCCGCGCGCGCAACAGGTCGTACTGCACCCGGGCGGCCTGCTCCAGCCCGAGCGACTCGTACAGCTCGCCCAACTCCAGGGCGTACTCGGGGCTCGGCCGCTTGGCCAGCGCCGCCTGGTACGCGGTCAGCGCGTCCGTCGTCCGGCCCAGCGCCGCCATCGCCCGGCCCTCCCCGGCCTGCGCCGCCCGCTGGTCGGGATCGGTGCGCAGCGCCTCCTGGAAGAACCGCAGGGCTCCCTGGAGGTCCCCGCGCTCGAACGCCAGCCGCCCGGCCTGCTCCAGATACGCGGCCCGCTCGGCCGGCGCCCGAGCCGCGGCCGCCGCGTCGGAGATCTGCGCCGCCGCGTCCTCCCGCCAGCCCCGGTCCCGGTACACGGCCGCGGCCCGCGCCTTCACGGCCGGTGTGCCCGCCCGCAGCTCCAGCATCCGGTCCAGGGCGCGGCCGACGCCCTTGTGGTCGCCGAGCCCGGTGTAGGCGTCGATCAGCACCGCGTGCGCCGTCCACCGCATCGGCGCCGCCTCGGCCGCGCGCTCGCCCCACTTCTTCGCCGCGGGGAAGTCCCGGCGCGCGACGGCCAGTGCCGCCAGCCCTTCAAGGGCCTGCGGGTTGCGCTCCGCCCCCACCTTCAGCGAGGCGTTCAGCGCCTTCTCGGCCTTCGCCCAGTTCGCGAAGGACTCCGTCCGGCGGCCCTGCTCGACGTAGGCCGCCCCCAGCACCGCCCACGACGCCCCGTCCAGCGGATGCGCCCGCAGGTGCGACTCCCGGTCCCCGATCAGCACCGCCAGGTCAGGGAGCGCGGCCGGCACCCCGGTGGTCACCGCCCCCCGGGCCATCGCCGCGGGCCCCGGCGCGGGCGGGGGAGCGTCGTCCCCCTCCCGGGGCAGCAGCACCAGGACCCCGCCGAGTACGACGGCTCCGGCGACCGAGGCGATCAGTACCCGGCGTGTGCGGCGGGAACGCCACCCGTGTTCGATCTCCATGGCGCCCACTGTGCGCCCATATGACGAGCACACCGTGCTTGCGCCGGGCAGGGCCCACGGGGTTCACACCGATGGCCCCGGGTGCAACCCTGTGATCATGAGCCGTATCGAAGCGCCTCAAGACGCAGCCGACGGAGCCGACGGAGCCGACGCAGCCGACGGAGCCCCGGCGGTCACCAGCCCCCTCGTCGAGCGGCTGCTCGCCGGGCTGCCCGTCGAGGCCGTCCTCACCGACCCCGACATCACGGCCTCCTACGCCCACGACATGGCGAGCTTCTGCCCGTCCGGCGTCCCCGCGGTGGTCGTCCTGCCGCGCACCGTCGAGGACGTCCAGCACGTCATGCGCACCGCCACCGAGCTGCGCGTCCCGGTCGTCCCGCAGGGCGCCCGCACCGGGCTGTCCGGCGCGGCCAACGCCACCGACGGCTGCGTCGTGCTCTCCCTGACCAGGATGGACCGCATCCTGGAGATCAACCCGGTCGACCGCGTCGCCGTCGTCGAGCCGGGCGTCGTCAACGCCACGCTCTCCCGCGCGGTGAACGAACACGGCCTGTACTACCCGCCGGACCCCTCCAGCTGGGAGATGTGCACCATCGGCGGCAACATCGGCACCGCCTCCGGCGGCCTGTGCTGCGTCAAGTACGGGGTGACCGCCGAGTACGTCCTCGGTCTGGACGTCGTCCTCGCCGACGGCCGCCTGATGTCCACCGGCCGCCGCACCGCCAAGGGCGTCGCCGGCTACGACCTCACCCGCCTCTTCGTCGGCTCCGAGGGCTCCCTCGGCATCGTCGTGCGGGCCGTGCTCGCGCTGCGCCCCAAGCCGCCCGAGCAGCTGGTGCTGGCCGCCGAGTTCGCCTCCGCGTCCGCCGCCTGCGACGCGGTCTGCCGGATCATGGAGGGCGGCCACGTGCCGTCCCTCCTCGAACTGATGGACCGTACAACCGTCAAGGCGGTCAACGACCTCGCCCACATGGGGCTGCCGGAGACCACGGAAGCCCTACTGCTGGCCGCCTTCGACACCGACGACCCCGCCGCCGACCTCGGCGCCGTCGGCGCGCTGTGCGAGGCCGCCGGTGCCACCCAGGTGGTGCCCGCCGACGACGCCGCCGAGTCCGAACTCCTCCTCCAGGCGCGGCGCCTGTCCCTCACGGCGCTGGAGGCGGTCAAGGGCACCACGATGATCGACGACGTGTGCGTGCCGCGCTCCCGGCTCGGCGACATGCTGGAGGGCATCGAGCGCGTCGCCGCGAAGTACGGCCTCACCATCGGGGTCTGCGCCCACGCGGGCGACGGCAACACCCACCCCACCGTCTGCTTCGACGCGCGGGACCCCGACGAGTCGCGGCGGGCCCGCGAGTCCTTCGACGAGATCATGGCCCTGGGCCTGGAACTGGGCGGCACCATCACCGGCGAGCACGGCGTGGGCGTCCTGAAGAAGGAGTGGCTGGCCCGCGAGATCGGCCCGGTGGGACTGGAGATGCAGCGGGCCGTCAAGCAGGTCTTCGACCCGCTGGGCATCCTCAACCCCGGCAAGCTCTTCTGACCCGCGGCGGGGCTCACCGGGCGAGCAGTTCGGCCAGTCCGTCGTCGATGCCGAGCTGTCCGCCCTCGGTGCCCGGCGGCACGGCGCGCAGCGTCCGCTCCAGCCAGGCGGACACCTGGGCGGTGGGCGCCTCCAGGAGGGCGTCCCCGTCGGGGCTGCTCAGCGCCATCAGCACGACGCTGCGGCCCTCCGCCTTCGACGGCCACACCCGCACGTCCCCGTGCCCGGACGGCCGGAAGACCCCCTCCACCAGGAGTTCGCGCGCGAACGTCCAGTGCACCGGGTGACCGGAGTCGATGTGGAAGGTGATGTGCACGGCGTAGGGGTCGTCGGTGTGGTAGCCGAGCAGGGCCGGCACGGCGATGCCGTGTTCGGGGGACAGGATGAGCCTCAGCTCCAGTTCGCGTTCCACGACGGTGGGGTGCATGGCGGGTTGTTCCTCTCTCGTACGGATCCGCACGGGCCGCCCGGAGCGGGCCCGCACGAGTGAGAGCGGCCGGAGACGCGAGCGTTACGCGGGTTCGCGGAACTTTTTTCCCACCACCTCTGTCCCAGGTGTGAAGGTCCATGCACGAGGTTGCCCGGAAAGGGGTGGGTCCGGCGGGACCGGCGGTGCGGATTGCGCCCGTCTGATAGATGTTTGGTGCCCCTCTATCAACCCCCGAGCAGATACGGGACGACGGACATGAGCGCCCCAACCCCGGCCCCCGGCGACGACAGGCCCCGCGAAGGGTATTACCCGGACCCGTCCATTCCTGGATATGTCCGGTACTGGAACGGCGCCTCCTGGGTGTCGGGCACCAGTCGGCCCGCTCCGAAGGACGGCGAGTCGCTCGTGCCGCCCCCCGGCGCGCCGGCCTCGGCCTCCGTCGAGGAGACCGGCCCGCACTTCTTCGACGAGGACCCGGTCGCGGAACAGCCGCCCGCGGCGTCCCAGCACGGCAGCCGTCCCGAACCCGCGACGGCCTGGGGCGCCGACCGCGCCCAGCGCTCCGGCCACCCGGACGCCCCGGGCCGGTCCGTCGCCTGGCCGGGCCCGGCGCAGGGGACCGACCCGAGGATTCCGCACGCCCGGCAGGAGGGGCCGCCCGCCGAGGCCGCCCCCGCCGACGCGCGTTCCGGCGCGGGTGCCGGTGCCGGTGCCGGTGCCGGTGACGCGCGGGCGGGCGTCCCGGCGGAGCCCGCGTCCGGCGAGGCGGAGGACCGGGGCGGCAACACCTTCGTCTTCCGCCGCCCGACGGCGGGCCCGCAGGACGCCCCGGCCGCGGGCGGCACTCCCGCCCCGGCCCCGTCGCCCGCCCCGGCCCCCGCCCCCGCTCCCGCTCCCGGGCCCGCGTCTCGCGCCGATGACGACGAGGGCACCATGACCTTCCGCGCCGTCAAGCCCCGCGCGGGCGCGCAGCCCGGCGGTGGAGCCGGTGCGGACGGACCCGGATTCGGCGCCGGGAAGGCGGCCGCCGCCCGGGCCGCCTCCCCGCAGGCTCCGTCCCCGCAGGCGCCCGCGAGCCCGGCCGGTCCGGCCGTCCCCCCGCAGGCGCCCGCCCCTCACCAGGCACCCGCGCCGCAGCCCGCCGCGCCGGTCGCGGCCGGTCCCGGCGGCGGTCAGTCTTCGTGGGCGCAGCAGGTGCACCGGCTGGCCGGGGCTGGCGGCGAGGAGCAGCCCGTCGCGCCGTGGAAGCCGCCGGTCGATGACGTGTTCCAGGCCGCCGCCCGGCGCCAGGCGGCGGCCCGGCCCGCCGGTCTCGGCAAGCGGCTGGCCGCCCGGCTGATCGACACCGTCGTCCTCGCGGGCGTCACCGCCGTGGCCGCCGTACCGCTCGGCACCAAGGCGGTCGACCACGTCAACGACAAGATCGACCAGGCGAAGCTCTCCGGCGAGACGGTCACGGTCTGGCTGCTCGACGGCACGACCTCGCTGTACCTGGGGATCGTGCTGGCCGTGCTGCTCGTCTTCGGCGTCGTCTACGAGGCGCTGCCCACCGCCAAGTGGGGCCGCACCCTGGGCAAGCGGCTGCTCGGCCTGGAGGTACGGGACATCGAGGCCCACGAGGCGCCGTCCTTCGGCGCCGCGCTGCGCCGCTGGCTGGTCTACAGCGTGCCCGGCCTTCTCGTCGTCGGTGTGGTGGGCGTCGCCTGGTGCCTCTTCGACCGGCCGTGGCACCAGTGCTGGCACGACAAGGCCGCCGGCACGTTTGTCGCGGGCTGACTGGGCGGGGGCGGGGTCGGGGGCGGGGGGCTTGCGTCTCGTCGCCGGGTGCGGGTGCGCTGTGGTTGCTCGCGCAGTTCCCCGCGCCCCTTGAGGTACGTGCACTGGACGCGCCCCAAAGGGG
>NZ_JBHYJX010000046.1:0-66831 GCF_042740985.1 Streptomyces sp. NPDC058985 | reverse complement strand
GCCCGGTCGCTGCTGCGACCGGGCGGGCCTCTTTCGTACGCTGCCGCGGTCCTACCGCTTGTCGACCAGCTTCCACGCGGTGGGCAGGACGCCCATCGCCAGGGCGGCCTTCAGCGCGTCGCCGATCAGGAACGGGGTGAGGCCGGCCGCGATCGCGGCGGTGAGGGACATGTCCGCGGCCAGGGCCAGGTACGGCACGCCGACGGCGTAGATGATCGCCTCGCCGAGCAGCATCGTGCCGGCCATGCGCAGCACGGAGCGGTCGGCGCCGCGGCGGGCCAGGGCGCCGACCACCGTGGCGGCGAGCAGCATGCCGAAGACGTAGCCGAGGGACGGGGCCGCGGTGCCGGAGCCGCCCTCCGCGAACCACGGCATGCCGGCCATGCCGACCAGCGCGTAGAGCGCGAGCGAGAGCAGGCCGCGGCGCGCGCCGAGCGCGGTGCCGACGAGAAGCGCCGCGAAGGTCTGCCCGGTCACCGGCACCGGGGAGCCGGGCACGGGTACCGCGATCTGGGCTGCCACGCCGGTGAGCACGGCGCCGCCGGCCACGAGCGCCGCGTCCCGGACGCGGGAGGAGGGGATCAGGTCGGCGAGGACCTGCCCGGAACGGGAGGTGGGGACGGCGGCGGTGCTCATGGGGACTCCGCGGTGGTGTGGACATGTCGGGACAGCGTGACGCTATCCCAGCGGGCCGGGGCCGATCACCAGCAGCGCTCGACAAAGGCTCGATCGGCGGCTTGGTGGGCTCCCGACAAACGGGCGGGATACACCTGCTCCCGGGTGACACCGGTCACGGAGTGGGTGAGGCGGGCGTCACGGCGAGGGGAGTTCCGCATTCGGACGAGCACATTGCGTAGCGGCATCGTCCGTATCGTGGGATGCCGCTGTCGCCCACCGGCGTGACCCCGGAGACTGTGGGCGTTTTTGCCCTGCCCCTCCCCCACGCATTGGACGAGCCGCTCCATGTCCAACAGCACCACCACCGAGGCACCGCCGCGGTCGGACGACGCCGCCCTCTCCCACGGCCTCAAGCAGCGCCATCTGTCGATGATCGCCCTCGGTGGCGTGATCGGCGCCGGGCTGTTCGTCGGCTCCGGGGCCGGTATCGCCGCCGCCGGACCCTCGATCGTCGTCGCCTACACCCTCTCCGGCCTCCTCGTGATGCTGGTGATGCGGATGCTGGGCGAGATGTCCGCCGCCTACCCGTCCTCGGGCTCCTTCTCCGCGCACGCCGAACGGGCGATCGGCCCCTGGGCCGGGTTCACGGCGGGCTGGGCGTTCTGGGTGCTGCTGTGCACGGCCGTCGGCCTTGAGGGCATCGGCGCGGCGGCGATCGTGCACGGCTGGCTGCCGGGCACGCCCGAGTGGGCGTGGGTGGCGCTGTTCATGGTGGTGTTCTGCGGGACGAACCTGGCCGCGGTGAAGAACTTCGGCGAGTTCGAGTTCTGGTTCGCCGCCCTCAAGGTGGGCGCGATCTCGCTCTTCCTGGTGCTGGGCGTGCTGGCGATCGCCGGCGTCCTGCCGGGCACCGACGCGCCCGGCACCTCGCACCTCGGCGACTTCATGCCCAACGGCGGCAACGGCCTGATCATCGGCCTGCTCGCCTCGGTCTTCGCCTACGGCGGCCTGGAGACGGTGACCATCGCGGCGGCCGAGTCGGAGAACCCGGTGAAGGGCGTGGCGAGCGCCGTACGGACGGCGATGTGGCGGATCGCGCTCTTCTACATCGGCTCGATGGCGGTCATCGTCACCCTGGTCCCCTGGGACTCCCCCGAGGTGGTCGAGAAGGGCCCGTACGTCGCCGCCCTCGACGAGCTGGGCATCCCGGGCGCCGGCCAGCTCATGAACGTCGTCGTGCTGGTCGCGCTGCTGAGCGCGATGAACGCCAACATCTACGGTGCCTCGCGGATCGGCTACTCGCTGGTGGAGCGCGGCCAGGGCCCGAAGGCGCTGGGCCGGGTGTCGGGCGGGGTGCCGCGGATCGCGGTGCTGGTCTCCTCCCTCTTCGGCTTCGGCTGTGTGCTGCTCAGCTACTGGCGGCCGGACGACGTCTTCTCCTGGCTGCTGAACATGATCGGCGCGGTCATCCTGGTCGTCTGGATCTTCATCGCCGTCGCCCAGCTGCGGCTGCGCCGCCGCCTGGAGCGCGAGGCGCCCGAGAAGCTGGTCGTGCGCATGTGGGGCTTCCCGTGGCTGACGTGGGTGGCGCTGGCGGGCATGGCCGCGGTCTTCGTCCTGATGGCCCGCGAGCCGGACACCCGGGTGCAGCTTTACTCGACGGGCGGGATGACGCTGGTCCTGGCGGCCGTCGGCTACGCCTGGCAGCGGCGGCGCGCTCGCGGGTAACCCGCCGCCCGACCTCTCCGAGAGCCCCCGCACGGACGCGTGCGGGGGCTCTTTCGTGCTCGTTCGGCCCGCCCGTCCGCGCTCTCGCGGTGACCTGCTGCTAGCGTGCACTTGCAAGGCTTTTGCAATAAGAAGGTCGGAGGGGATCCGCCATGCCCGTCTACACGCTTCCTGAACTGCCGTACGACTACTCCGCGCTGGCGCCCGTGATCAGCCCCGAGATCATCGAGCTGCACCACGACAAGCACCACGCGGCCTATGTGAAGGGCGCCAACGACACCCTTGAGCAGCTCGCCGAGGCGCGCGACAAGGAGTCGTGGGGGTCGATCAACGGCCTGGAGAAGAACCTCGCCTTCCACCTCTCCGGCCACATCCTGCACTCCATCTACTGGCACAACATGACCGGTGACGGCGGCGGCGAGCCCCTGGACAAGGACGGCGTGGGCGGGCTGGCCGACGCGATCGCCGAGTCGTTCGGCTCCTTCGCCGGTTTCAAGGCGCAGCTCACCAAGGCCGCCGCGACGACGCAGGGCTCCGGCTGGGGTGTGCTGGCGTACGAGCCGCTGAGCGGCCGTCTCGTCGTCGAGCAGGTCTACGACCACCAGGGCAACGTCGGCCAGGGCTCCACGCCGATCCTGGTCTTCGACGCCTGGGAGCACGCCTTCTACCTCCAGTACAAGAACCAGAAGGTCGACTTCATCGACGCCATGTGGGCCGTCGTCAACTGGCAGGACGTGGCCAAGCGCTACGAGGCCGCCAAGGCCCGCACGAACGTGCTGCTGCTGGCGCCCTGACGCCGCCCGACTCCCCGAGTCGTCCTGCCTCGTGATCGTCTTCTCACCCTTCACGACGGCAGGCGGAATGAGGGAAGCCCCCGCGAGGACCTGACTCGCGGGGGCTTTCTGTGTGCCCGGCGGGGTGTCAGGGCTTGCGGGCGAGCCCGCCGTGCTGGCCGATCGGCTGCGGGGCCCGTCCGTCCGGGGCGGGGTCCGGGTGCCACAGGGGGACCGACACCACGCCCGGGTCGACCAGGTCGAGGCCGTCGAAGTAGGCCTCGATCTGCTCGACCGGGCGCAGGAAGTAGGGGACCGCGCCGGTCTCGTTGTACCCGTCCTGGGCCGCCTCGTAGGCCGGGTCGGTGCCGCGGGAGCCGTCGTTGACGCACAGGAAACTGCCGGCGGGCAGGCCCGCCATCAGGCGGCGGACCAGGTCGCGGGCGCGGTCGTGGCCGTCGACGTGACCGAGGATGCCGCTGAGGATGAGGGCGGTGGGGCGGGTCGGGTCGAGGGTGCGTCCGGCCGCCTCCAGGATGCGCTCCGGCTCGTACAGGCTCAGGTCCTCGTAGGCGGTGACGCCCTCGGAGCTGGAGGTGAGCAGGGCGCGGGCGTGCGTGAGGACCAGCGGGTCGTTGTCGACGTAGACGATCCGCGCCCCGGGGGCGTGCCGCTGGGCGACCTCGTGGGTGTTGTCGGCGGTCGGCAGCCCGGTGCCGACGTCCAGGAACTGGCGCACCCCGGCCTCCAGCACCAGGTACCCGATGGCGCGGCCGAGGAAGGCACGGCTGCTGCGGGCGATGGTGACGATGCCGGGGTAGACGGCCGTGTAGGCGTCGCCGGCCGCCTCGTCCACGGGGTAGTTGTCCTTGCCGCCCAGCCAGTAGTTCCAGATCCGGGCCGAGTGCGGCACCGAGGTGTCGATCTGCGTCATGGGGTGGGGCTCGCCTCCAGTGAGTGGGTGTGCCCATGCTCCTACGGGAGGGGTGCCGACGGGAACAGATGACCGCTGCCGGGCGGAGGCTTCCCGGTGGGAGTGGTTCCGGGCCACAGTGTCCGGCATGGGTCTTCCGAACCGGCGTTGCCCCAACTGCGGGGACACGGACCAGGACTTCCGCCCGCTCGACGGCGCCGAGCGGGCGTACGCGCTCACCCTCGCGCAGGTCTCCAGGGCCGACCTGGGCAGCTACCGGCGCTGTGCGCGCGAGGGCTGTGTGCGGGTGCAGTCCTACTTCAACTGGAGGTCCGGGTTCGATCTGCCGGACTCCTTCCGGCCTACAGGTTGCTGAAGTCCGGGCCCTTGGTGCGGGTGCGCTTGATCTCGTAGAAGCCCGGGACCGAGGCCACCGCGAGGGTGCCGTCCCACAGCCTGGCGGCCTCCTCGCCCTTGGGCGCCGGGGTGACGACCGGGCCGAAGAAGGCGAGCTGGCCGCCGTCGGCACCGGGGACGGCGATGACCGGGGTGCCGACCTCCTGGCCGACCTTGTCGATGCCCTCCTTGTGGGAGGCGCGCAGCTGGGGCTCGTAGGGCGTGGCGTCCCAGTGGTCCATGAGGGACTCGGGCAGGCCGACGTCCTTCAGGGCGGCGGCGACGGTCTCGCGGCCCGGGCCCTCCTCCTGGTTGTGGATGCGGGTGCCGAGCGCCGTGTAGAGGTCGCCGAGCACCTCGGCGCCGTGCTCCTCCTGGGCCGCGATGACCACGCGGACCGGTCCCCAGGCCTTGACCTCCAGCATCTCGCGGTACTCGTCGGGCAGGTCGTCGAGCTTGTCCTCGTTGAGCACGGCGAGGCTCATCAGGTGCCAGCGGACCTTGATGTCCCGGACCTTCTCCACCTCCAGGACCCAGCGCGAGGTCATCCATGCCCAGGGGCACAGGGGGTCGAACCAGAAGTCGACGGGAGTCTTGTCCGACATGTCTCTCCTCATGAGGCGCACGAGCGGGCTTCTGTAGCGGCAACGCGGCCGGGTACCCCGCCATTCCCGGGCTGCCGCACGTCAGGGGCGCATGGCAGGATCGGTGCTGTCCGCATACCGGAACACCATCCGAGGGAGTGCCACCCGTGCCCGGTGAGAATCTGTCCCGCGACGAGGCCCGGGAGCGGGCCGCCCTGCTGTCCGTCGACGGGTACGAGGTGTCCCTCGACGTGCGCTCGGCCGTCGGTGACACGCAGGGCGAGGGGCCCCGCACCTTCCGTTCCGTCACCACGCTCCGGTTCCGCTGCAACGAACCCGGCGCGAGCAGCTTCGCCGACCTGATCGCCCCGAGTGTCACCGCCGTCTCCCTCAACGGCCGCGACCTCGACCCGAGCGAGGTCTTCGACGGCACCCGGATCACCCTGGAGGACCTGGCCGCCGACAACGAGCTGGTCGTCGACGCCCAGTGCGCCTACTCCCGCACCGGTGAGGGCCTGCACCGCTTCGTCGACCCCGAGGACGGCGAGGTGTACCTGTACACCCAGTACGAGCCGGCCGACTCCCGCCGGGTCTTCGCCAACTTCGAGCAGCCGGACCTGAAGGCACCGTTCCGCTTCGAGGTGCGGGCACCCGAGGAGTGGACGGTGTGGTCCAACGGCGCGGGTGAGCGGGCCGACGGGGTGTGGCGGTTCGCGGAGACGAAGCCGATCTCGACGTACATCACGTGCGTCGTCGCGGGTCCGTACCACTACGTGACGGACTCCTACGAGCGGGTGCTGGAGGACGGCACGCGGCTGGAGATCCCGCTCGGGGCCATGTGCCGCAAGGGGCTCGCCCCGCACTTCGACGCCGACGACATCTTCCTGATCACCAAGCAGGGCCTGGACTTCTTCCACGACCGCTTCGACTACCCGTACCCCTTCGGGAAGTACGACCAGGCGTTCGTGCCCGAGTACAACCTGGGCGCCATGGAGAACCCGGGCATGGTGACCTTCCGCGAGGAGTACGTCTTCCGCGGGAAGGTGACGCAGGCGTCGTACGAGGGCCGTGCCAACACGATCCTGCACGAGATGGCGCACATGTGGTTCGGCGACCTGGTCACCATGGAGTGGTGGGACGACCTGTGGCTGAAGGAGTCCTTCGCCGACTTCATGGGCGCGTTCGCGAACGTCGGCGCGACCCGCTTCGAGGACGCCTGGATCACCTTCGCCAACCGCCGCAAGGCCTGGGCCTACCGCGCCGACCAGCTGCCCTCCACCCACCCCATCACGGCCGACATCCGCGACCTGGAGGACGCCAAGCTCAACTTCGACGGCATCACCTACGCCAAGGGCGCCTCGGTGCTCAAGCAGCTGGTGGCCTATGCGGGCGAGGACGCCTTCCTGGAGGGTGCGCGCCGGTACTTCAAGCGGCACGCGTACGGCAACACGCGGCTGGGTGATCTGCTGTCGGTCCTGGAGGAGACCAGCGGGCGGGACATGGCGGCCTGGGCGCGCTCCTGGCTCCAGACGGCGGGCGTCAACTCGCTGACCCCGCAGGTGCTGCTGAGCACCGGGAGACGGATCGACGAGCTGGCGGTGGTGCAGGAGGCAGCGGAGTCGCATCCCGAACTGCGCCCGCACCGGGTGGCGGTGGGCCTGTACCGCCGCACGGGCGAGGGCACCCTGGAGCGGTACGCGCGCGCCGAGGTGGACGTCGACGGGCCGCGCACGGTCGTCGCGGAGCTGGCCGGTGCCGAGGCGCCCGAGCTGGTCCTGGTCAACGACGACGACCTGACGTACTGCAAGACCCGTTTCGACGCCACCTCGCTGGCGACGCTGCGCGAGCACCTGGGCTCGCTGACGGACCCGCTGGCCCGCGCCCTGTGCTGGTCGGCGCTGTGGAACATGACGCGGGACGCGCTGCTGCCGGCCCGGGACTTCATCGGTCTCGTCCTGCGGTTCGCGGGGCGCGAGTCCGGCATCGGCGTGCTCCAGATGCTGCACGCCTGGGCCGAGTCGGCGCTGGTGCACTACGTGGCCCCCGAGTGGCGGGAGACCGCCGGCCGGCTGCTCGGCGAGGGCGCGCTGCGGGAGCTGCGGGAGGCGGCGCCGGGTGGCGAGCCGCAGCTGGCGTGGGCGCGGTTCTTCGCGGCGGTGGCGTCCGACGAGGCCGAACTGGATCTGCTGCGCGGGCTGCTGGACGGCTCCGAGAAGGTCAACGGCCTGGAGGTGGACCAGGAGCTGCGCTGGGCGTTCCTCGCCCCGCTCGCGGCGCACGGCAGGGCGGACGAGGCGCTGCTGGCCGCCGAGCTGGCCCGCGACGACACGGCCTCCGGCAAGCGCCACCAGGTGCGCTGCCTGGCGGCCCGTCCTTCGGCGGCGGTGAAGGCGCAGGCGTGGGCGCAGGTCGTGGAGTCGGACGCGCTGTCCAACGCCCTGGTGGAGGCGACGATCGCGGGCTTCGAGCGGTCCTCGCAGCGGGAGCTGCTCGCGCCGTACACGGAGAAGTACTTCGCGGCGATCGAGCGGGTGTGGGCCGAGCGGTCCATCCAGATCGGGATGGACGTGGTCCGGGGCCTGTTCCCGTCCCTGATGGACTCCCAGGACACGCTGGACGCGACCGACGCGTGGCTGTCGGCACACGAGGACGCGGCGCCGGCCCTGCGCAGGCTGGTCCTGGAGGCGCGGGACGACCTGGCGCGTGCGCTGCGGGGGCAGGCGTGTGACACGGCGGCGGCCCGCTAGGGCGGACGTGTCCCGGACGACGACGATCTTTGGCCAATGATTGGGCGCTGCGTCATCGTTACGGAATTCAGTCAATAGCAGCCGTAACCCCTGGCCCGCACCTCGGCGGACCAGGGGTTTTCGGCATCCGAACACCCGTCCTTTAGTACGGGCTTGTCCGGGTTCGGCGATGAGCGTGTAACAGGGGTTAAGGGACGGATCGGGCGCGGGAAACCCCCGGTCATGACGCACAACACCCCGCTCTCCCCCCGCCCCCTGCACGAACTGGCGCACGGCAGGCGCCGGCTGATGACGGCCGCCCAGCTCCGGGCGCACGGTGTCTCCGCCGCCGAGACCAACGAACAGTGCCGGCCCGGCGGCCCCTGGCGGCAACTGCTCCCGAACGTCGTCCTGCTGCACCCGGGCCCGCCGACCGGCGACGAGCGCCTGCACGCGGCGCTGCTCTACGCGGCACGGGAGCGCGCGTCCGGCGGCGTCCCGGGTGTCACCGCCTCGGTGCCGGTCCAGCCGGGCGGCGAGCACCCGCCCGTCCCCGCGTACGCGGAGGCGATGGTCACGGGGCCGGCCGCGTTGGCGCTGCACGGACTCTCCGCCGCTCCCCCGCTGTCGTCCCTGGAGGTCGTCGACGTACTGGTTTCGCGGCTGCGCCGGCTGCGGACGACGGGGTGCGCGCGGATCGTCCGCACGGCCGCGCTGCCCGTCGCCGAGGAGGTCGCCGGGGTGCCGGTGGCACCGGTGGCGCGGGCGCTGGCCGACGCGGTGGCGGAACTGACGGACGCGGAGGCCGTGCGGCGGCTGCTGACGGAGGCGGTGCGCGGCGGGCACTGCGAACCGGCCGCGGTGGTGCGGGAGCTGAACCGCGCGCGGCTGCTGAGCCGGCCGCACGTGGTGGACGCCGTGGACTCGCTGGTCGCCGAGGGGCGGGCGCTGGCCGAGCAGCGCCTGTACCGGATGGTGCGCGAGCACGGCCTGCCGGAGCCGGTCTGGAACGTCGACCTGCGCATGCCCGGCGGCCCCCACCTCGGCGGCGTGGACGCCTTCTGGCCGGAGCAGGCGGTGGCGCTGGAGCTGGACACCCGCGCGCACCGGCAGCGGGAGGACGACCCGGTCTGGGCGGAACACGTCCGCAAGCGGGAGCACTTGGAGCGGCTGGGGATTACGGTCGTGCACCTCACCCCGCGCAAGCTGCGGGACTCGATCGAGCACCAGGCGACCGTCGTCCGTACGGCGTTGATGGCGGCGGCGGACCGGGAACCCGCCGCGTACGTCGTGGTGCTGCCCCAGTAGTGGACGACGGGGCGGTCACCAGGAGGGGAGAGGAGGGGCCGCGGGGCACGAGGCCCCGCGGCCCCTCCTCACGCCGCCCCCGGTCCGGCTCATGGGATTGTCATGGCCCGCCCCTTGTGTCCCGGATGGCGTATGGCGGAAGTACGCCATGGCTCCTTCCCGTCCCGGACAACTCTCCCCAAACAGTGATCCCTTGCGTAAAGCTGAGCGGTCGTCCGGGATCGGATTCCGGACTGCCACGGCCAGGGCCGGTCTGCCCCGGTCGTTCACGCACGTTCCTTTACCTACAAGGGATGCCGATGACCCACACCCCCCAGCGCGAACCGATACCGGGCGCGAGACGCGCGGCCCGCATCGCCGTGGCCGCGGGCCTCGTGGCCGCGCTCGCCGCGGCCGGGCCCGTGCCCGCGGCCTTCGCCGCCGACGGCCCGGCGGCCGCTCCGCCCGCCGACGCCTCCGTCAAGTCCGCGCACGACAAGCTCGGTTCCGACGACGCGGACCGGCTCGCCGAGGCGAAGGCGGACGGCGAGAAGAACGTCACCATGATGGTCGCCACGGCGCCGGGCGGCACCGAGCGGGTGGCGAAGGAGCTGGACGCGATCCCCGGCGGCACCGTCGGCCGGACCTACGACGAGCTGGGCTACGTCCGCGCCACCGTCCCCACCGCCAAGGCGGACTCGGCCATCGCCGCCGCCGCGAAGCTCTCCTCCGTGCACGGCATCGACCTGCGCGAGGAGATACCGCTGGACGACCCGACGCCGAGCGCGGACCGGGCGAAGGGCGCCACGCACCACAAGGGCCGTTCCTACCCGGCGCCCGACCGCCGCACCCCCGCCGAGAACCCGTACAACCCGTCCTTCGAGACGGGCGCCGTCGACTTCGTGGAGAAGTACCCGAAGGCGGACGGCCGCGGCGTCACTATCGGCATCCTGGACTCGGGCGTCGACCTCGGGCACCCGGCGCTGCGGAAGACCACCACCGGCGAACGCAAGATCGTCGACTGGGTCACCGCCACCGACCCGGTCGTCGACGGCGACCGCACCTGGCGCCCGATGACCACCTCGGTGTCCGGGCCGACCTTCACCTACGGCGGGCGGACCTGGACGGCTCCCGCGGGCTCCTACCAGGTCAGCAGCTTCCTGGAGTCCTACACCACCGGCGGTGACGCGGCCGGCGACGCCAACCGGGACGGCGACACCACCGACTCCTGGGGCGTGCTGTACGACGCGAAGGCCGGCACGGTCCGCGTCGACCTGAACGGCAACCACGACTTCGCCGACGACACCCCGATGAAGCCCTACAAGGACGGCTTCCAGGTCGGGTACTTCGGCACCGACGACCCGAAGACGGACGTGGCCGAGCGCCAGCCGTTCGTCGTCGAGATCCGCAAGGACGTCGTCTACAACTCCTCCGGCGCCAAGGCCGACTTCGTCAACATCGGCGTCATCGAGGGCTCCCACGGCTCGCACGTCGCCGGACTCGCCGCCGCCAACGGCCTGTTCGGCGGCCGGATGGACGGTGCGGCGCCCGGCGCGAAGATCGTCTCCTCCCGCGCCTGCACCTGGAGCGGCGGCTGCACCAACGTCGCGCTCACCGAGGGCATGATCGACCTCGTCGTCAACCGCGGCGTCGACATCGTCAACATGTCGATCGGCGGCCTGCCCGCGCTCAACGACGGCAACAACGCCCGCGCGGAGCTGTACACGCGGCTCATCGACGACTACGGCGTCCAGCTCGTCATCTCCGCGGGCAACTCGGGCCCCGGCGCCAACACCATCGGCGATCCCGGCCTCGCCGACAAGGTGATCTCCGTCGGCGCGTCCATCTCCCGCGAGACCTGGGCCGCCAACTACGGCTCCCAGGTGCGCACCAAGTACGCGATGATGCCGTTCTCCTCGCGCGGCCCGCGTGAGGACGGCGGCTTCACGCCGACGCTGACCGCGCCCGGCGCGGCGGTGAACACCATCCAGACCTGGATGCCCGGCGCGCCGGTCCCGGAGGCGGGCTACGACCTGCCGGCCGGCTACGGCATGCTCCAGGGCACCTCGATGGCCTCCCCGCAGGCCGCCGGCGCCTCCGCGCTGCTGCTGTCCGCCGCGAAGCAGGCGCGCGTCGGCCTCACCCCGGCGAAGCTGCGCACGGCGCTGACCTCGACCGCCGACCACATCAGCGGCGTGCAGGCGTACGAGGAGGGCGCGGGCCTGATCAACGTCCCGGACGCCTGGCGCGCGATCCGCAAGGGCGCCACCGCACACGAGTACACCGTCCAGGCGCCGGTCGACACCGCGATCGACCAGTTTCTGAAGACCCCGGGCAAGGGCACCGGCCTCTACGACCGCGAGGGCGGTCTGAAGGCGGGCGAGCGCAAGACGTACGAGATCACGCTCACCCGCACCACCGGCTCCGACCGGGCGGTCCGGCACGAGCTGGAGTTCGAGAACAACGCCGGGCGCACCTTCCGGATCGTCGGTCCGGACGAGGTGCGGCTGCCGCTGAACGAACCGGTGACCGTCAAGGTCCAGGCACGGCCCGGGTCCGCGGGGCTCAAGAGCGCGATCCTGGAGGTCGACGACCCCCGCACCGAGGGCGTCGACAAGCAGGTCCTGACCACGGTCGTGGTCTCGTCCCCGCTGAAGTACGCCGTCTCCGCCAAGGGGTCCGTGCAGCGCAACGCCACCAAGTCCTACTTCGTGACCGTCCCCGAGGGCGCGAAGACGCTGGAGGTGGCGATGAGCGGGCTGCGGGACGGGAGCCAGACCCGGTTCATCGCCATCCACCCGTACGGCGTCCCGGTCGACACCACCTCCACGCCGTACTGCTACAACAACTACCTCGACGGCAACGGCTGCCGGCCGGACGTGCGCGCGTACGCCGACCCGCAGCCCGGTGTCTGGGAGATCGAGGTCGAGTCGCGGCGCACCTCGCCGGTGCTGGACAACCCGTACAAGCTGGACGTCACCGTCCTCGGCGCCGTCTTCGACCCGGAGACCGTGACCGTGCCCGAGGCGAAGGCCGGCACGCCGGTCCCCGTCTCCTGGAAGGTGACGAACCGCTACGCCCCGCTGGAGGGCAGGCTGACGGGCGGTCCCCTCGGCTCGTCCGAGACGTCCCGCCCGTCCATCGCGCAGGGCGAGACGGTCACCTCCACGGTCGAGGTGCCCGCGGGCGCCGACTCGCTGGACGTCGCCATCGGCGGGGTCTCCGACGCGGCCGCCGACCTGGACCTGACGGTCTACGGCGCGGACGGTGCCGTGGTCGGCCAGTCCGCCGACGGCGACTCCGAGGAGTCCGTCTCCGTCGTGAAGCCGGCCGCCGGTACGTACACCGTCGAGGTCGTCGGCTACTCGGTGCCGTCGGGCAGCACGGAGTACGACTACCGGGACGTGTACTTCGCCGCCGGCCTCGGCTCGGTCGCCGTGGACGACGCGGCGCCGGTCGAGCTGGGCACGGGCGGCTCGGCGACGGTCACCGCCCGGGTGACGGCGCTGGCCGCCGCCCCGGAGGGCCGTGAGTTCTTCGGCCGGGTCCAGCTGGTCAACGCCCACGGCACGGCCGCGGGCCTGGGCAGCGTGCGGATCGGGAAGGTCGTGCCGTAGTCCGGTGCGGCACGCGGGAGAGGGCGGGCGCTCCGTGCTGGGGCGCCCGCCCTTTCGTGGGCCCACGGCGTGGTCAGTCGCAGGTGAGGGTGCGGGACTCGGCGAGGGACGCGGTGATCCAGGCGCGTTCGGCGGCGATGGCCGGGCCGCCGGTGATCACGGTGTCCGGGGTGTCCCCGTGCAGGGGGATGCCGATCAGCGCCCGGTCGCCGGCGGCGAGGCGGGCCGTGCCGTCGTCCAGCTCGAAGGTGACCGGCGCGCCGTCCCGCTCCGCCCGGCCGCCCGGCTCCGGCTTGTAGGTGCGGGTCACGTCGAGGGTGACGCGGTGGCGTCCGGTGCCCGGCAGAGGTTCGGCGCGGGTCACCGTGCCCTCGGCCACCAGTCGGGCGCAGGCGAGGTAGTGGGGGCTGCCGAAGGCCGTTCCGGACCCGGCGGAGTCCGCCTGCTCGTTGCTCGCCACGCCCTTGCCCGCCGCGTCTTCGGTGCCACCGCTCCCGCCCTGCGCCACCAGCCAGCCCAGGCCCGTCACCACGGTGCCCGCGCAGGCCACCGCGAGGGCTCCGAGGGCGAGGGTGAGCGGCCGGCGCCGGGGGCGGCGGGGGGCGGGGGCCACCGTGGAGATCCCGGGCTCGGGGAGCGGCCCGGGGGCCGGTTCGGCGGGCTGCTCGGCGGGCGGCTCGCTCAGCGTGCGGCCGATGATCCCCAGCTGTTCCCGCAGCAGCGCCACGTCGGCCGTCGCGGACCGGTACGCGCCACGGGTCTCCGAATCGGCGCCGGGCGGCAGCGGCTCGCCCGTGATCGCGGCCATGAGCGCGTCGTGCCCGGCGTGCCCGTCGGGGTGCTTCCCGGCGGCCATCTCACACCACCTCGTCCTCGTGCAGGCGGGCCCGCAGGGCCCGTACCGCCGTGTGCAGCCTGCTCTTGACCGTGCCCTCGGGGATGCCCAGCTCCTCGGCGATGCCGCGCACCGGCAGGTCCGCGAAGAACCGCAGGACGAGGACCTGGCGCTGGGCGTCGGGCAGCTCGTCCAGGCCCTGGGCGACGGCGAGGGAGAGCACGCTGGTGTCCTCCCCCGAGGGATGGTCCGTCTGGCGGAGCGCGGCCAGGCGCTCTCCGAGCCGGTCCTGGCGGCGCCGGGCGCGGTGCCAGTCCATCGCCAGGTTGGAGGCGACGACCGCCGCCCACGCCGACACGTCGCGCGGCGCCTCCCTGCCGCTCGCCGTCCGCTCCAGCAACCGCAGGCGGACCTGCTGCACCCCGTCCGGCAGGTCCGCCTGCGGCACCCCGCCCAGCGCGAGCACCGCCCGCACCCGGCGCTCCTGGGCCGCGTCCAGGGGATCGTCGCGTCCGGCGTCCCCCTGGCCGCGGCGGGCCTTTCTGCGCAGCACTGCCATCCCTCCCCCTGGGACCTGTCCTCACGTCTCCCCTATGACGCCGGGGCCGCCCGAAACGTTCGCCCGTCCGGCCGGCCGGCGGCGCGAGGCGTACGTCACATCGTCGTGTGGGCCGGCACGGGATGGGCAGGGGCGGACCGAGCCACCGCGTCCCAGGGTGCGGGCACCCGGGGCAAAGGATTGGACAGGCGGGCCTGGCTTCGCCCCATGATGGAAAAGTCTCGGCCGAGCAAAGCGCGCGTGAAGACACGCGTACGAACGGAGAAGGAGTCACCGTGAGGATCGGAATCGTCGGAGCCACCGGCCAGGTGGGCACGGTCATGCGCAGGATCCTCACGGAGCGCGACTTCCCGGTCACCGAGCTGCGCCTGTTCGCCTCGGCGCGCAGCGCCGGCAAGGAGCTGGACGGCGTGACGGTCGAGGACGCGACCACCGCCGACTACTCCGGCCTGGACATCGTGCTCTTCTCCGCGGGCGGCGCCACCTCCAAGGCGCTGGCCGAGAAGGTCGCCTCGCAGGGCCCCGTCGTGATCGACAACTCCTCCGCCTGGCGCCGCGACCCCCAGGTCCCGCTGGTGGTCTCCGAGGTGAACCCGCACGCGATCGCGGACCGCCCCAAGGGCATCATCGCCAACCCGAACTGCACCACGATGGCCGCGATGCCGGTGCTGCGTCCGCTGCACGCGGAGGCGGGCCTCGAAGCCCTCGTCGTCGCCACCTACCAGGCGGTCTCCGGTTCCGGCCTGGCCGGTGTGGACGAGCTGTTCGAGCAGGTCCAGAAGGTCGGCGCGGACGCCCCCAAGCTCACGCACGACGGCTCCGCGGTGGAGTTCCCGAAGCCCGACAAGTACGTCGCGCCGATCGCGTACAACGTGCTGCCGCTGGCCGGCTCCATCGTCGACGACGGCCTGCACGAGACGGACGAGGAGCAGAAGCTCCGCAACGAGTCCCGCAAGATCCTGGAGATCCCGGAGCTGAAGGTCTCCGGCACCTGCGTGCGCGTGCCCGTCTTCAGCGGCCACTCGCTCCAGATCAACGCCCGCTTCGCCCGCCCGCTCTCCGTGGCCCGCGCCAAGGAACTGCTGGCCGGCGCCCCCGGCGTCGCCCTCACCGAGGTGCCCACCCCGCTGCAGGCGGCCGGGCAGGACCCGTCGTACGTGGGCCGCATCCGTCAGGACGAGACCGTGGAGAACGGCCTCGCCCTGTTCGTCTCCAACGACAACCTGCGCAAGGGCGCCGCCCTGAACGCGGTGCAGATCGCGGAGCTGGTGGCGGCGGAGCTGAAGGGCTAGGACCCAGGGGCCCGGCCCCGCCGCACCTCGTAGAGGAAGCAGCCGTACTCGACGGCCCGGACGTGGACGAGCGCCACGGCCGGGTCGTCGAACGCTTCCCGGAGGGCGGGGGCGAACTCGTCGGCCCCGCCGACCAGCCGCCCGCCCAGGATGCGCCCCTCGGCCGAGTAGCGGCGCACCGTGCGGTGGGCGTTGGTGAAGGCCAGGCCGTCCCCGTCCGGCCCCGCGCACTCCTCCGCGTGGACGAAGACCGGCCCCTGCTCGTCGTACGCGCCCGGGTCGGCGCCGGTGCGAGCCGCCCACCGGCGCAGCGGGGCGTAGGAGACGAGGGCGACCCTCTCTCCCGGCACGCTGCGGCGCAGGCAGCAGCGCAGGGGTGCGCCGCCCTCGGTGTCGGTGAACGGGCCGGGGGCGCGGCCGGCGTCGTCGGTGGCGCGCAGTTCCTTCAGGGTGGCCGGGGGGACCGGGTGTGCGGTGTAGTGCTCCACGGCCCCCAGGTTCGCGCCCGCCCACCCCGCCCACCGGCGGGAAATGGACATCGCGTTCCGTGCGGGCCCCGTGGAAGGATGGCGCAACCGACACATCACGAGGAGATGACCGCGTGCCTGGCACAAACCTGACTCGCGAAGAGGCGCGGCAGCGGGCGACGCTGCTGAGCGTTGACTCGTACGAGATCGATCTCGACCTCACCGGCGCGCAGGAGGGCGGCACCTACCGGTCCGTGACCACGGTGCGCTTCGACGTCGCGGAGGGCGGCGGCGAGTCCTTCATCGACCTGGTCGCGCCCACGGTCCACGAGGTGACGCTGAACGGCGACGCCCTCGACGCCGACGAGGTGTTCCAGGACTCCCGCATCGCCCTGCCGGGCCTGCTGCCGGGGCGCAACATCCTGCGCGTGGCCGCCGACTGCGCCTACACCAACACCGGCGAGGGCCTGCACCGGTTCGTCGACCCGGTGGACGACCAGGCGTACCTGTACACCCAGTTCGAGGTGCCGGACGCGCGCCGGGTCTTCGCGAGCTTCGAGCAGCCCGACCTCAAGGCGACGTTCCAGTTCACCGTGAAGGCGCCCGAGGGCTGGACGGTCATCTCCAACTCGCCGACGCCCGAGCCGAAGGACAGCGTCTGGGTCTTCGAGCCGACCCCGCGCATCTCGTCGTACGTCACGGCCCTGATCGTCGGCCCGTACCACTCGGTGCACAGCGTGTACGAGAAGGACGGCCAGTCCGTCCCGCTCGGCATCTACTGCCGCCCCTCGCTCGCCGAGCACCTCGACTCGGACGCCATCTTCGAGGTGACCCGCCAGGGCTTCGAGTGGTTCCAGGAGAAGTTCGACTACGCGTACCCCTTCAAGAAGTACGACCAGCTCTTCGTGCCGGAGTTCAACGCGGGCGCGATGGAGAACGCGGGCGCGGTGACCATCCGGGACCAGTACGTCTTCCGGTCCAAGGTGACGGACGCGGCGTACGAGGTGCGGGCGGCGACGATCCTGCACGAGCTGGCGCACATGTGGTTCGGCGACCTGGTCACCATGGAGTGGTGGAACGACCTGTGGCTGAACGAGTCGTTCGCCACCTACGCCGAGGCCGCCTGCCAGGCCGACGCGCCCGGCTCCAAGTGGCCGCACTCGTGGACGACGTTCGCCAACCAGATGAAGACCTGGGCGTACCGGCAGGACCAGCTGCCGTCCACGCACCCGATCATGGCGGACATCAGCGACCTGGACGACGTGCTCGTCAACTTCGACGGCATCACGTACGCCAAGGGCGCGAGCGTGCTCAAGCAGCTCGTCGCGTACGTCGGTGAGGACGCCTTCTTCCGGGGCGTGCAGGCGTACTTCAAGCGGCACGCGTTCGGCAACACACGCCTGTCCGACCTGCTGGGCGCGCTGGAGGAGACCTCCGGGCGCGACCTGAAGACCTGGTCGAAGGCGTGGCTGGAGACGGCGGGCATCAACGTGCTGCGCCCGGAGATCGAGACGGACGCCGAGGGCGTGATCACCTCCTTCGCCGTCCGGCAGGAGGCTCCGGCCCTGCCCGCAGGCGCGAAGGGCGAGCCCACCCTGCGCCCGCACCGCATCGCGGTCGGCGCCTACGACCTCGACGCGGACGGCAAGCTGGTACGCGGCGAGCGCGTGGAGCTGGACGTGGACGGCGAGCTGACGGACGTGCCACAGCTGGTCGGCAAGGCCCGCCCGGCGGTGCTGCTCCTGAACGACGACGACCTGTCGTACGCGAAGGTCCGCCTGGACGAGCAGTCCCTGGCCGTCGTCACCGAGCACCTGGGCGACTTCACCGCGTCGCTGCCGCGCGCGCTGTGCTGGGCGTCGGCGTGGGACATGACCCGGGACGCGGAGCTGGCCACCCGGGACTACCTCTCCCTGGTCCTGTCCGGCATCGGCAAGGAATCCGACATCGGTGTCGTGCAGTCGCTGCACCGCCAGGTGAAGCTGGCCATCGACCAGTACGCCGCCCCGACCGCCCGCGAGGCACTGCTCACCCGCTGGACCGAGGCCACCCTGGCCCACCTGCGGGCCGCCGAGGCGGGCAGCGACCACCAGCTGGCGTGGGCGCGCGCGTTCGCGGCGACGGCGCGGACGCCGGAGCAGCTCGACCTGCTGGACGCGCTGCTCGACGGCACGCAGACGATCGAGGGCCTGGCCGTCGACACGGAGCTGCGCTGGGCGTTCGTGCAGCGGCTGGCGGCCGTGGGCCGGTTCGGCGGCTCGGAGATCGCCTCGGAGTACGAGCGGGACAAGACGGCCGCCGGTGAGCGGCACGCCGCCACCGCACGTGCCGCCCGGCCCACCGAGCAGGCCAAGGCGGAGGCCTGGGAGTCGGTCGTGGAGTCCGACAAGCTGCCGAACGCCGTCCAGGAGGCGGTCATCGCCGGCTTCGTCCAGACCGACCAGCGCGAGCTGCTGGCGTCGTACACGGAGCGGTACTTCGAGGCGCTGAAGGGCGTCTGGGAGTCCCGTTCGCACGAGATGGCCCAGCAGATCGCGGTCGGCCTGTACCCGGCGGTGCAGGTGTCGCAGGAGACCCTGGACCGCACGGACGCGTGGCTGGCCTCCGCCGAGCCGAACGCGGCCCTGCGCCGCCTGGTCTCGGAGTCCCGCTCGGGCATCGAGCGCGCCCTGCTGGCCCAGGCTGCGGACGCGGCGGCGACCACGGAGTAGGTCTTCACTCCGCAGGGGGTGTCCGGCGTGCCTTGTGCCACGCCGGGCGCCCCCGCGCCGCATCCAGGTGGGCCGGCCCGCCACCACGCCGCCCTGCGTCAGCGGGGCTTCGGGTACGCCTCCACGACCGATGACGTACGCCATGCCGTACCCCCGGCACGGCCGCCAAGCGCGGCGCCGGGGACTCCGGGTTCGCCCGCCGCGGCCCGGTGGCGCGTGTCGGGCCGGGCGCCGGGCCTGCCTCACGGGCGGGCGTCCGCCGCCGCCCGGAGGGCCGTGAGGACCGTCGCGACGGCGGGGGCCTCCGACGCTCCCCTGCGGACGGCCGCGACGACGTGGCGGACGGGGCGGTCGGCGTGCAGGTCGCGCATGGCCACGCCGTCGCGCGGCACGGCGGCCATGCGGGGCACCAGGGCCACGCCCATGCCCGCCTCGACCATCGCGAGGATCGCCGTCCAGCCGGCCGCCGTGTGGGCCTGGTGCGGGCGGAAGCCGGCCGTCTCGCAGGCCGCACGGGTGATGGCGGACCAGGGGCCGCTGCCGCCGAAGATCCACGGTTCGGCGGCGAGGTCGGCCAGGCGGAGCCCTTCCGCGCGGGCCAGCGGATGGCCGGCGGGGAGGGCCACGTCCAGCGGGTCGGCGAGCAGCGGGACCCGGGTGAAGCGCGGGTCGGCGGCGGTCGGCGCCTGGGCGGCCAGCGACAGGGCGATGTCCACCTCGCCGGCCCCCAGCAGCTCGTACGCCTCCTGCGCCTCGGCCTCCCGCACCCGCACCGTCACGGCGGGGTGGCTCGCCCGCAGCGCGGTGACGGCCGGTACGACGAGGGCCGGAACGGCGGTGGAGAAGGCGCCCACCCGCACCTCGCCGGCCTCACCCCGGACGTACGCCGACAACTCGGCCTCCGCCCGCTCCAGCTGCTCGAAGACCGCTTCGGTGTGCCGCAGTACGAGGCGGGCCGCGTCCGTCAGCCGGACCCGGCGCCCCTGGGCCCGGAGCAGCTCCACGCCGAGCTGCCGGGAGAGGTTCGTCAGCTGCTGGGACACGGCGGACGGCGTCATGTTCAGCGCCTCGGCCGTCGCGGTCACCGTGCCCCGTTCCCGCAGCGTCCGCAGGATCTGCAGCTTGCGGATGTCCCAGTCGGCCATGGCGGCAACCTATCCGCGCCCGGCTTTCGTCACCGACGCGACCCCGCTCCGAGGACGACGCCTCCGAGGATCAGCGCCATGCAGCCCGCCTGCGCCCAGCCGGTCGGCTCGGCCAGCAGCGCCCAGGAGAGCAGGGCGACGCACACCGGCTGGAGGTAGTAGACGACGCCGGCACGGGACGGACCGATCAGGGAGATGGCCCTGTTCCAGGCGAAGAAGGCCAGGGCGGAGGAAACGACGCCGACGTAGAGGAGGGGCAGGACGGTGTCCGGCTCCGGGCTGAACCCGCCCTGCACGGCGAGGCTGACGCCCTGCGCGGGCAGCAGCATGAGCGTGCCGAAGAGGAAGGTGGTGAACAGGAAACCGGCCCCGTCCAGCCCCGCGGGCCTGCGGCGCAGCAGCGCGCTGTACGACCCGAAGCAGCAGGCGGCGGCGATCATCCACAGGTCGCCGGACGAGAAGCCCGCCCCTCCCCCGACCAGCAGCAGCACACCCGCGCAGGCGACGAGCAGCCCCGCCACCCGGCGGGCGCCGAGCCGTACGCCGCCCGCCCGTTCACCGACCGCCATCAGCACCGGGGACGCCGCCATGATCATGCCCATGTTGGCGGCGGGCGTGGTGACGCCGGCCTGGTTGACGAGGGTGTTGTAGACGGCCACCCCGAGCAGCGAGGCGAGGAGTACGAAGCCGAGGTGGCGCCGGACCAGGGCCCGTTGCCGCCAGGCCCGCCGGGCGCCGAAAGGGGCCACGACGGCGAGCGCCACCGCCCAGCGCCAGAACGCGTGCTGGACGGGCGGGACGCTGTCCCCGAGGGCACGGGAGGCGACGAAGCTGCCGGACCAGACGACGGTGGCGAGCAGGGCGAGCCCGAGCCCCAAGGCGATCGGGGCGGTGTGGATGGCGAGCGTGCCGGGGGTGGCGGCAGGGGTGCGAGGGGGTGCGACGGTCCGGCGGTCGGCTACGGCCACGGAGGTCCTTTCACTGGTCGGCGATCGTGTGCGGCTACCGTCGCAGGCCGGGAACCGTCAGGTCCATCGAATCTTTTCGACCATTCCTTGAAGAGGAACTGAAAGGTACGGCCGTCGCCGCCCCCTTGACCGGTCGCCCGCCGGGCGCGAACTGCCCCACGATCGTCGCCCCGAACGCCAGCGCCATGCCGGCCAGTTGCACCGGCGTCAGCGTCTCGCCCAGCGCCGCCCAGCCGACGACCGCGGCGGTGAGCGGGGACAGCGGGCCGAGGAAGGTGACCTGGGTGGCGGAGAGCCGGCCGATGCCCCGGAACCAGAGCCAGTACGCCACCGCCGTGTTGGCCAGCGCCAGGTAGAGGTAGCCGCCGACCGCCGCGCCGTCCAGCGCGGGCGGAGCCCCCTCGACCAGGAGGGCGACCGGCGCGAGGAGCAGCCCGCCCGCGGTCAGCTGCCAGCCGGTGAGCGCCAGCGGGCCGACGCCCTCGGGGCGGCCCCAGCACTTGGTGAGCACGGTGCCGGCGGACATGGACGCGGCGGAGGCGAGAGCGGCCAGTGCGCCGAGCGCGTCCAGGCCGCCGGCCGCCTTCAGCACGACCAGGCTGACGCCGAACGCGGCGACGACGCCGGTGAGCACCGCGCGCGTGGTGGGCCGCTGCCCCAGCAGCAGGGCCGAGAGGCCGACGACGAAGAGTGGGCCGACCGAGCCGACGACGGCCGCCATGCCGCCCGGCAGCCGGTAGGCGGAGAGGAACAGCAGCGGGAAGAAGGCGCCGATGTTGAGCGCGCCCAGCACCGCCGCCTTCCCCCACCAGGCGCCGCGTGGCAGCACGCGGGCGAGGGCGAGCAGCAGCAGACCGGCGGGCAGGGCGCGCGCCAGACCGGTGAACAGGGGCCGGTCCGGTGGGAGGAACTCGGTGGTCACGGCGTAGGTGGTGCCCCAGGAGACGGGGGCGAGGGCGGTGAGCGCGATGAGGGTGGTGCGGCCGGCGGACAGCATGAAAGTAGCTTACTTGTAAGCAAGTTTCCGTCAAGCTACTTTCTTGCGGTCGAGGGGAATCCTCCCGATACTCGTGCCATGACCGAACGCCCCGGGACACCCTCCGAGCCCTCCCCCGAGTCCTTCCCCGAGCCGCGCAAGGACCCCGTCGACGCGATCGTCGACCAGTGGGCGGTGGTCCGTCCCGACCTGGACACGGCCGCCATGGAGGTGTTCGGCCGGGTCTTCCGGCTGGCCCGCGCGATGGGCGACCGGATGGAGAAGGCGTACGCCCGCTTCGGGATCTCCCGCGGGGAGTTCGACGCCCTGGCCACCCTGCGCCGCTCCGGCGAGCCCTACACACTCTCGCCCCGGCAGCTCTCGGCCACGCTGATGCTCACCACCGGCGGCATGACCGGACGCCTGGACAAGCTCGAACGGGCGGGGCTGCTGCGCCGCTCCCCCGACCCGCACGACCGCCGGGGACTCCAGGTCACGCTCACCGAGCGGGGCCTGGAGCTGATCGACGAGGCGGTCGGCGCGGGCCTCGCCGTCCAGACGCATGCCCTGTCCGCCCTGGACGCGCGACAGGCCGCCGAGGTGGCCGGCCTGCTGCGGGTCCTGCTCGCCGGCACCGAGGAGTAGCCGTCCCCGCACGGCGAAGGGCGCCGCCCCGTCACAGGTGTGCGGGGGCGGCGCCCTTCGGTGAAAGCGTTGCGGAGGGTCAGGCCTTCGCGGCGACCTTGGCCTTGGCCTTGGTCTTGCCCTTGGTGCCGGGGGTGATCACCCGGTGCTCCGGCTTGGACCTGTCCAGGGCCATGACCAGACCGGTGATGACCGCGAACAGCGCGAGCGGGGCCAGGACGTAGTAGCCCAGCGTCTCGATGACGCTCAGGCCGGTGCCGGGGTCGTCGCCGTCGTCGCGGGTCAGCGCGAGCGCGGGGGCCGACATGAGCAGCATCATCAGCGTCGTACCGGCTGCCAGGGCGCCGGCGCGCAGGGCGTTCTTCTTGTCCACGGTGCCAAGTTAGCGAACGGCCCGAGGGACCGCGCGCCCGGGGTACCCGTACGAGGGCCCGCGGGCGCCCGGCTCAGCCGTCCCGGCCGTCGCCGCGTTCCCGTACGACGTCGATCAGGGCGTGCAGGCGGGGTGAGGCGGCCAGGTCCTCCAGGGTCACCGGGCGGCCCCCGGCGTCGGCGACGGGCAGCCGCCAGTTCGGGTACTGGTCCCAGGTGCCGGGGAGGTTCTGCGGGCGGCGGTCGCCGACGGCGTCCGGGAGCCAGATGCCGACCATGCGGGCCGGGGTGCGCAGCAGGAAGCGGTGCACGGCCTGGATCTCCGCCTCCTCCGCGGGGGTTCCGGTGTCGCCGCCGGTGCCGTCCAGCAGCCCGAGCCGGGCGAGGACCTCCAGCCACTCCGCGGTGTCCGCCGCGGACTCGGCGCGCTCCCGCTCCAGCGGGCGGGTGAGCAGGCCGAGGCGGTCGCGGAGTTCGACGTGCTCGCCGGTGAGGCGGGCGGCGGTGGACGGCAGGTCGTGGGTGGTGGCGGTGGCCAGGCAGTCGGCGCGCCACCGCTCGGGCGGCAGCGGACGGCCGTCGCCGGTCCAGTCGCGCTCGAACCACAGCACCGAGGTGCCGAGCACGCCGCGTTCGCGCAGCGCCTCGCGCACGCCGGGTTCGACGGTGCCCAGGTCCTCGCCGATGACGACGGCGCCGGCCCGGGTGGCCTCCAGGACGAGGACGGCGAGCATGGCCTCCGCGTCGTAGTGGACGTAGGTGCCCTGGGTGGGCGGGTGGCCCTCGGGGACCCACCAGAGCCGGAACAGGCCCATGACGTGGTCGACGCGGAGCGCGCCGGCGTAGCGGAACAGGCCGCGCAGCAGGTCCCGGAAGGGCGCGTAGCCGGAGTCGGCGAGGCGGTCGGGGCGCCAGGGCGGCAGGCCCCAGTCCTGGCCGAGGGCGTTGAAGGCGTCGGGCGGGGCGCCCACCGACATGCCGCGGGCGAAGTACTCCTGCTGCGCCCAGGAGTCGGCGCCGCGCGGGTGCACGCCGACGGCGAGGTCGTGAACGATCCCGACCGGCATCCCGGCCTCGCGGGCGGTGTGCTGGGCGGCGGTGAGCTGGGTGTCGGTGAGCCAGGTGAGCCGGGAGTGGAAGTCGACGCGGTCCATCAGCTCGGTGCGGGCGCGTTCGGTGGCGGCCGAGCGGGGGGCGCGCAGGCCCTCGGGCCAGAGGTGCCAGTCGGGGCCGTGGATCTCGGCGAGCGCGCACCAGGTGGCGTGGTCCTCCAGCGCGGTGCCCTGTGCGGCGAGGTAGTCGCAGTAGGCGGCGCGGCGGCCGGGTCCGAGGGGGACCTCGTGGAGCAGGTCGAGGGCGTCGCGCTTCAGCTCCCACACGGCGTCCCGGTCGATGAGGGCATCGTCGTCCAGTACGGCACCGCGCAGCCGTGCCGCCCGTTCCCCGAGCTTCCGGACGCGCTCGGGGTCGGTGACGTAGGCGTACTCGGGTACGTCCTCGATCCGCAGGTGGACGGGGTCCGGGAAGCGGCGCGAGGAGGGCCGGTACGGGGAGGGGTCGGAGGGGGCGCCGGGCACGGCCGCGTGCAGCGGGTTGACCTGGACGAACCCGGCGTCGAGGGCGCGTCCCGCCCAGTCGGCCAGTTCGCGCAGGTCACCGAGGTCGCCCATGCCCCAGGAGCGGCGGGAGAGGAGTGAGTAGAGCTGGACGAGGAGTCCGTGGGAGCGCCGGGCGGGCGCGGGCAGCCGGGCGGGCGCCACGATCAGGTGGGCCCGTGCGGTGCGGCCGTCGGGCGTGGTGGCGGTCAGGCGGTGGACGCCGGGCGGGAGCCGCCCGGCGTCGTCGCGGGTCTCGCCCTGCTCGGTGTCGATGCGGAGCCGGGTGCCCTCGGGCAGTGCGGCGAGGGCGGCCGGCGGGCCGCCCCCGCTCCAGCCGACCACGGTGGGCGGCAGCAGGCGGTCCCGCAGCCCGGTCTCACGTGCGGCGAGCGCGGCCCGTACGGCCTCGGGGGTGCTCG
This sequence comes from Streptomyces sp. NPDC058985, assembly GCF_042740985.1. Classification (NCBI taxonomy): domain Bacteria; kingdom Bacillati; phylum Actinomycetota; class Actinomycetes; order Kitasatosporales; family Streptomycetaceae; genus Streptomyces; species Streptomyces sp. NPDC058985. The sequence continues at coordinate 42,202 of NZ_JBHYJX010000046.1, read as the reverse complement.
TGTCCACGCCGAGGGCGGCCAGCGCGAGGGTCACCGCGGTGACCGAGGCCGGGACGGTGCGGTCCGGGGACGGGCGGTAGGCGGTGGCGACGCCGTGCAGGGCGGCGAGCCTGGTCAGATCCTCGGGAAGGTCCTCGGCGGGGGGCTCGGCCGGCCCGGCTGCTGGCATCTGTGACCTCTACGACCTCGTCGGCTCGGGAACGGCGAAGGAGGGGCCGCCCTGCTCCGGCACGTCAGCCGTGAGCTCGGGCGAGGACTCGCTGGTCAGCGGTACGGCGTCGGCGAACGGCGACTCGCTGGTCAGGGGCTCGGCGTCGGGCAGCGGAGGTTCGCTGGTCAGCGGGGTCTCGGCGAAGCTCTGGGCGGCGCCGAAGACGCAGTAGTGCGGGGTCTCGGAGGCGGCGGAGGGCTCTGCCCAGGGTGTGGACGGCTCCGCCACGGGTTTGGAAGGGGCCGGGAGCAGGAGGGGTGCAGCCACGGAGTTCTCCTTTGGGTCGGGCTGTGTTGCGAGCACGCTTTTGGCGGGTTACGGCAGCCCTACCCAGTCGGCGCCGACACAGGCCTGAAACGGCCGGCAACGTGCTCCTCGTCACATTGTCACCCGAACGGCCGCTCGCCGCCCGACCTCCTCACCCCGTACGCGGGGGCTCGTGCCCTGGCGCGGGTGCTCGTGCCTCGGGCGCCCGCCCGCACACCGCGACCGCAAACGGAACATTTCCCAGGGGCAAACGGAACATTCTCCGACCTTCAGGAAGTCCGCTCCGGCCAAAAAGCCCCAATGCGAGCCAATGCGAGCCATGCGGGCTATGCGGGCCATACCGCAGCCAATCAGCGGCCAGTTAATTCAAAGTTGCCTCACAAGTAACTGCTGCGCTAGATTCCGTTTGCAGGGCAACAGCCCTGCACTCACGGGGGTGGGGGAACGGTGGAATTTCCGCTTAACAAATGCCTTCCCATGCCCCGCAAGGGAGGGACAGGAATTATGAAGAACACGGCCCGCATTTCGATGGTGGCCGGCACGGCCGCAGTGATCACGCTCGCGCTGGCCCCGCTGGCCCAGGCCAACTGGAGCAGTTCGATCACGGCCGCCAGCGCGTCTTTCGAGTCCCGTCGCTGGTCGGACGAGCTGTACTCGCAGGTTCTGTTCACCAGCTGCACCACGGACGGCTCCAAGAGCACCGACGTGCAGATGTGGAACGACATCTCGCTGCAGCCTGACGAGTCCTACGACAACAAGACGTTCACCGCCTGCTTCGGTGGCGGGACCAGCAACGGCGAGTGGACCGACCTGCCGTCCGGCAAGCGGGACTACTACTTCAAGATCATGAAGATCGGCGGCTCCACCTTCGGCCCGCAGCTGAGCGTGAAGAGCGTTTCCGTCGACACCACCAAGGCGGACGGCTGATCTCAGCCCAGGGGGGCGTCCCGCCCGGGGCGCCCCCACTTCCGGCCGGAATGTGGTCAGTGAGAACCCATGAAATTCACCACCAGCCTGCGCAGCGGTAGTGTCCGATGGGCCGGACCAATCGTCCTCGCCCTGACTCTCCTTTACTATCTGGCGGGAGAAACCGCACCCCTTTCCAGTTATCACAATTACGCACCCAGCATTGTCGCGGAGCCCCTCAAAACGCTTTACGCGCTGGCTTATGCAACGGCCGCCGCACTGGCCTGCTGGGAAAGTGGCCGACTGCGGAGCGCCCGGATATGGGCACTGGCGCCGGCTCGCTCGCGTTACCGCATCGCGGTCAACGCCATAGCACCCGTGATCGTGCTGTCCTGGCTGGTCCTGCTGCTGCCCTCGGCTGTCTCGCTGGCCCGGTCCGGGACCCTGCCCACCCTCGACAGCCTGCGGGTGCTGCTGGCCGGGCTGGCCCTGTGCGTCGCCCACGCCGTGCTCGGGTTCGCCGTCGGCTGCTGGGTGCCCCGCATCATCGCCACGCCGATCGTGGCCGTGGCCGACTGGATCACCGTCGCCTTCACCCGTGCCGTGCTGCCCTACTGGCCCCGCCATGTCTCCGGTCAGTTCGGGAGCGTCGGCTACGGAGAGGTGCCCGACCTCATCACGGCGGCGGTGCCGGTGCTGCTGGCCGGCGGCATCGCCGCGGGCCTGCTGGTCCTCTGGCTGCCCTTCGGCTGGCGTGTCGTGCGCGTCGGCGTCGCCGTCGCGGTCGCGGTGACCGGGGTGCTCGGCGCCCACCGCACCGCCTCCGACTGGTCGGCCACACCACCACTGACCAGCGGGCACGTCACCATGGCCTGCGCCGGCAGCGCCCCGCGCATGTGCGTGCCCGAGTTCGACGCGCGCCGCCTGCCACAGGTCCAGCGCGAGACCGCCGAGGCACTGCGGGTGCTGCGCGAGGCCGGCGCGACCACAGCCGGCCCTGAACTCATCACCGACAGCTACGCCGACGGACGCCTGCGGAAGCCGTCCACGGACACCGAGTGGCGCATGGTTCTCGCCGGAGCGGTGGGCAGCGGGGACGCGACGTACCAGATCGTCGTACGCTCCCTGCACTTCCGCTGCAAGCAGGTCCCCGCGCTCAACGCGCACTCGGCCTGGCTGTGGGCGGCCGTGAAGACCGGCCAGGAGGACGCGTACCGCAAACGGCGCGCGCAGGAGGGCCGGGACCCCGTGGCGATGGAACTGGAGAAGCGGGTGCGGGCCGACGTCGAGCAGGTGCTGACCGAGCCTGCGGCCGAACAGTCCCGGTGGATCAACCAGATGCTCGACAGCTGCGAGGCGAAGCAGTCATGAGGTGGTGGTTCAGGGCACGCCGGGGACACCAGCTGCTCCCCCTCGCACTCGTCGTCTTCACCGCCGCGCTCTACGCGGTGCAGAACGCCACGGTGCTGCTGCCGTCCATCACCGGCGCCCCGCGAGTGGCGCTGGCGATGTTCGTGCCCGTCCCCCTGTTCGCCTGCCTGATGGCCGCACTGGAGTCACGGCTTCCGGCGGCCGAGGTCTCCGGGGTGCGCTCCCTGACCCGGCTCGACAACCTGCTCGTGACCGCGGTGGTCGGCGCGGCGGTGCTGTGCAGCGCGCTGGTGGCCGCAGCGCAGGGCTCCGCCGGGGCCACCGCCGGCGGGCGCAACGCGGTGTTCCTGGTCGGCCTGATGCTCCTCGGACGGGCCTGGGCCGGCCAGTCGGCGGTGATGATCCCGGTGGGGTGGCTGGTCACTGTCGTGGTCGTCGGGTTCCGCGGGAACGTGCCCCACCTGTGGACCGTCGTGGCCCTCCCGGCGGACAACCTGTTCGCCGCGGTCGCCTCCGTGGTCGTGCTCGCCATCGGCCTTGCCGCCCAGATCCGTTCGTCGAGGAAGACAGCGTGACACTCGAACTCAGCAACTGCACCTACGGCTACCGGCGCTGGAAGCAGCCCGTGCTGCGGGACTTCTCCTACGCCCTGCCGGAAGGTCTCACCGTCCTGCTCGGCCCCAACGGCGCGGGCAAATCCACCCTGCTGAAACTCGCGGCCTCGGTGAACAAGCCGCAGCAGGGGCGGGTGCTCCTGGACGGCGACCCGGCCGGCACCTCCTCCTACCGGCAGGCGGTGGCGTGGATGCCGCAGGACATCGTGCCCATGCCCACCCTGACCGCGCGCGAGTACGTCGCCTACGTCGGCTGGCTCAAGGGCATGAACCGCGCCGAAGCCTGGCAGCAGGCCCGCCGGGCACTGGGCCGGGTGAACCTGGCCGACCAGGCCGGCACCCGTACGAACCGGCTCTCCGGGGGCCAGCTGCGACGGGTCGGCGTCGCCGGCGCGCTCGTGCACGGCGCGCGGGTCCTGCTGCTGGACGAGCCCACCGCCGGCATGGACCCGTACCAGCGCCGCGTCTTCCGGGACATCCTGCGCACGCTCACCGACGACGTACGGGTTCTCCTGTCCACGCACGACGTCGCCGACCTGGCGGAGGAGGCCGACCACGTCACCGTCATGTACGGCGGCAGCATCCTCCATCACGGCGACACGGGCAGCTTCCTCACCCACACCCCACCCGGCACGGTGGAGGGGCGCGCCGCCGAAGCGGCGTACACCGCCCTGCTCAGGGACCGGGGAGTGGCGGCCTGACACCTGCTGGTGGAACCGACCGGGGAGTGACCGCCTTGCCTGCCGACCGGACCGCCCTGGACCTGGTGGATGCGCGCCTGGAGGCACTCCGGGACGGTACGGGTTCCTCGCTCCCGCAGGGGCGGGTTTCCCTCGCGGTGGAAGGCTGGGGTGAGCTCGTCCGCTGGGCCCTCGACCAGCTCCGGCGCATCCCCGCCGAGCCCGAGGACGCCTTCGCCCGCCAAGTCGGCAGTCCGCTGGTGGGGTTTCGCTCCCGTCGCAGCCTCTGGACCGCGGCGGCGCTGCGACTGCTTGATGACATGCACACCTTCGCGGCCACCGGCCCTCGACGGCACGAGGACTGGGCACACGACGTCAACGCCGTGCTGCACCGGTCGGTTCCTGACCCCCGAGGCTGGGTCCGACTGGACCAGGATCGCGACAACGCCGCTCGGCACACGGTGCCCGCGTACCCGTTCGATCCCCCGGACGCGGCGGAGTACCCGGGCTGCCTGTACCCCTTGGAGGCTGAGGCGGCGGTCGCCGCGCTCGCCATCATGGCTGATGAGTGGCAGTCGGAACCCGCTCCCGTCCGCTCCCGTCCGGACCGGGACGCCGGGCACCGGCGAGTGGGCCGACCCCGCCCCGGTCCTCATGGTCGTGGAAGTCACCACGTACGACTCCGACACCGACCGGCGCGACCGCGTCGAGAAGCCCCTGGCGTACGCCGAGACCGGTATCCCGGTGTACCTCCTGGTCGACCGGGACACCTGCGAGGTCAAGGTGCACAGCCGGCCGGACGGCGGGCGGTACGAGACCGTGCAGACCCTGCCCTTCGGCAAGGAGGTCGCGCTGCCCGAGCCGGTCGGGATCACCCTGGAGACCGAGCCGCTGAAGAACTGGGCGCGCTGAGCGGCCCCGCACCGGGCTGTGCGAAGGCCCGGACCGTCAGGCGGAAATGCCGTCGATCCGGGCCATGGCGTCCTCCGCGCCGTACGGCTGCAAGTAGGGCAGCCAGCGCGGGTCCCGGTGGCCCGTGCCGATGATGCGCCAGGCCAGGCCGGTGGGCGGGGCGGGTTTGTGGTGCAGGCGCCAGCCGATCTCGCCCAGGTGCCGGTCGGCCTTGACGTGGTTGCAGCGGCGGCAGGAGGCCACCACGTTGTCCCAGGCGTGCAGCCCTCCGCGGCTGCGCGGGATGACGTGGTCGACGCTGGTGGCGACGGCGCCGCAGTACATGCAGCGGCCTCCGTCGCGGGCGAAGAGGGCACGGCGGGTGAGCGGGACGGGCCCCCGGTAGGGCACCCGCACGAACCGCTTGAGCCGGACCACGCTGGGTGCGGGCGCGGTGACGGTCGCGCTGTGCAGGTAGGCGCCGGACTCCTCGAGGCATACGGCCTTGTTCTCGAGGACGAGGACGAGCGCGCGGCGGAGCGGTACGACGCCGAGCGGCTCGTACGACGCGTTGAGGACCAGGACATGCGGCACGGGTGCCTCCTTGGGCGTCGGCGGCGCGTGGCTCGCGCCGGGACGATCTGGTTCAGTGTCCCCTCATGGCTGGTCGAAGCGCCACCATGTCCCGGTAACGGGCTGGGAGTGTTTTCGACCACACGGGGCGCCGCGCCGGGGGCGTGACCAGTCCGGGCGCGGGTGAGGACCGTCTCTCCCGCCCATTTCGGGCCGTTCCGCGCCCGGTGCCCCGTTAGTGTGGTGCATCTGCCCGTCCGGTGACCTTTCCGTGACCTTGGACCGGATCTCGGAGTACGGGCCGCCGCACCTGGAGGTATCCGCCGTGTCCCCCGTGTCCCTGTCCGCCGCCGTCCTGACGGCCGCCGGTCCGTCGCCGTCCCCGACGCCCTCGGGGTCGACGACGCCGCCCGTGCCCTCGCTCCGGGACGCCCAGGAGCACGCGACGAACGCCGCGGGCTGGGTCGAGGAGAACTGGTCGACGTGGCTGGCCATCGGACTGCGGGTGCTGCTGATCCTGGTGATCGCGGCGGTGCTGCGCGCGGTGGTGCGGCGGGCGATCACCAAGCTGATAGAGCGGATGAACCGCAGGACCGGAACGGGCGGCAGCACCGCGCTGAGCAGCCTGCTGGTCAACGCCGAGCGGCGCCGGCAGCGTTCGGAGGCCATCGGGTCCGTGATGCGCTCGGTGGCCAGCTTCCTCGTCCTCGGCACCGCCGCGCTGATGATCCTCGGGACCTTCCAGATCAACCTCGCCCCGCTGCTGGCCTCGGCCGGTGTCGCGGGCGTGGCGATCGGCTTCGGCGCCCGCAACCTGGTCACCGACTTCCTGTCCGGCGTCTTCATGATCCTGGAGGACCAGTACGGCGTCGGCGACAGCATCGACGCGGGCGTGGCCTCCGGCGAGGTCATAGAGGTCGGACTGCGGGTGACCAAGCTGCGCGGCGTCGACGGCGAGATCTGGTACGTCCGCAACGGCGAGGTCAAGCGGATCGGCAACCTCTCCCAGGGCTGGTCCACGGCCGGCGTGGACGTGACCGTCCGCTCCGACGAGAACCTGGACAAGGTCAAGGAGACCCTCGACGCGGTCGGCGAGCGGATGAGCAAGGAGGAACCCTGGAACGAGATGCTCTGGGGCCCCATCGAGGTCCTCGGCCTGGATTCCGTCCTGCTCGACTCCATGGTCGTGCGGGTCTCCGCGAAGACCATGCCCGGCAAGTCCCTCACCGTCGAGCGTGAGCTGCGCTGGCGGATCAAGCGGGCCTTCGACGAGGCCGGCATCGCGATCGCCGGCGGGGCCACGTCCCCGGTGGACGGCGCCCCGGCCGCCGCCGACCCGGCGGCCGGTGTCGCGCCGCCGTCGGCGTACGCGAGCACGGTGTCGCCGCAGTCCGTCGCGGCGTCCCCCATCCCTCCGCCGAGCACCACCAAGTAGCGGGACCGGCCCCTCCCCGCCGTGACACCGCCCCCGAGGTAACGACTGCGTTGCCTCGGGGGCGGTCTCTTGACTCCCCCTCCTGGGCGGGCCTACGTTTCACAGCCAACAGGAAACTTTCCTAACAGTCACCGCCAATGAGGCGGGCGGGCAGTGGACTTACCCGTCCCCCGCTGAAAGGCTGAGCGGCCGAGAGGCAGGTGTGGACACGTATGGCAGGAACCGCCGGAACGCCGGGCACCCCGCGCGTCCTGCGCGCCATGAACGACCGGGCCGCCCTGGACCTCCTGCTGGAGCACGGGCCGCTGTCCCGGACCCGGATCGGCAAGCTGACCGGCCTGTCCAAGCCGACCGCCTCCCAGCTGCTGGCCCGCCTGGAGGCCGCGGGCCTGGTACTGGCCGGCGGCACCACCGAGGGCCGCCCGGGTCCCGGCGCCCAGCTCTACGAGGTCAACCCGGCCGCCGCGTACGCCGCCGGACTCGACGTCACCCCGGACCGCGTCCTGGCCGCGGTCGCCGACGTCACCGGGCGCACCGTCGGCCGCTTCGAACTGCCGACCCCGGGCCGGCGGCCCGTCGCCCCGGTCGTCCAGCAGGTCACCGACGCCCTCGACGGCGCGGTGAAGGCCGCCGGGCTCGCCCGGGCCGACGTCCACCGCCTCGTCATCGGCACCCCGGGCGCCTTCGACCCGGGCACGGGGCGGCTGCGCTACGCCTCCCACCTGCCGGGCTGGCACTCCCCCACCCTCCTCGACGAACTCGCCGCCGCGCTGCCGATGCCGGTCGAGTACGAGAACGACGTGAACCTCGCGGCCGTGGCCGAGCAGCGCCTCGGAGCGGCCCGGGGCCACGAGGACTTCGTGCTCCTGTGGAACCAGGAGGGCCTGGGCGCCGCCCTGGTCCTCGGCGGCCGGCTGCACCGCGGCTGGACCGGCGGCGCGGGCGAGGTCGGCTTCCTGCCGGTGCCGGGCGCACCGCTGGTCCGCAAGGTCAGCCGGACCGGCAGCGGCGGCTTCCAGGAACTCGCCGGCTCCCAGGCCCTGCCGGGGCTCGCCCGGGAGCTGGGACTCACCGGCCTCCCCCCGGGGCCGTATTACGAGGCCGCCGCCGCCCTCGTCGCCCGTGCCGCCGAGGCCGACGACGAACCGCACCGCCGGCTGCTCCAGACCTACGCCACCCGCCTGGCCACCGGGCTCGCCTCCCTCGTCTCGGTGCTCGACCCCGAGCTGGTGGTCCTGAGCGGCACCTCGCTCGCCGCCGGCGGCGAGGTGCTGCGCGACCTGGTCCAGGACGAGCTGGAGGAGCTGGCCGCCTCCCGGCCCCGGCTCGTCGTCGGTGACGTGACCGACCACCCCGTACTGCGCGGCGCGCTGGAGAGCGCCCTCGCGACCACCCGCGACGAGGTCTTCGACACCTCGCGCTGAGCCACCCCCGCACGGCACCACCCCCACCCCGCACGGCACCACGCTCGCACGGCACCACCCCCGCACGGCACGCCCCACCCCGCACCACCACCCCCGTCCCGCCACGCCCTGCCCCAGGGAGCCTCGCCATGCCCGGAATATCCAGAAGGGCCGCCCTCGCGGTCGCCGCCTCCGCCTCCCTCGCCCTGCTCGCCACCGCCTGTACCGGCCAGTCCGAATCCGGCGCCTCCGACGACCCGAACGCCAGGACCACCCTCACCTTCTGGCACGGCTGGAGCGCGCCCGCCGAGGTGAAGGCCGTACAGGCCAACGTCGACCGCTTCGAGGAGGCGCACCCCAACATCAAGGTGAAGGTCGTCGGCAACATCAACGACGACAAACTCAACCAGGCGCTGCGCGCGGGCGGTTCGAACGGGCCGGACGTGGTGTCCTCGTTCACCACCTCCAACATCGGCAAGTTCTGCTCCTCGGGCGCCTTCCTCGACCTGAAGCCCTTCATCGAGAAGTCGAAGCTCGACCTGGACGCGCTCATCCCGAAGCCGATGCTGGACTACACGCAGTTCGAGGGCGTGCGCTGCGCCCTGCCGCTGCTCGGCGACGCCTACGGCCTCTACTACGACAAGGACGCCTTCGCGGCGGCCGGCATCAAGGCCCCGCCCAAGACCTGGTCCGAGTTCGCCGAGGTGGCGAAGAAGCTGACCAAGCCGAAGGGCGACGGCTACGAGCAGCTCGGCTTCATGCCGAACTACCACGGCTACGAGACCGTCGTCGACCATTACATGTCCCAGTGGGACCACGCCTACTTCGACCAGGACGGCAAGTCGAGCGTCGCCGAGGACCCGGCCTTCGCGGAGATGTTCAGGTACCAGAAGAAGCTCGTCGACGACCTCGGCGGCTTCGCCAGGCTGGAGAAGTACCGCAACACCTTCGGCGACGAGTGGGGCGCCGAGCACCCGTTCCACACCGGCCAGGTGGCGATGCAGCTCGACGGCGAGTGGCGGCTCGGCATGGCGAAGGACGCCGGGGTGGACTTCGAGATCGGCACCGCGCCGATGCCCGTCGCCGACGACGAGGTGGACGAGTACGGCAAGGGGTTCCTCTCCGGCACCGTCATGGGCATCGCGCCGCAGAGCGAGAAGAAGAACGCCGCGTGGGAGCTGGTGAAGTACATGACGACCGACACCGGGGCCGTCGTCGCCTTCGCCAACGCCATCCGCAACGTGCCCTCCACGTTCCCGGCGCTGAAGTCCCCGGACCTCAGGACCGACCCCGCGTTCAAGACCTTCCTGGACATCGCCCAGCACCCCGAGTCGAACTCCCCGCCGGCCTCCGTCAACGGCTCCACGTACCAGCTGACGCTCCAGGACTTCGGGTACCAGTACGAGTCGGGCAAGGTGAGGGATCTCAAGGCCGGGCTGGAGAAGACCGCCGAGCAGATCGACCGCGACATCGAGCAGACGAAGTAGCGGCCCATGACATCCGTGACCGCCACCCCCACGCTGCGTGCGAAGCGCCGCCGCTCGGCGCTGCGCACGGCGGCCTTCATGTCACCGTGGCTCGTCGGGTTCGGCGTCTTCTTCGCCTATCCCCTGGTGTCCACCGTGTACTTCTCGCTGATGAGGTACGACGGCTTCGGGGTCCCGGAGTTCCGGGGCCTGGACAACTGGGTCTACGTCTTCCAGGACTACCCCCTCTTCTGGCCGGCCCTGCGCAACACCCTGTGGCTGGTCGTGGTGATGGTGACCTGCCGGGTCGTGTTCGGGCTCGGGATCGGGCTGCTCATCACGAAGATCAGGACGGGGGCCGGAGCCTTCCGCACCCTCTTCTACCTCCCCTACCTCGCCCCGCCGGTCGCCGCGACGCTGGCCTTCGTCTTCCTCCTCAACCCCGGCACCGGACCGGTCAACTCCGTCCTGGAGGGCCTGGGGGTCCCCGCGCCCGGCTGGTTCACGGACGCCGCCTGGTCCAAACCGGCGCTGACCGCGCTCGCGCTGTGGGGCGTGGGCGACCTCATGGTCATCTTCATGGCCGCGCTGCTCGACGTACCGAAGGAGCAGTACGAGGCGGCGGAGCTGGACGGGGCGTCGGCGTGGCAGCGATTCCGGTTCGTGACGCTGCCGAACATCTCGCCGATCGTGCTGTTCGCCGTGGTCACCGGCGTGATCCAGACGATGCAGTACTACACGCAGCCGCTGGTCGCGGGGAAGGTCGCCTCCGGGATCATCGGCGGCTCCGGCCAGTCCTTCGAGCCGGGCTACCCGGACAAGTCGACCCTCACGCTCCCCCAGCTCGTCTACAACCTCGGCTTCCAGCGCTTCGACTACGGCTCCGCCTGCGTGGTCGCCCTCGTGCTGTTCGCGCTGGCCATGGCGTGCACGGCGCTGCTGATGCGCCGCCGGGGCGGACTGATCCAGGCAGGTGACCGATGACCCGGGTACTGGACCGGCCCGTGGTGGCCGGCACGACAGCCCCCACCGAACGGCGTGCCGCCCGCCGACGCGTGCTGCTGGAGTGGATCGGCGTCCACGCCCTGGGCGTCGCCGCCGCCCTGTTCTTCACCCTGCCGTTCGTCTTCGTGGTGCTCACCTCGCTGATGAGCGACCAGCAGGCCCTCACCCGGGACCTGTGGCCGCACACCTGGGAGTGGGGCAACTACCGCACGGTCCTGGACACGCCCGGCTTCCTCACCTGGTGGCGGAACACCCTGCTCTACGCCGGTCTGGGCACCCTCCTGACCGTCGTGTCCTCGGTGCCCGTGGCCTACGCGCTGGCCAAGTTCCGCTTCCGGGGCCGGCACCTGTCCCTGATGCTGGTGATCTCGATGATGATGCTGCCCCCGCAGGTGGTCATCATCCCGATGTACCTGTTCTGGGCGAAGCAGCTGGACCTGTCCGGCACCCTCTGGCCGCTGATCGTGCCGATGGCGTTCGGCGACGCGTTCTCCATCTTCCTGCTGCGCCAGTTCCTGCTGACCATCCCGGACGAGTACCTGGACGCGGCCAAGGTCGACGGCTGCGGGGAACTGCGCACCCTGCTGAAGGTCGTCCTGCCGATGGCGAGACCGGGCATCGCGGCGGTGGCCCTCTTCCAGTTCTTCTACGCCTGGAACGACTACTTCGGCCCGCAGATCTACGCCTCCGAGAACCCCGGCGCCTGGACCCTCTCCTACGGCCTGGAGTCCTTCAAGGGCGCCCACCACACCGACTGGAACCTCACCATGGCCGCCACCGTGCTGGTCATGGCCCCCGTGATCCTCGTGTTCTTCTTCGCGCAGAAGGCGTTCGTCGAGGGCGTCACACTGACCGGAGTAAAGGGTTGATGACTGCATGAAACTCACCGTGGTCGGCGGCGGTTCGACCTACACGCCCGAACTGATCGACGGCTTCGCCCGGTTGCGGGACACCCTGCCGGTCGAAGAGCTGGTCCTCGTCGACCCGGCGGCGGACCGGCTGGAGCTGGTGGGCGGCCTCGCCCGCCGCATCCTCGCCCGGCAGGGCCACGACGGCCGGGTCGTCACCACCTCCGACCTGGACGCGGCCGTGGAGGGCGCCGACGCCGTACTGCTCCAGTTGCGCGTCGGCGGCCAGGCGGCCCGCGAGCAGGACGAGACCTGGCCGCTGGAGTGCGGCTGCGTCGGCCAGGAGACGACCGGCGCGGGCGGCCTGGCGAAGGCGCTGCGCACCGTGCCGGTGGTGCTGGACATCGCCGAGCGGGTCCGGCGGGCCAACCCGGACGCCTGGATCATCGACTTCACCAACCCGGTGGGCATCGTGACCCGGGCCCTGCTCCAGGCGGGACACCGGGCGGTCGGCCTGTGCAACGTGGCGATCGGGCTCCAGCGCAAGTTCGCCGCGCTGCTCGGCGTGGTGCCCGCCGACGTCCACCTCGACCACGTGGGCCTCAACCACCTCACCTGGGAGACCGGCGTCCGGCTCGGCGGCCCCGAGGGCGAGAACGTCCTGCCCCGGCTGCTCGCCGAGCACGGGGACGCGGTCGCCGCCGACCTGCGCCTGCCCCTCCCCCTCCTGGACCGGCTCGGCGTCGTCCCCTCCTACTACCTGCGCTACTACTACGCGCACGACGAGGTCGTGGACGAACTGCGCACCAAGCCCTCGCGGGCCGCCGAGGTGGCGGAGATGGAACGGCACCTGCTGGAGATGTACGGCGATCCGGCCCTGGACGAGAAGCCCGCCCTGCTCGCCAAGCGCGGCGGCGCCTACTACTCGGAGGCCGCCGTCGACCTGGCCGCCGCCCTGCTCGGCGGTGCCGGCTCCCCGTACCAGGTGGTCAACACGTACAACCGGGGCACGCTGCCCTTCCTGCCCGACGACGCCGTGATCGAGGTGCCGGCCGCGGTGGGCGCCAAGGGTGCCTCCCCGCTGCCGGTGGCGGCCGTGGACCCGCTGTACGCGGGCCTGATGGCGAACGTGACGGCGTACGAGGACCTGGCGCTGGAGGCGGCCCTGCGCGGCGGCCGGGAGCGGGTCTTCCGGGCGCTGCTCGCCCACCCCCTGGTCGGCCAGTACGGGTACGCCGAGCGGCTCACCGACCGGCTGATCGCACACAACCGGGAGCACCTGGCGTGGGCCTGACCGCGAGCGTCCTCGCCGTCGACGCGGGCAACAGCAAGACCGACGTGGCCGTGGTGACGGCGGACGGGGAGGTGCTGGCCACGGCCCGCGGCGGCCCCTTCCGGCCGCCCGCGGTGGGCGTCGAACGGGCCGTGGACACCCTGGCGGAGGCGGTGACGCGGGCCTTCGCGGCGGCCGGGGTCGGCTCCGTCGAGCACGTGTCGGCGTGCCTGGCCAACGCCGACCTGCCCGTGGAGGAGGAACAGCTGGCCGCCGCGCTGCACGCGCGCGCGTGGGGCGCACGGGTCGACGTGCGCAACGACACGTTCGCGATCCTGCGGGCCGGTGTCGACGAGCCGCTCGGCGTCGCCGTCGTGTGCGGGGCCGGCGTCAACTGCGTCGGCATGCGCCCCGACGGGCGCACCGCCCGCTTCCCCGCCATCGGGCGCCTGTCCGGCGACTGGGGCGGCGGCTGGGGGCTGGCCGAGGAGGCGCTGTGGCACGCGGCACGCGCGGAGGACGGCCGGGGCGGACCCACCGAACTGGCCCGGACCCTGCCGGCGCACTTCGGGCTCGACTCGATGTACGCCCTCATCGAGGCGCTGCACCTGCGGCACGTCGAGCCCGCCCGGCGCCATGAACTGACCCCCGTGCTCTTCGCCACGGCGGCGGCCGGCGACCCGCTCGCACGGTCGGTCGTGGACCGGCAGGCCGACGAGGTGGTGGCGATGGCGACGGTCGCGCTGACCCGTCTGGACCTGCTGTCCGAACCGGCGCCGGTCCTGCTCGGCGGCAGCGTCCTGGCGGCGCGCCATCCGCAGCTCGACGACCGGATACGGGAGCTGCTGGCGGCTCGCGCCCCCAAGGCCGTCCCCACGGTGGTGACCGCGCGGCCGGTGCTGGGCGCGGCGCTGCTGGGTCTGGACCGGGTGGGCGCGGCGGCCGGGGCCCGTGCGCGGGTGCGGGAGCGGTTCGCGGCCTGACACCGCGCCGGGCGGCCGGCGGGACCGGGTCGGGGAACCGAACCGGTTCCGCCGGCGTATTCATGGGCAGGGGCGGTGCGTTGCACCCTGATCGAATCCGGATCGGGTGAAGGCCGGTGCGAATGTCGGTGCGGGCAGCGATACTTGCGGCGACGGATGACCATGGGGGAGGTCAGGAGTGACTCGACCGCCGAAGGGCAGCGCGGCACCGCAGGGCCCGGGCGTGCCCGCGCCGCCCGCCGTGCCGCCGCAGTCCGGCCCTCCGGCGCCCGAACAGGGCCCCTCCGGCGGCGCACCCGCGGCTCCCCCGCAGCCGCCCGCCCCGCCCCGGCGCACCGCCTTCGCCGAGGGCGTCGACCGGCTGCGCGCGGCGGCGGTCACCGAACCCGGGCGGCTGCGCATCATCGGCGCGCTGCTCGCCGCGCTGGTCGTCGCCTTCGGCGCCGTCACCGCCTGGCAGACGAACGACCGGTCCACCGCGGCCGACGACGTGCTGACCCGCAGCCAGCCCCTCAGCTCCGCCGCCGCCGGCATCTACCGCTCCCTGGCCGAGGCCAACACGGCGGCGTCCAGCGGCTTCCTCGCCGGCGGCCAGGGGACGAAGGACTCCCGCGACCGGTACGACAACGGCATCAGCGCCGCCGCCGAAGGGCTCGTCACCGCCGCCGCCAACTCCGACCCCGACTCGCCGGCCGCGAAGACCATCGCGCGGCTGAACCGGCTGCTGCCCGAGTACAAGGGCCTGGTCGAGCGCGCCCGCACCTACAACCGGCAGGGCTTCCCGGTCGGCGGCGCCTACCTGCGCTACGCCAACGAGAAGATGCAGAAGGAGATGCTCCCCGCGGCGGAGGACCTCTACAAGACGGAGAACGGGCGGCTGAGCGCCGACTACGGCGACGCCAAGCCCTACCCCTGGGCCGCGATCGCCCTCGGCGTCGTCGTGCTCGCCGCGCTGGCCTGGGCGCAGCAGCGCACCTACCGGCGCACCAACCGGGTCCTCAACCACGGACTGGTCGCCGCCACCGCCACCGCCACGATCGTCATGCTCTGGCTGGTCGTCGGCCACAGCGTCGCCCGGTCCCACCTGACCGACTCCTACGAGCACGGCGTCCGCTCGCTGAACGCGCTCAACGACGCCCGCATCGCCTCCCTCAAGGCCCGCGGCAACGAGAACCTCACGCTGGTGTCCCGCGGCGCGGAGACCACCAAGGTGGGCGAGAAGACGTACGACTCCTACGACCTGGCCTTCGGGAAGAACATGGACGCCCTCGGCAAGGCGCTCGCCGAGGCGGGAAGGCTCGCCGACGACAAGGCGGGCGAGTCCCCCGTGGACGCGGCGAACGGCAGCATGACGGAGTGGAAGAAGCGCCACGCCTCGGCCCGCGAGCAGGACGACTACGGCAACTACCAGCAGGCACTGGACCTGGTGATAGGCGGCGAGGGCGCCACCGTCGAGTGCTTCGACGGCGTGGACGACTCGCTGGCCGCCGCGCTCGCGCACGAGAAGGACGAGTTCGAGCGGTCGGCCGGCGACGGCCTGGACGCGATGACCCTCCTGCCCGAGGGTGCGGGGATACTGGCGGGACTGGGCGCGGCCGGCGCGCTGCTGGGCATCGGGCGCAGGCTGTCGGAGTACCGGTGAGGCGGCGCGCGCGGCCGGCGGCCGGTGGGAAGGAGCACCCTTGGAAGGAGGCGCAGGGGGCGTGATGATGCGTGCGCGACGATTGCGATCCGGGCTGAAGGGCTGGGGCGGGGTGGGCGCGATGGCCTTCGCCTGCGCCCTCGCGGTGCTGTTCGCCCTGCTCCTGCCGTTGGTCCGCTCGCACAGCGAGGGCGGCGTCGCCGACGACGACGGCCACGGCCTCGCCCACGGCGGCCAGGCCCGGGCCGCTCAGGAGTGCCCGGACCCGGAGAAGCAGACCCTCGCCCCGTCCGGGGCCGACGGCCCCACCATCGACGAGATCCGAAGCCGCGAGGGCGAGAAGCGCAAGCTGATCGTCGGCGTCGACCAGAACAGCTACCGCTGGGGCTACCGCGACCCGAACAGCGGCGGCGGTGCCGAGCTGGAGGGCTTCGACATCGACCTGGCGCACCGCATAGCGGAGGACATCCTCGGCGACGCGGACGCCGTGCAGTTCAAGGCCATACCCACCAACCAGCGCGAGCCGGCGATCCAGGACGGCCGGGTCGACATGGTGGTCCGCACCATGACCATCAACTGCGCCCGCCTGGAGAAGGTCGCCTTCTCCGCCCCCTACTTCCGCACCGGCCAGCAGCTGCTCGCCCCCAAGTCGTCCCCGATCACCGGGTACGACGGCACGCTGGCCGGCAAGAGCATCTGCACGGCGGCCGGTTCCACCGCGCTGAGCACACTGGAGCAGGACCAGAAGGACGGCCGGCTCGCCGCCGACGCCGACCTCGGCACCACCGTGCCCAACCAACTCGACTGCCTGGTGCGGCTCCAGCTCGGCGAGGTCGACGCGGTGGTCACCGACGGTGCGCTCGCCGCGAGCCAGGCCGCGCAGGACCCGACGGTGCAGCTGAAGGGCGACCCCTTCACCACGGAGTACTACGGCGTGGCGATGAAGAAGGACGCCGACGATCTGGTACGCCGGGTCAACCGGATCCTGGAGGAGTGGCGCGCCGACCGGAGCGACGGATGGCAGAACTCGTACGACGAGTGGCTGTCCCCGACCATGGGCGACGACCCGGCGCAGTCGGAGCCGCCGGCCCCGGAGTACCTGCGCAAGAGCTGAACGGCCTCCGTACACAGGCAAAGAGCACAAGTCCGCGACGGCGAAGGGTGATCGATGGGCGACACGGGACCCACCGGGCCGGTGATGGACCGGGACGAGGTGGACCGTGCGCTGGCGCGGCTCGGCGCGGAGCACGAGGCGGTCGAGACCTCGCTGCTCGCCCTCCAGGACCACGCGGGCCGCAGGCTCCTCGAAGGCGCCGAGCTGACCGGCGTCACCGTCGAGCGCTGGAGTGCCGCGGAGGCGTCGATCACGCTGCTGTGGTCCTACTTCGACGCCTACACCGGCGCGCTGCGCACCGCCCGGGAGATCCGCTCCCGGCGCCGCTGGTCCAGCCGCGAGGACCTGGCGGAGCTGACGGAGCTGCTGCGCGGCGAGGCCGTCACCGTGGCGGGCAGTGCGGCGGCCCTCGCCCAGGCGCCCGCCCCGGACGGCGGTCCCGGACGGCTCAGCGAGCGCTATTCCCTGGCGACGCTGGTGGAGCGGATGAACCAGCTGTACGCGACGTCCCTGGACATGGTGGTCGCCGCCGACGCGGTGTGGTCGGCGCTGCCCGCCCGGATCGATTTACTCGCCGCCGAGCTCCAGCGCACCCGCAAGCTCGCGCACTCCGTGGGCGTGCGCCCGGGCGAGCACCCGTCCGGCGACGACCTGGAGCGGATCACCCGCACCCTGACGCGGCTGCGCGAGCGGGTGGTGTCCGACCCGCTGGCCTTCTGGCTGCCCACCGAGGGCAGTTCGGCGCCCGGCGGCGGCCGGCCCGACACGACGGTGTACGACCGTGAGGCGCGCGCCCTGGAGGAGGTGCGCCGCGAGATCGACGCCGTACTGGCCGTCCGCCAGGACGCCGAGCAGCGCATCGTGCGGCTGCGGGACGTGCTCTCCCGCGCGGACCGCACGCTCGCCGAGGCGCGCACCGCGCGCGGCGAGGTACTGGCGAAGATCGCCGCGACGGAGGTGCCGGTGGTCGGCGGACCGCCGATCGTGCTCCAGGAGCAGCTGGCGGCGGCCGCCGAGTACCGCAGGCACGCGCAGTGGCACCGGCTGTCCCCGCTCCTGGAGTCCCTGGAGGAGAAGGCGGAGGACGAACTGCTGCGCGCTCGCGAGTCGTTGACCGCGGTCACCGCCCCGCTGGCGGTCCGCGCCGAGCTGCGCGGCCGGCTCGACGCCTACAAGGCCAAGGTGGCCCGCCTCGGCTTCGCCGAGGACCCGGAGCTGGCGGAGAAGTACGAGAAGGCGCGCCGCATGCTGTGGAGCGCGCCCTGCGACCTGCGCGTCGCCGAGCAGGCCGTGCTGCGCTACCAGCACGCGGCGGCCGAGACGCTGGGCTCCCCGCGGCGCGTGCCCGGGCAGGGCGGGCCGGTGGACCGGACGGGGCCCGGCGTATGAGCGACGAGGGGGAGGCAGCGTCATGAGTGAGGCAGGGCGGGCGTGTCAGCGTCCCGGCTGCGGCGGGACCTACGAGGACATGGGCGGCGGCGAACTGTACTGCGACACCTGCGGCCTCGCGCCGGTCGTCGCGTCGAACGGCATGGTCGGCTCCACCCCGACGGGCGTCACCGGAGGCGGCGGCCGGGGCTCGCGCGGTTCGGCGGGCAGCGCCGGTTCGAGCGCCGGCGCCGGCAGTTCGCGTACGTCGTCGCAGTCGTCGCGCTCGTCCCGCTCGTCGAGGTCCCGGCGCTCGGTGTCGGGGCGGCTCTCCCGGGCTGTGTCGGGACGGGCCACGGGGCGTTCGGTGTCGGTGCGCAGCTCCGGTTCGGGCGCCGGCTCCACCGCGCGGGGGCGCCTGGGCGCCGGACTCGTCGAGGTCCCGGCGGTCCCGCGGCCCGACCCGCGCGAGATGGTCATGGAGCGTCCGGAGGTGCCGGAGCGGAAGCGGTTCTGCTCGCGCTCGGACTGCGGGGGGCCGGTCGGGCGGTCCCGCGGGGAGCGGCCGGGCCGCACGGAGGGCTTCTGCACCAAGTGCGGCCACCCGTACTCGTTCGTGCCCAAGCTGAAGACCGGCGACGTCGTGCACGGCCAGTACGAGGTGGTGGGCTGCCTCGCGCACGGCGGTCTCGGCTGGATCTACCTCGCCGTCGACAAGGCCGTCTCCGACCGCTGGGTGGTCCTCAAGGGCCTGCTGGACACCGGCGACCAGGACGCGATGGCGGCGGCGATCTCCGAACGGCGGTTCCTCGCCGAGATCGAGCACGCCAACATCGTGCGGATCTACAACTTCGTCGAGCACCTCGACCAGCGCACCGGCTCCCTCGACGGCTACATCGTCATGGAGTACGTGGGCGGCAAGTCGCTCAAGGAGATCGCCAACGCCCGCCGCACCCCGGCGGGCAGACGCGACCCGCTGCCGGTGGAGCAGGCCTGCGCGTACGGCATCGAGGCACTGGAGGCGCTCGGCCACCTGCACAGCCGCAAGCTGCTGTACTGCGACTTCAAGGTCGACAACGCCATCCAGACCGAGGACCAGCTCAAGCTCATCGACATGGGCGCGGTCCGCCGCATGGACGACGACGAGTCGGCGATCTACGGGACGGTGGGGTACCAGGCGCCGGAGGTGGCCGACGTGGGCCCGTCGGTCGCCTCCGACCTGTACACCGTGGGGCGCACCCTGGCCGTGCTGACGTTCGACTTCCAGGGGTACACCACCGTCTACGCCGACTCGCTGCCCGACCCCGACACCATCGAGGTGTTCCGGCAGTACGAGTCCTTCTACCGGCTGCTGGTGCGCGCCACCGATCCGGACCCGGCCCGCAGGTTCGCCTCCGCGCAGGAGATGGCGGAGCAGCTGACCGGTGTGCTGCGCGAGGTGGTCTCGCTGCAGACCGGGCGGGCCCGGCCCGCGCTCTCCACGCTCTTCGGGCCCGAGGTCCGGGTGACGGACACGGAGCTGTTCCCCCGGCTGGACGGGGAGGTGTCGCGCCTGGGCACCCGGACGACGGTCCGCGCGCGAGGGCGCGGCACCGGCGCGGGTGTGTCCCTGCCGGGCGGTACGGGGTCCGCGCCCGCGCTGCCGGGCGGTACGGGGCCGGCGGTGGGAGCGCCGGGCGGGACGGTCGCGGGCACCACGCCGGGCGCCGGTACGGGTAGCGCGACGGGGTCGGCCGCCGGCGGTGGCGCGAGCGCGTCGCTGCCGGGCGCGGTGAGCGCGGTCGGCGGGCTCGACGGCGGCACCTCCGGGCTGGTCAAGGACGCCGACGCACCCACCGCGTCCCTCGCCCTGCCGGTCCCCCGGGTCGACGCGGGCGACCCCAACGCGGGCTTCCTGGCCGGGCTCATGGCGTCCGCGCCGGGCGAGCTGCTGACGGCGCTGGCCGCCGCCCCGGCGCCGTCGACCGAGACGCGGCTGCGGCAGGTCAGGGCCCGGCTGGAGAACGGCGACGCGCCCGGCGCGCTGACGGCCCTGGAGACGCTGGAGGGCGAACGGCCCGACGACTGGCGGGTGGTCTGGTACCGCGGCCTTGCCGCACTGGTGACCGGCGGGCACGAGGACGCCGCGCTGGCCTTCGACGCCGTCTACGACGCCTTCCCCGGCGAGACCGCGCCCAAGCTGGCGCTCGGCCTGTGCGCGGAGGTACTGGGACAGCTCGACAACGCCGCCGAGTACTACCGCCTGGTGTGGTCGACCGACCCGAGCCATGTGAGCGCCGCGTTCGGCCTGGCCCGGGTGCAGCTGGCCGGCGGCGACCGGACCGGTGCCGTACGGACGCTGGAGTCGGTGCCGGAGTCGTCGGTGCACTGCACGGCCGCGCGGGTCGCGGCCGTCCGGGCCCGGCTGCGGCGGCGTACGGCGGGCGCCGGCGACGTGGCCTTCCTGGACGACCTGACGGCCGCCGCCCGGCAGGTCGAGGCGCTGGACGTGTACGGTCTGGATCCGGCGCGGCGCGAGCAGTTGTCGGCCGAGGTCCTCGGTTGCGCGCTGGACTGGGTACTCTCCGGAGGTCGGGGTTCCGTCCCTCCCGCCGCCGGAGGACGGACGCTGCTCGGCAGCGCCCTGGACGAACGCGGCCTGCGCTTCGGCCTGGAGCGTTCGTACCGCACGCTGGCCCGGCTGGCGCGGGACGGCGAGGAGAGGATCGACCTGGTGGAACGTGCAAATCGTTACCGCCCCCGGACGTGGGTGTAGTTGATGTCGCAGATGCCCCAGCAGGCCGCTGTGTCCAAGTGCCCGAGCTGCGAGGAACCCCTCGAGCCGGGTGACCGTTTCTGCGGTGCGTGCGGATACGACCTGTCCGCCGTGCCCCCGCGGCCCGATGACCACCCGACCGTCGCCGTCGGCGGCGCGGTGCCCGCCCCGGCGCCCGCGCCGGACGGCGTGGACTGGCCCGCGGCCCGGGACTCGGACGGCCACGGCCGTCCCGTCCCCGTGCACGCGGCCGCCGAACTGCCGGGCACCGACTCGGGCGGCTCCCCGCTGCCGCCGCCCCCGGCGGCCCCACCGGCCCCGTCGGCGCCGCCCGCGCCCGGTGTGCGCTTCGACCGGCCCCGCGAACCCGAGGAGTACCCGTTGCAGGCGCCCGACCCGCGGCTGACCGCCTCAGCGGCGCCGCACGCCGAGCAGGGAACCGAACCGGCCGCGCCCGCCGCCCCGGCGGCGGCTCCGGCCGCGGCTCCGGCCGCCGGTGACAAGGTGTGCGTGGCCTGCCGCGCGGGCCGCGTCGACGACGACGGCTACTGCGAGAACTGCGGGCACGCCCAGCCCCGCGAACGCGACCACATGGAGCAGGAGTCGGGCCCCGTCGCGGCGGTCAGCGACCGCGGCCTGCGCCACCACCGCAACGAGGACGCCTTCTCGGTGGGCTGCACCGCCCTGCCCGACGGCGCCCCCGCCAGCGTCGCGATCGTCTGCGACGGCGTGTCCTCCGCGACCCGCCCCGACGACGCCTCGCTCGCCGCGTCCCGCGCGGCCGGCGAGCTGCTGCTGACCGCCCTGCCGCGCGGCACTCACCCGCAGCAGGCCATGCACGACGCCATCCTCGCCGCCTCGCACGCCGTCAACGCGCTGGCCGACGAGCCCGCCACCGCCCGCGAGCAGGGCCCGCACCAGAACGCGCCCGCCTGCACCCTGGTCGGCGCCGTGGTCACCGCCGGCCTGCTGGTCGTCGGCTGGGTCGGCGACAGCCGCGTCTACTGGGTGCCGGCCGACCGCGCCACCCCGCCCGCCCGGCTCACCGAGGACGACTCGTGGGCCGCGCAGATGGTCGCCGCCGGTCTGATGAACGAGGCCGAGGCCTACGCCGACGAACGCGCCCACGCGATCACCGGCTGGCTGGGCGCCGACGCCTACGAACTGGAGCCGCACACCGCGTCCTTCAAGCCGGACCGCCCCGGCGTGGTCGTGGTCTGCACGGACGGCCTGTGGAACTACGCCGAGTCCGCCGAGGAGATGGCCGACGCCATGCCCCTCGACGCCGCCGCCCGCCCGCTGCACGGCGCCCGCGTCCTGGTCGGCCACGCCCTGGACGGCGGGGGCCACGACAACGTAACAGTGGCCCTCGTGCCGTTCCCGGCCGTGCCGCAGGGGGCAGGATCGGCCTGAGGCCCCCGTACGGGTAGGGGTACGCGCGCGGGGTGGCCTCGCGGGCCGCAGGGGGCGGTCCGCGCCGGCAGCCAAGGCCCCACCTCCGTGGGGACGTAGAGGGGGATGCGATCCGGCATGGCCAATTTCTCGAAGTCGAACGTGCCGCAGTTCGCGGTGGACGTCTACCAGAACGAGTACCTGCCCGAGGGCGGCCAAGAGGTCAACGCCATCGTGACGGTCACCGCGACCGGTGGCGGCACGGTCGGGAGCGCGGTCGCCGCGCCCCACCTGTACTCGCCGGGCCAGGGCCCGTCGGCGGCCGTGGCGTTGCTGGTCGACTGCTCGGGCTCGATGGACTACCCGCCGACCAAGATGCGCAACGCCCGTGACGCGACGGCCGCCGCGATCGACACCCTGCGCGACGGCGTGCACTTCACGGTGGTCGGCGGCACCCACGTGGCCAAGGAGGTCTATCCCGGCGGCGGCCGTCTCGCGGTGGCCGGCGCGGCCACCCGGGCGCAGGCCAAGCAGGCCCTGCGCAAGCTCGGCGCGGGCGGCGGCACCGCCATCGGCACCTGGCTGCGGCTGGCCGACCGGCTGCTGGCCACCGCGGACGTCGCCATCCGGCACGCCATCCTGCTCACCGACGGCCGCAACGAGCACGAGTCGCCGGAGGACCTCAGGGCGGCTCTCGACGCCTGCGCCGGGCGGTTCACCTGTGACGCACGCGGCGTGGGCACCGACTGGGAAGTGAAAGAAGTCACAGGGATCGCCTCCGCGCTGCTCGGAACGGCCGACATCGTCGCCGATCCTGCGGGCCTGGCCGCCGACTTCACGCAGATGATGGAGACGGCCATGGGCAAGGAGGTCGCGGACGTCGCGCTGCGCCTGTGGACCCCGGTCGGCACCACCGTGCAGTTCGTCAAGCAGGTCGCGCCCACCGTCGAGGAGCTGACCGGCCGCCGCTCCGAGGCGGGGCCGCGGGCCGGGGACTACCCCACCGGTTCCTGGGGCGACGAGTCCCGCGACTACCACGTCTGTGTGCGGGTACCGGCCGCCGAGCTGGGCCGGGAGATGCTGGCCGCCCGCGTCTCGCTGGTCATCCCGGAGCCTGGGGGCACCTCCCGCTCGAGCGAAGCCGAGAGTGGGGGAGGCACGGTGCAGAGCCTTGGCGCGCAGGGTCTCGTACGGGCCGTGTGGACGGACGACATGACCGCCTCCACGTCCATCAACCCGCAGGTCGCCCACTACACCGGGCAGGCCGAACTGGCCCAAGTCATCCAGCAGGGGCTGGATCTGCGCAAAGCGGGCGACATCGACGGAGCAACGGCCAAACTGGGCCGCGCGGTTCAGCTCGCGGGGGTATCCGGAAACGGCGATACGGCGAAACTGCTTGCGAAGGTGGTGGACGTGGTGGACGCGGCGGCGGGTACTGTGCGACTGAAAGCGAAGGTGGAGGAGGCCGACGAGATGACTCTCGAGACCCGGTCGACCAAGACCGTTCGTGTGAAGAAGTGACGCAGGACCATCCGCGCGACACGCCCGCAAGAGAGGGAAGCCCCGACATGCCGACCTGCCCGAACGGACACCAGTCGGGTTCCGACGACTGGTGCGAGGTCTGCGGTCACCGCATGGCCGGTGCCGTGCCGCCCCCTCCGCCGCCACCGCCCCCCGGCGGCGGCTACGGCTTCCCGCCGCCCGGCGGTCCGGGCGGTGGTCCCGGCGGTCCCGGCGGCGAGCCGCAGCTGTGCCCCCAGTGCCGTACGCCCCGGGAGGGCGGTGCGCCCTTCTGCGAGGAGTGCCGGTGGAACTTCCTCACCAACACGGCCACCTCGTACACCCCGGCCGCCCCGCGCCCGCCGGCCTCCGGCGGCCCGGCGCCCTTCCAGCAGCCGCCGGGGGGTCCCTCGTACGGCGGCGGTGACGCGTACGGCTACCAGGGCTCACGCCCGTCCCAGATGAACCGCCCCGCCGAGCCGATCCCGCCGGGCCCGCCCTTCGGCGGCGACCCGTCGGGGCGCGGTGGCCCGGGCGGACCGGGTGGCGGTTCCGGCGGGCCTGGCGGTCCCGGTGGGCCTGGCGGGCCGGGCGGTGGTCCAGGCGGGCCCGGCGGTGGCCCTGGCGGTGGTCCCGGCGGGCCGAACAGCCCCTCGGGCCCGTTCGGCCCCGGTGGCCCTGGCGGTCCCGGCGGTGGCCCTGGCGGGCCCAGCGGTGGTCCCGGCGGGCCGAACAGCCCCTCGGGCCCGTTCGGCCCTGGTGGTCCCGGTGGGCCCGGTGGTCCGGGTCATCCGGGTGGTCCGGGTCGCTCCGATGGTCCCGGCGAGCAAAACGGTCCCGGTGGTTTCGGAAGCCAGGGCGGCCCCAATGGCCCCGGCGGTTTCGGTGGCCAGGGCGGCCCCAACGGTCCTCATGGTCCCGGCGGCCCCGGTGGATTCGGCGGGCCCGGCGGGCCCAACGGCCCCGGTCACCCCGGCGGCCCCGGTGGTCCCAACGGCCCCGGTGGCCCCGGTGGCCCCAGTGGCCCCAGTGGCCCCAGTGGCCCCAGTGGCCCCAGTGGCCAGAACGCCCCCTCCGGCCCCCCGGCCCCGCCCCCGTTCGGCGGTGACCCGTCGCGGCCGGTTCCGCCGCCGCCCGGGCCCGTTCCCTCCGGTCCCGGCGGGCCGGGTGGCCCGCAGGGCGGCTACGGCCACCCGCAGGCCGGTGCCACGCAGACCCCGCCCGCGCCCGGCCAGGGCTTCGGCGGCGGTGACGACGACTGGGTGCTCTCCCCGCCGTCCTCGACCGGTCCCGGCGGCCCGGGTGCTCCGCAGGGCGGCTACGGCTTCCCGCAGACGGGAGCCACCCAGGCACCGCCGTCGCCCACCGGCCCCGGCGGACCGGGCGGACCGCAGGGCGGCTACGGCTACCCGCAGACGGGGGCCACCCAGCCCCCGCCCGGCCAGGGCTTCCCGCAGCAGCCGGCGACCTGGTCGGCGACCATCGGCCCGGACCGCGACTACTTCATGGCGATGATGCACCGCTCGGGCCCCGAGGCCGCGGGCCTGAACCTGCCCGCGTACTCGCCCGAGCAGCAGCGCACGCTCACCGGCAACCAGATCACCATCGGGCGCCGCCGGCACTCCACCGGTGACACCCCGGACATCGATCTGGCGGTACCGCCGGAGGACCCGGGCGTCTCGCACCAGCACGCGGTGCTGGTGCAGCAGCCGGACGGCAGCTGGGCGGTCGTCGACCAGAACTCGACCAACGGCACGACGGTCAACGGCGGCGAGGAGCCGATCCAGCCCTTCGTGCCGGTACCGCTCCAGGACGGCGACCGGGTGCACGTCGGTGCCTGGACGACGATCACGATCCGCCGGGGCTGACGCGGGCGGGCCCGTCCGTCAGGTGAAGGGCCAGGCGTACGGGCCCTCGGGATCGTCCAGCCACGCCCAGGCCCGTGCGCCGCTGAGGGTGATGCCGAAGCGCTCGCGGTGCGGGGCGTCCTCGCGCTCCCAGAGCGCGTACGCCTCCTGCGGGTCGAGGCTGCCCCGGCTCAGCGCCAGCAGGAAGCGGAACAGGTCGTTCTCCCGGGCCCGGCGCGGCACCCCGCCCAGGCCCTGCGGCTGCGGCGCGCAGGCGTCCGCGCCGCGCAGCGGCACGAAGTACGCGGGCGTGGGCAGGAAGCGCCCCTCGGCGTGCGCCGCGTCGTGGACGGTGAGGACGACCAGCCCGGTGGCGAGCGGGGTCAGGATCCTGCCGCCGGGACGGCACTGGGCCGGCCAGGCAGGCGGCACCGAGGCGAGCGAGCAGGTGGCGAGGATCCGGTCGTAGGGGGCGCGCTCGGGCACTCCGCGGGCGCCGTCGCCGGTGACGACGGCCGGACGGTATCCGGCGGCGGCCAGGTGCCGGCGGGCCGACTCGGTGATCTCCGGTTCCAGATCCACGGTGGTGACGAGGTCGTCGTCGCCGAGCCGGTGGGCGAGCAGGGCGGCGTTGTAGCCGGTGCCGGCGCCGATCTCCAGGACCCGGTCGCCGTCCGTCACGTGCAGTTCCGCCAGCATCATCGCCATCAGCGAGGGCTGGCTGCTGGAGGAGACCAGTTCGCCGTCGCGCATCCGGGTCGCCAGCGGGGCGTCGGCGTACGCGCCGCGCACCCAGCGCTCCCGGGCGTCCCGGTCGGGGTCCTCGCCCCACCGGCGTTCGTAGCCGCCCCGGACGCCGACGTAGTAGTACGGCACGAAGAGGTGGCGCGGGACCGTCCGGAACGCCTCCCGCCAGACCGGGTCGGCCGCCCAGGCGCCGCTCAGCTCGATCTCCCGCACCAGCTCCGCCCGCGCCGAGGCCGCGAGGCGGTCCAGGTCCTCGTGCCCGCCCATGCCTCCACAGTACGGGGCCCGGGCGGCGGCGGGACCTAAGTCCGAAGTCCTATGTCCAGGCGTCTGACACCATGGACGACGTGAATGAGATTCGGCGCGGCACGCTTCAGGAGCAGACCTTCTACGAGCAGGTCGGCGGGGAGGAGACCTTCCGCCGGCTCGTGCACCGTTTCTACCAGGGTGTCGCCGAGGATCCGATCCTGCGGCCGATGTACCCGGAGGAGGACCTGGGGCCGGCCGAGGAGCGCTTCACGCTCTTCCTCATGCAGTACTGGGGCGGACCGACGACGTACAGCGAGAACCGGGGCCACCCGCGGCTGCGGATGCGCCACGCGCCGTTCGCCGTGGACCGGGCGGCGCACGACGCCTGGCTGAAGCACATGCGGGTCGCCGTCGACGAGCTGGGGCTCTCCGAGGAGCACGAGCAGACGCTGTGGAAGTACCTGACGTACGCGGCGGCCTCGATGGTCAACACCGCCGGCTGACCGGTCCGTCCATGGGCGCCGGGGACGGGTGACGGGCGGATTCCGGTCGCCCGACGCCGGATTCCGGTCACGATCCGGTCAACTCCGGGCCCCAGGCGCTTACTTCCGTACCTCGTCCTCTGACAGCATCGCCGAGAGGTCTGGACAACGTCGGCGGGGGGCCGGGTGGCGGGGTACGGGGGATTCGCGGGGTTCGTGCTGCTGCGCGCTCGGGCGCACCGCCTGCTGCTCGCCGCCGCCCTGCTCACCGTGGTGCTCACCACCGCGGTCCTGACGACCCTGACCGCCTATGCGGGCGCGGTCGGCGACGCGGCCCTGCGCCACGCCCTGGCCGATCCCCGCAACGCGGCGGACACCGCGCTGGTCGTCAAGGCGGACGTGCCCGACGAAGGGCGCGAGAAGGCCGGGCGCACCGTGCGCGAGGGCGCCCGCATCACCTTCGGCGGACTGCCGGTCACCGTCCGGGAGATGGCGCGGTCGGGGGCGTACGGCCTGCCCGGCACGCTGCGGCCGCCCGGCGAGCGCTCGGACGACCCGGACCTGACCTACTTCGCGGCGCTGGACCCGGCGCAGGTGCGCGTCACCGAGGGCCGGCTGCCGCGGGAGGGCGCCGGAGGGAGCGGTGGAGGAAACGGCGGAGGAAGCGGCGGAGCCGTCGAGGTCGCGCTGCCGACGGCCGCCGCCGAGCGGCTGGACGTCCGGCCCGGCGCCCGGCTCACCCTCGCCGACCGGTTCGACGGTCCGGACGTGGTCGTCGAGGTGACCGGCCTGTACCGGCCCGCCGACGCCGCGGCCCCCTACTGGCGGCTGGACGACCTCGCCGGGCGCGGCGTCAGGAAGGGCGGCTTCACGACGTACGGCCCGCTGCTCGCCGCCCCCGGGGTGCCGGCCGGGGGCGCGGTGAGCGCGGGGCCCTCGGGGTGGCTGGCGACGGCCGACTTCTCCTCGGTGACGGCCGGGCGGACGGACGAGCTGCGGGAGGCGGCCCGGGGCGGCATGGCGTGGCTGCGCGACCGCCCGGCCCTCAGCGGCTCCACCGCGGCGACCACCTCCCTGCCCGAGGTACTCGACCGGCTCGACCGCTCGCTGCTGGTCTCCCGCTCCACGCTGCTGGTCGTCGCCCTCCAGTTGGCCCTGCTCGCCGGGTGCGCGCTGCTGCTGGTGGCCCGGCTGCTGAGCGCCGAGCGGGCGGCCGAGCGGCGGCTGCTGCGGGCGCGCGGCGCCTCCCGGGCACGGCTGGGGTCGCTGGCCGCGCTGGAGGCGCTGCTGCTGGCCGTCCCGGCGCTGGTCCTCGCGCCGCTGCTCGCCGGGCCGCTGACCCGGCTGCTGGCCGGCCAAGGGTCGCTGGACCGGATCGGGCTGCGGCTCGAGGTACCGGCCTGGGGCGGCGGCGGGGTGTGGCTGACGTCGGGTGCGGCGGCCCTCGGGTGCGCGCTGGCGGTGACGCTGCCGGCCCTGGCCTCCTCGCTGAACGCCGGGGGCCGCGTCCGCGCGCTGCCCGCCCCGCTGCGCGCCGGTGCCGACGTCGGGCTGCTGGTGGTCGCGGGCGTCGCCTACTGGCAGCTGTCCCGGCAGACCTCGGGGGCGGTGAGCGGCGACGGCTCCGGGGCGCTCGGCATCGACCCGCTGCTCGTGGCGGCGCCCGCGCTGGCCCTGCTGGCGGGGACGGTGCTGACGCTGCGGCTGCTGCCGCCGGTGGCCCGGCTGGCCGAGCGGCGGGCGGCCGGCGGACGCGGGCTGACCTCGGCGCTGGCGGGCTGGCAGCTCAGCCGCCGGCCGATGCGCGGTGCCGGTCCGGTGCTGCTGCTGGTGCTCGCGGTGGCCCTGGGCATGCTCGCGATCGGTCAGGACATCTCCTGGGAGCGCTCACAGGACGATCAGGCGGACTTCCGGGCCGGGGCCCCGGTGCGGGTCCTGGCCCACGGTTCGGTGGGCCCGGGCCGCACCGAGACCTACGCGGACGTCGAGGGCGTACGGGAGGTGGCCCCCGCGGCGCGCTCCACGCTGCAGTTGTCCGGCGGCCGCGCGGCGACGGTCTTGGCCCTGGACACCGGGCGCGCGGCGGACACGATGCTGCTGCGCCCGGACCTGTCCGACGAACCGGCCGGGACGCTGCTGCCCCCGCTGGGCGCCCAGGAACCGGCGGCGGGCGCGCGGGTACCCGCCGGGACGGTCCGGCTGGGGGTGACCGCCACCCTGCGCGGCGGCCCGGGCGGCGGCGGGGAGAGCGCCACGGGACCGGCGGACGTGACGGTCACCGTGCGGGACCGCTACGGCATCCCCTTCCGGCTGCCGGCCGGCGAGCTGCCCCCGGACGGCCGCCGCCACACGCTGGAGCTGGACGTCTCCCCGGGTGGCCCGCTCACCGTGACCGGCGTGGAACTGGTCACGGCCCAGCCGGCCGGCCGCGCGGAGCGGCACCGCCTGACGCTGACGGAGCTGACCGCCACGGCGGCCGACGGGACCGTACGGCGCCCGGCCCTCCCCCGCTCCTGGACCGCCTCGGTGCGCGGCGACGGGTCGGCCTCGTCGCCGGACGCGGACACCAGTCCGACCAAGCCCCGGCTCGCCCCGTCCGGGCCGCCGTCGGTGGAGTACGGCACCGGGTACCAGCCCGCCGACCCGTACAGCACCCTGACGTCGGCGGTGACGCTGCGCCTGGACGTCGTACAGCCCGCGCCACCGCGGCTCACGGCCGTCGCGACCGACCGGTACCTCGACTCGGCGGGCGCCCGCGTCGGACAGAGCGTGGACGTCCGGCTCGACGGCCACAGCCTCCCGGTGCGGATCGTGCGCTCGGTCCGCGCCCTGCCGACGACGGCCACGCCCGACGCGACGACCCCGACGGCCTCGCCGGCCCCGACGACTCCGGCGAAGGACGGCGGCGCCCTGCTGCTCGACCTGCCGTCCGTGAACCGGGTGCTCCAGGCGAAGTACGGCGAGGCCCTCGCCCCGACCGAGTGGTGGCTGCGTCCGGAACCCGGCGGCACGAGCGGGGTCGTCACGGCGCTGCGCGCCTTCCCGGACCTGGAGCCCTCGCAGGTCGTCGTGCGCGACGAACTGGCCGCGGGCCTGCGCGACGACCCGTTCGGCGCCGGTCCTGAGGCGGCCTTCACCGCGGCGGCCGGGGTGGCGGCGGCGCTCGCGGCGGTCGGGTTCGCGGTGAGCGCGACGGGATCGCTGCGGGAACGCGGCGCCGAGTTCGCGATCCTGCGCGCCCTGGGCGCCCCGCGCCGTCGGCTGGCCCGCACGGTCGCCGTCGAGCAGGCGGTACTGCTGGTCCTGGCCCTGCTGGTGGGCACGGCCCTGGGCGCGGTGCTGCCCCGGGCCGTGATCCCCCTGATCGTGCTCACCCCGCAGGCCACCCACCCGGTCCCGGACGTGCTGGTCGCCCTGCCCGCCGGCCGGGTCGCCCTCCTCCTGGCGGGTGTCGCCGTCACGCCCCTCCTGGTCACGGCGGCCCTGGCCCTGCGCCGCACGGACCCGGCGTCGGCGTTGCGCGAGCAGGGAGGTGAGGCGCGGTGATCCACGTTCACCCCACCGCGGGGTCCGTCACCCGCGCGAGCGCCCCGGTCACCGCGCGAGCACGCGTCACAAACGCCCCGACCACCACCCGAGCACGCGTCACAAACGCCCCGACCACCACCCGAGCACGCGTCACAAACGCCCCGACCACCGCGCGAGCACGCGTCACAAACGCCCCGACCACCGCGCGAGCACGCGTCACGAACGCCCCGGTCACCGCGCGGGCGCGCGTCACGGGCCAGGGACGACAGAGAGGTGAGGCGCGGTGAAACCGGTGAGTGCTCCCTGGGTCCGCACCCGGCTTCGCGCCGCGCCCGGTGCCGCCTGGGCCCTCGCGGTGCTGGTGGCGCTGACCGCGTGTCTGGCCGCCGCCTTCCCGCGGGCACTGGACCGGTACGCGGACGCGGGCCTCGACCGGGCTCTGGCGCAGGCCCGCCCCGACCGGACCAGCGTGCTGGTGCTCGCCCCGCAGCCCGACTTCGGTCTCTCGCCGCGAGAGCGGGAGGAGTCGCTGCGCCCGGACCCGCTGGGCCGGCGGTACGCCAAGGCGGTCGCCGCCGTGGACCGCCGCGCGCCGCTCGCCGTCGACCGGGGGCAGTCGACGTACGGGGTGCGCACCACCCAGGGTCTCCCGGTGCCGGAACCCTGGCTGCCGCAGCCGAGCGGGCTGCCGGCCCGGTTCTACTTCGCCGCCCAGCACGGCCTCGGCGACCACGCCCGGATCGGCTCCGGCCGCCTGCCGCGCGTGACGGGCGCCCCGGTGACCGCCGCGACCGGCGCGCTGGAGGCGGCCGTCACCACCGAGACGGCCCGGACGCTGCGCATCAAGGTGGGCTCCGTCCTGCACGTGCCCGGCGTCGAACGCGCCCCGCTCACCGTCCGGATCACCGGCGTGCTGGCCCCGCGCGACCCCGACGGCGCCTACTGGTCCACCCAGCCCGTGCTGCGCAAGCCGTCGCTGATGACGGTGCCGGGGGCGGCGGGCGCGGACCGCGAACGCTACTGGCTGGGCACGCTGCTGCTCGCCCCGGACGCCGGGCCCGCCCTGCTGGGCACGGCCGGGACCCCGGTCCGCTACTGGCAGCTGGCCCCCGAGACCGACGCGCTGCACGCCCACGACGTGGACGGGCTGACCTCGGCCGTCGCCGCCCTGGAGTCCGGTCCTGGCCTGCGCGAGGTGCGTTCGGAGGTCGACCCGCTGGCGGACGTGAGCACGGACCTGGACGAGACGGCCCTCGCCTTCGACGGGCTGCGGTCGGGCATCGGCCCGCTGATCGCGGTCGCCGCCGCCGGGGCCGGCACGGTCGCGGGGGTCGTGCTGCTGATGGCGGGCGGCCTGGCCGCCGACCGCCGCCGCGCCGAACTCGCCCTGCTGCGGGCCCGGGGCGCCTCCCTACCGGGCGTCGCGGGGCGGCTGTTCGCCGAGACCGCCGTGGTCGCGCTGCCCGCGGGCGCCCTCGGCCTCGCCGCCGCGCTGTTCGCGCTGCCCGGTGGCCGGCTCGCCCCCGCCGTCTGGGCGGCCGTCGCGGTCACCGCCGTGGCCTGCGCCGCGCTGCCCCTGCGCGCGGCCGTCGCGCACCGCGCCGTACGGGTCCACGACGGCCGCCGGGACGTGGCCTCCGCCCGTCCGTCCCGGCGGCGTACGGTCGCCGAACTCACGGCCGTCGCCCTGGCGCTCGGCGCCGTCGAGACCCTGCGCCGGCGCGGCGCGTCCGGCACCGGCGGGGACCTGGTGTCGGCGGCACCGGTGCTGGTCGGGGTGATCGCCGCGCTGGTGCTCGTACGCCTGTACCCGCTGCCCCTGCGCCGCCTCGCCCGCCCGGCGGGACGCCTGCGCGGCGCGGTGGGCCACCTGGCGCTGGCCCGCGCGGGCCGTACGTCGGCCTCGGCGGTGCTGCCGCTCCTCGCCCTGCTGACCGCGCTCACCACGGCCGCGTTCGGCGGCTCGGTCCTCGCCGGGGTGGCGGACGCCCGCGACCGGGCGGCGCTGCTCACCGTCGGCGCCGACGCCCGGATCGAGGAGACCGGGCCGCTCCCGGCCGGCCTGTCCGACCGCGTGCGCGGCACCCCCGGCGTCCGGGACGTGGTCGAGGTCGGACTGAGCTACCAGGCCAAGGACTCGGACGGCCGCCAGACCCTGCCGGTGGCCGGCGTGGACCCGGCCGCCTACGCGCGGCTCGCGGCAAGGACCGGGCTCGGGGCCTTCGAGGCGGAGGAGCTGAAGCGGCGCGGCGGTTCCGAGGAGCCGCAGCGGGCGCTGGCCTCGCCGGGCGTCGCGGAACGGTTCGGCGCCGGGCCGTTCCGGATCCGCATGGAGGACGGCACCTTCGTCACGGTCCGGATCGGCCTCGTCCGCGACCGCACCCCCGCCGTCCCGGGTGAGGACTTCCTGGTCGTGGACCGGGCCGGACTCTCCGCCGAGGCGGCCCGCCCGACCGTACTGCTGCTGACCGGCGACCAGGTGGACGCGGGCGCGCTGCGCCGTGCGGCGGGCGACGACGCCGGTGCCGGGACCAGTGCGGTGACGCTGCGGTCCGAGGAGCGGGACCGGTACGTCGACTCGCCCCTCCAGTCCGGCGCCGAGCGCGTCTACGCCGGTGCCGTCGTCGCGGGCACCGGCTACGCCGTCCTCGCCCTGCTGCTGTCGCTGCTGCGCGCCGCTCCCGAGCGCGCCGCCCTGCTGGCCCGGCTGCGCACCATGGGGCTCACCCGGGCGCAGGGCCGCCGGCTGCTCGTCCTGGAGTCCCTCCCCCAGGCCGTGCTGGCCGCCGCGGGAGGGGCTCTGACCGGCTGGGCGGCGATCCGTCTGCTCGCCCCCGGCCTCGACCTGACCACGATCGCCCTGGCGGGCACCGCGTCCCCGGTGGGCCGCGCCGAACTGCGCACCGACCCGTGGTCGCTGGCCCTGCCGGCGGTCGCGGTGCTGGTGGTGGCGGTGGGTGTCGCCGGGGTGCAGGCGTGGTGGTCGGGCCGGCGCGGGTCGGTCACCGAACTGAGGGCGGGGGACGCGCGGTGAAGGCGTTCCCGGCGAGACGGGCGTTCCAGGCGGGCCTGAAGGACCGCTCCCCCACCGGCTCCCCCGGCCGACGAGCCCCATCCGCGCAGGAGGCACGATGACGACGAACCCGACCCTCGCCGACCTGGCCGGCCGTGCCACCGCGTCCCGCGACCGGCCCGCCTACGGCCACGACGCGCTGATCACCTGCGACCGCCTGGTCCGGATCTTCAGCGCGGACGGCGTGGAGGTGCAGGCCCTCCAGGGACTCGACCTGCTGGTCCGCGAGGGCGAGTTGATGGCCCTGGTCGGTGCGTCGGGCAGCGGTAAGTCCACGCTGATGAACATCCTGGCCGGCCTGGACACCCCCACCGCCGGGGCGGCCCGGGTGGCGGACCGCGACCTGCTCACGATGACCGCGAAGGACCGCCTCGCCTACCGCCGCGAGGTGGTCGGCTTCGTCTGGCAGCAGACCTCACGCAACCTGCTGCCGTACCTGACGGCGGCCCAGAACGTGTCCCTGCCGATGCGGTTGGCGGGCGCACGCGGCCGGACCGGCCGACGGGCCCGTGCCGAACGGTCCCTGGAGCTCCTGGAACTGCTGGACGTCGCCGACTGCCGCGACCGCCGCCCGCGGGAGATGTCCGGAGGTCAGCAGCAACGCGTCGCCATCGCGGTGGCCCTCGCGGGCGCGCCCTCGGTGCTGCTCGCCGACGAGCCGACGGGCGAGCTGGACTCCCACACGGCGGAGCAGATCTTCGCCGCGTTCCGCACCGCGAACGAGCACCTGGGCACCACCATCGTCATCGTCACCCACGACCAGGCGGTGGCGGGCGAGGTCCGCCGCACGGTCGCCATCCGCGACGGCCGCACCTCCACGGAGGTCCTGCGCCGCAGCGAGGTGGACGCCGCGACCGGCCACGAGACGGTGGTGGCCCGCGAGTACGCCATGCTCGACCGCGCCGGACGGCTCCAGCTGCCCGCCGACTACACCGCGGCCCTCGGCATGCGCGACCGCGTCGCCCTGGAACTGGAGGCCGACCACATCGCCGTACGCCCGGACGACAGTGATCGGTGATCAGCGATCAGCGATCAGCGATCAGCGATCAGCGATCAGCGAAGGGTCCCCCGACGAAGGTCAGCGCACGCTGATGCCGAGGGCGCCGGTGCCCGCCCGGCGCAGCGCGACGGACCCGTAGGGCGTACGGAGCCGGAGCCAGGCGCCCGAGGAGAACAGACCCGGCGCGTCCTCGGCGGA
Organism: Streptomyces sp. NPDC058985; assembly: GCF_042740985.1. Taxonomy (NCBI): domain Bacteria; kingdom Bacillati; phylum Actinomycetota; class Actinomycetes; order Kitasatosporales; family Streptomycetaceae; genus Streptomyces; species Streptomyces sp. NPDC058985. The sequence continues at coordinate 7,381 of NZ_JBHYJX010000046.1, read as the reverse complement.
CTGAGCCCCGGGCCGCAGGAACCCCAGTGACTGGGCCGCGTGCACGGCCCGTACCGGCAGCCCGGTGTCGCCGACCGTCCGGGACCAGATGTCGCGGCCGATCCGGTCCAGCTCGGCCCGGGTACGCGTCTCGGCCGTCAACTCCCCCGTACGGGAACGGAACTCCGCCACCGCGGAGGCGACCAGCGCGCGCAGGGCGTCCGGCGCGGGAAGCCCCGGCTCGGACCGCCAGCCGCCGCGCGGGGGCAGCACCCCGGCCCAGGGCGGCCCGGTCACGGCACCCGGAACCCCAGCAGTGGCCGACTGCTCGTCGACCGTCTCCAGCAGCTCACCGGCGGAGACGGTCACGTCCAGGGTGACGTCGAGTCCGTTCTCGTACGGCTTGGCCAGCCGTACGGCGCGCACGGCCAGCACCTCGAAGGAGGGAGGCCGGCCGAAGACCGCGAGAGCCGTACCGGCCGCCTGGAGACGGACGGCGGCCGAACGGTCGTAGTGGAGCAGCCGGGAGAGGAAGGCCGCGAGATCCGCGGCCTCCCCCTCGTCGGCCAGATGGAGCACCGTCATGCGGCGACGGCCTCCTCCTTTTCGTCCGTGTACTCGCGCAGGAACTCCCGTTCCTCCGCGGTGATACGGCGGGGCCGCTGCGTCTGGAAGTCGAACGGCACGATCACCGTCGAGGCGCGGACGTAGACCACGTCCCCGTCCTTGACCTCGTAGGTGAGCGTGAAGGAGGCCGCCCTGATCTCCGTGACCCACAGCTCGATGTCGACCGGGTGGTGCCGGTGGACGAGCTGCCGCTTGTAGTCGATCTCGTGGCGCGCCACCACAGACCCCTGCTGGAAGTCCTTCTCCGGGCGGAACAGGAAGTCGATGCGTGCCTCCTCCAGGTAGCGGAGGAAGACCACGTTGTTGACGTGGCCGTACGCGTCCATGTCCGCCCAGCGCAGCGGGCAGCGGTAGATGTGCCGCAAGATCGATCAGCCCCGGGTCAGCTTCTTGTAGGTGGCGCGGTGCGGACGTGCGGCGTCCGCACCGAGCCGCTCGACCTTGTTCTTCTCGTACGACTCGAAGTTGCCCTCGAACCAGAACCACTTGGACTCGCCTTCGTAGGCGAGGATGTGTGTGGCGACCCGGTCGAGGAACCACCGGTCGTGGGAGACGACCACGGCGCACCCGGGGAACTCGAGGAGGGCGTTCTCCAGGCTGCCGAGGGTCTCGACGTCGAGGTCGTTGGTCGGCTCGTCGAGGAGCAGCAGGTTGCCGCCCTGCTTGAGGGTGAGCGCGAGGTTGAGCCGGTTGCGCTCACCGCCGGAGAGCACCCCGGCCGCCTTCTGCTGGTCCGGCCCCTTGAACCCGAAGGCGGAGACGTACGCGCGGCTCGGCATCTCGACCTGGCCGACGTTGATGTAGTCCAGCTCGTCACTCACCACGGCCCACAGCGACTTCTTGGGGTCGATGTTCTCGCGGCTCTGGTCGACGTAGGAGATCTTGACGGTGTCGCCGACCTTGATCTGCCCGGAGTCCGGCTCCTCGAGGCCCTGGATCATCTTGAACAGGGTGGTCTTGCCGGCGCCGTTGGGCCCGATGACCCCGACGATCCCGTTGCGCGGCAGCGTGAAGCTGAGGTCGTCGATGAGCACCTTCTCCCCGAAGGCCTTGCTGAGGTTGTTGACCTCGACGACGACGTTGCCCAGGCGCGGGCCCGGCGGGATCTGGATCTCCTCGAAGTCCAGCTTCCGCATCTTGTCGGCCTCGGCCGCCATCTCCTCGTACCGCGCGAGACGCGCCTTGGACTTGGCCTGCCGCCCCTTGGCGTTGGACCGCACCCACTCCAGCTCGTCCTTGAGCCGCTTGGCGCGCTTGGCGTCCTTCTGGCCCTCGACCTTGAGGCGGGTCTGCTTGGTCTCCAGGTACTTGGAGTAGTTGCCCTCGTAGCCGTGCAGCCGGCCGCGGTCGACCTCGCAGATCCAGCCGGCGACGTTGTCCAGGAAGTACCGGTCGTGGGTCACGGCCACGACGGTGCCCTCGTACTTGGCGAGGTGCTGCTCCAGCCAGTTCACCGACTCGGCGTCGAGGTGGTTGGTGGGCTCGTCGAGCAGCAGCAGGTCGGGCGCTTCGAGCAGCAGCTTGCACAGCGCGACGCGGCGCTTCTCACCACCGGAGAGGTTGGCGACGGGCCAGTCGCCGGGCGGGCAGCCCAGCGCGTCCATGGCCTGCTCCAGCTGGGCGTCGAGGTCCCAGGCGTTGGCGTGGTCCAGCTCCTCCTGGAGCTTGCCCATCTCCTCGAGCAGCGCGTCCGAGTAGTCGGTGGCCATCTGCTCGGCGATCTCGTTGAACCGGTCGAGCTTGCCCTTGACCTCGGCGACACCCTCCTGGACGTTCTCCAGGACGTTCTTGTCCTCGCTCAGCGGGGGCTCCTGCAGCAGGATGCCGACCGTGTAGCCCGGCGACAGGAAGGCGTCACCGTTGGACGGCTGCTCCAGCCCGGCCATGATCTTCAGCACGGTCGACTTACCGGCACCGTTCGGCCCGACCACGCCGATCTTCGCGCCGGGCAGGAAGCTCAGGGTGACATCATCGAGGATCACCTTGTCGCCGTGCGCCTTGCGCGCCTTGCGCATGGTGTAAATGTACTCAGCCAAGAGAAACCGTCCGGCAGCTTGAATCAGGCAGTGGGCAGATACACCCCATCTTGCCGCACCGCCACCGCTGTGAGGAAACGCGTTCCCTGCGGGGCTCCTGACCTGGCCTTTCCCGGATGCCCCCGGAGCCTCACCTGTCACTGTCGGTCGCCGCCGATCGGCCTCGGGCACCCTCGCAGGGCCCAGGGACGGCCCAGCCCGAGGGCGCCGCTCCCCCGCTGCGCGGAGCTACGGTGCTGCCGTGACCAGCTCATCGGAGCGCCCGCTCCTCTTCCTGGACGTGGACGGCCCACTGATCCCTTTCGGGTCGCCGGCTGGCCATTCGGAGGTCACTGCCGCCTCCTGGACGACCGTCGATCAGGGGAACCCGTTGCTGGCCCGACTCGACCCCGGGATCGGGGCGCGCCTCATGGCTCTGGGCTGCCAGCTCGTCTGGGCGACGACCTGGATGGAAGAGGCGAACGAAGTAGTCGCCCCGCGCATCGGCCTGCCGAGGCTGCCGGTGCTGGAGTGGCCGGACGCCGACACAAGAGGAGCCCCACGAGGTCTGCACTGGAAGACTCGCCCCATGGTCGAGTGGGCCGCCGGCCGACCCTTCATCTGGGTCGACGACGAGATCAGCACCATGGACCGCCTCTGGGTCGACGCCAGCCACCCCGGGCCTTCACTCCTGCACCAGGTCGAGCCGACCAAGGGCCTCAATGGCGCCGACTTCTACGCGCTGGCCGGATGGCTTGATGCCGTCACGCCGAGATGAGCACACCTCAGGGCTGCGAGTTCCGGCCCCGCTGACGTCAGGGCACGATGTCAACGGAACACCTGCGGAACTGGGCAGACTTCCAGCGGCTCCTCCGGCCGGTCCGCCCACCGCCACCAGGTATGCCGATCAGCGCACCGCCATAGAGATCGGCAAGCCCTCCCGCCGTCGTCGTCTCTCTTGACCAGCACAAGACCGCCCGGCTTCAAGGGCTGCCCGCACTCGGGACAGGACAGAGCATCGTCGGCCATACGGCGAACCCTAGGCGTGGCTCTCGGTTGATCGGGATCTCATAGACGATCTCGCAGTGAGCCGCAGGGACCACGATGTCGGCTGTCTCCACGGACCTACCGTCGTCGCTGCCGATGCTGGCGGACACGGGGTCGGTGTACGGCACCGTCTCACTTTCGGTGGCCTGGTGGGTGGGTGCTGGGGCACCTGCTGCACGGCCTCGTCATGCCGGTCATGGCGCACGCCGTGGGCACCACCCTGCCGTCGTCAGTGGTCGACGTGTACGGACCGACTCGACTGCTCCTTCTCGGACTTGGCGGAGGGGTACTCGCCGTACTGGGTGCGCTGGCGCCGGCGGGCTGGGCGGCCGGGACCCGTACGGCCACCGCGCTACGCACCGAGTAGCCCGATGACCGCTCGGCAGCCCGAGGCAGCTGGTCGCCACGGCGGGGGCGCCGGGCACAGCGCGGAAGGCGAAGTTCTTGACCCTCACGCGGCGTCATGCCGCATGGTCGGGGACATGGAGGAACACCTGACCGTGGGACGCGTGGCCGAGCTGGCCGACGTGAGTGTCCGCACACTGCACCACTACGACGAGATCGGTCTCGTGAAGCCGTCCGCGCGGACCGCGACCGGATACCGGGCCTACTCGGCCGGCGACGTGGAGCGGCTGCGGGAGGTGCTCGGCTACCGGCGCCTGGGCTTCGGACTGCGCGAGATCGCGACCCTGGTGGACGACCCGGCCACCGACGCGGTCGCGCACCTGCGCCGGCTGCGCGGCCTGCTGCAGGAACAGCGCGACCGCACTGCCTCCATGGTGACGGCCATCGACCAGGAACTGGAGTCAAGGGTCATGGGGATCAGGACAGCACCTGAGGACCAACTGAAGATGTTCGGGGCGCAGTTGTACGAGTCCATCGGGTCCGCCTATCCGGCGACGCGGCGCACCGAGCCGCGGATCGCCGCGAGGATCTGGGAGGCGCTCGGGGACGCCCGGACGGTACTGAACGTCGGGGCCGGCACCGGCTCCTACGAACCCACCGACCGCGAGGTCACAGCGGTGGAACCGTCGGCGACGATGCGGGCGCAGCGTCCTGCGGACGCGGCGCCGTGCGTGGCCGCCAGTGCGGAGCAACTGCCCTTCCCCGACCAGTCCTTCGACGCCGCGATGGCGGTCAGCACCGTTCATCACTGGCCGGACCCGGTCGCCGGGCTGCGCGAGATGCGACGGGTGGCCCGCCGCGTGGTGGTGTTCACCTACGACGCGAGTACGACCGGCTGGCTCGAGCGGTTCTGGCTCACCCGCGACTACCTGCCGGAATTCGCCGGCCTTCTCGCCGGCTGGCCCTCCCTGGCCGACATGACCCGCGCGATCGAAGGCCAGGCCGAGCCGGTGCTCATCCCGTGGGACTGCGCCGACGGCTTCTTCGAAGCCCACTGGCGCCGGCCCGATGCGTACCTCGACGAGCATGTGCGCCGCGCGGTATCGGTATGGACCAGAGTCGGGCCGCGGGCCGAGCAGCGAGCGGTGGACAGCCTCCGCGACGACCTTTCCTCGGGCCGGTGGGCCGAGCGCAACCGGGACCTCGTCGCCCTCGACGCGGCGGAGCTGGGCCTGCGCCTGCTCGTGTCCTGAGCCACCCGTGGCCGGTGACATGGATCGCGTGTGGGTCATGGATCACGTATGGGTAGCGGCCCGCCACCCTGGGCCCTCACTCCTCCGTCACGTCACCCCGGCGAGAAGGCTCACTCGGCCTGCGCTGACGCCCCGTCAGCGACCGGCCGCGGACAGCTCCAGCCGTCGGCCCTGGAAGCGCTCGCGCAGGAGCCGGTCGTGGGTCACCACCACGAGGGTGCCGGTGTAGTGGGCCAGGGCCGCCTCGATCTCCTCCATCAGGGACGGGACGAGGTGGTTCGTCGGTTCGTCCAGGAGGAGCAGGTCGAGGGGGCCGGACGTGACCAGGCGGGCGAGTTCGAGCTTGCGGCGCTGTCCGACGGACAGGTCGCGCACGGGGACGGACAGGTCCGCGGGGTGGAACAGTCCCAGTGCGAGCAGCGCGTCGGCGTGCTCGTCGGAGTGGCCCGGGCGGCCGGACGCGTAGGCCGAGAGGAGGGGGCGGGCGTCGAAGGCGGCTTCGGGGGCGCACTGTTGGCGCAGATGGCCGATCCGGCGCGGGCGGCGGACGGTGCCCGCGTCGGGCGCCAGCTCCCCTGCCAGTACGTGGAGCAAGGTGCTCTTGCCCGCGCCGTTGGGTCCGGTGACGAGCAGTCGGTCGCCGGGGGCGAGTGTCAGGTGCGGGATGGAGAGGCGGCCGTCGACTCGCACCCCTTCGAGGTGGGTGGCGGTCGCCGACTCGCCCTGGAGCGGGGCGCCTTCGACGCGAGCCGTGAAGCGGAGGGGTTGCGGCGGCGCTGGTACGGGGTGCTCCGTGAGCCGCTGCAAGCGCTCGCGCGCGTTGCGGATGCGGCTCTGCGCGCCGTGGGACCGCGAGCGTGCCCGGAAGGCGCCGGCGCCGCTGAAGGCCCACGGGCCCTTGCGGGGGATCTCGGACAGCATGCCGATGCCGGAGTCCGCCAGAGCGCGCTGCCGGGCGACCTCGTCGCGCCACTGCTCGTGCTCCCACGCCCAGCGCGCCCGGGCCGCCGCCCTGGCGGTGAGGTAACCGGCGTAGCCGTTGCCGTAACGCCGCACCGCGCGCCGGTCCTGGTCCACCTCCAGCACGGTGCCGGTGACGCGTTCCAGGAACGCCCGGTCGTGCGTGGCCGCGATCACCGTGCCCCGGTGACGGCGCAGGCGGGCTTCGAGCCAGGCCACGGCCTCGTCGTCCAGGTCGTTGGTCGGTTCGTCGAGCAGGAGCAGTTCGGGGTCGGAGGCCAGCGTCGCGGAGAGCGCGAGGCGGGAGCGCTGCCCTCCGGAGAGGGTGCCGAGCGGACGCGCGCTGTCGAACGGCGCGCGCTCACCGAGGCGGCGCAGGGCCACCTCCACACGCCGGTCCGCACCCCGCCCGCCCCGTGCGTCGTACTCGGCCAGCAGCGCCGCGTACTCCTCGAATGCGTCGGGACCGGCCGTGCCCAGTGCGGACTCCGCGGTCCGGATACGACGTTCCAGGGCGCGCAGTTCGCGCAGTACGTGGTCCACGGCGTCGCCCACGCTCGCCGTGCCGGGCAGGTCGAGGGTCTGGGCGAGATGGCCGATGCCGCCCGGCGCCGTCACGGTCAGGGTGCCGTTGTCGACCGGCTCCTGTCCGGCGAGCAGCCGCAGCAGCGTGGATTTGCCCGAGCCGTTGTCCCCGACGATGCCGACCTTCTCGCCCGGTCGGACGGTGAGGGACACGCGGTCCAGGACGACTCGGTCGCCGTAGCGCTTGGTGACGTCGGCGAGGGCGATCTGGGACGTGGGTCGGGCGGGGGCGGCGTTCACGGTGGCGACTGAGGGAGCAGGGCGCAAGGGCGGTCCTTTGAGGAGGGAGCAGGAGTGAGCAGTTGCGGTGGCGGTGGCGGTGGCAATACGGCGGGAGCCGGAAGCCATTGCCACCAACTGGCACGCCCGTAAAATTAGACGATACGGTTCGTCTCGTCAAGCCTCACGAACAAAGTCCCCGGCACCACGCGCACGCGGCAGCCGGGGACTCGGACGGACGTCGGGAACCCGGGCGCTAGTGATCTGAGTCAGAGATTCGTCGGCAGTAGGCGGCGACTTTGTCGAGGATCTCGTCGGCGGTCTTCGTCCAGACGAAGGGTCTGGGGTGCT
>NZ_JBHYJX010000045.1:0-67754 GCF_042740985.1 Streptomyces sp. NPDC058985 | reverse complement strand
ACACCCTCTCCGCCACCCCCGACGACGTCGGCGTCCCCTGGGCCATCGGCTCCCCCGAAGGCGGCCACGACACCCTCCACCCCGCCCTGGGCACCCTCGACGACTTCGACCACTTCGTCCGCACCGCCGCCCAGCACGGCCTCGAAGTCGCCCTCGACTTCGCCCTCCAGTGCTCCCCCGACCACCCCTGGGTCCACAAACACCCCGACTGGTTCCACCACCGCCCCGACGGCACCATCGCCTACGCCGAGAACCCGCCCAAGAAGTACCAGGACATCTACCCCGTCGCCTTCGACGCCGACCTCGACGGCCTGGTCACCGAGACCCTGCGCGTCCTGCGCCTGTGGATGGACCACGGCGTGCGCATCTTCCGCGTCGACAACCCCCACACCAAACCCGTCGTCTTCTGGGAACGCGTCATCGGCGAGATCAACCGCGCCGACCCCGACGTCATCTTCCTGGCCGAGGCCTTCACCCGCCCCGCGATGATGCACACCCTCGCCCAGATCGGCTTCCAGCAGTCCTACACCTACTTCACCTGGCGCAACACCAAGCGGGAACTGACCGAGTACCTCACCGAACTGACGGGGGACGCCGCCTCCTACATGCGGCCCAACTTCTTCGCCAACACCCCCGACATCCTGCACGCCTACCTCCAGACCGGCGGCCGCCCCGCCTTCGAGGTCCGCGCCGTCCTCGCCGCCACCCTCTCCCCCACGTGGGGCATCTACAGCGGCTACGAACTGTGCGAGCACACCCCCCTGCGCGAGGGCAGCGAGGAGTACCTCGACTCCGAGAAGTACCAGCTCAAGCCACGCGACTGGGCCGCCGCCGCCCGCGAGGGCCGCACCATCGCCCCCCTCATCACCAAGCTCAACACCATCCGGCGCGACCATCCCGCGCTGCACCGGCTGCGCAACCTCCGCTTCCACCGGACCGACAACGACGCGCTGATCGCGTACAGCAAGCGCCTCGGGTCCGACACCGTCCTGGTGGTCGCCAACCTCGATCCGCATCGCACCCAGGAGGCCACGATCTCCCTCGACATGCCGCAGCTCGGCCTGGACTGGCACGAGACCGTGCCCGTCCACGACGAACTCACGGGTCAGACCTACCACTGGGGCCGGACGAACTACGTGCGCCTGGAGCCCGGCGGGGCTCCCGCCCACGTCTTCCACGTCCGCCGGCCGTCCGCCGCCGCGCCCCAGAACGGAGGGTCGGGAGCCTCATGACCGTCAACGAGCCCGTGCCGGACACCTTCGAGGACACCCCGGCCAAGGACCGTGACCCGGACTGGTTCAAACGAGCCGTCTTCTACGAGGTCCTCGTCCGCTCCTTCCAGGACAGCAACGGCGACGGCGTCGGCGACCTCAAAGGGCTGACCGCCAAGCTGGACTACCTGCAGTGGCTGGGCGTGGACTGCCTCTGGCTCCCGCCCTTCTTCAAGTCACCGCTGCGCGACGGCGGTTACGACGTCTCCGACTACACCGCGGTGCTCCCCGAGTTCGGCGACCTCGCCGACTTCGTGGAGTTCGTCGACGCCGCCCACCAGCGCGGCATGCGCGTCATCATCGACTTCGTCATGAACCACACCAGCGACCAGCACCCGTGGTTCCAGGAGTCCCGCAAGAACCCCGACGGCCCCTACGGCGACTACTACGTCTGGGCCGACGACGACACCCAGTACGCGGACGCCCGCATCATCTTCGTGGACACCGAGGCGTCCAACTGGACCTACGACCCGGTCCGCGGCCAGTACTACTGGCACCGGTTCTTCTCCCACCAGCCGGACCTCAACTACGAGAACCCGGCCGTACAGGAGGAAATGCTGGCCGCGCTGAAGTTCTGGCTCGACCTGGGCGTCGACGGCTACCGCCTCGACGCCGTTCCCTATCTGTACGCCGAAGAGGGCACCAACTGCGAGAACCTGCCCGCCTCGCACGCCTTCCTCAAGCGCGTCCGCCGCGAGATCGACGCCCAGTACCCGGACACCGTGCTGCTGGCCGAGGCCAACCAGTGGCCCGAGGACGTGGTCGACTACTTCGGCGACTACTCCGCGGGCGGCGACGAGTGCCACATGGCGTTCCACTTCCCGGTCATGCCGCGCATCTTCATGGCGGTCAGAAGAGAGTCTCGCTACCCGGTCTCCGAGATCCTCGCCAAGACCCCGGCCATCCCGTCCGGCTGCCAGTGGGGCATCTTCCTGCGCAACCACGACGAGCTGACCCTGGAAATGGTCACCGACGAAGAGCGCGACTACATGTACGCGGAGTACGCCAAGGACCCGCGGATGCGCGCCAACATCGGCATCCGGCGGCGGCTCGCGACCCTGCTGGACAACGACCGCGACCAGATCGAACTGTTCACCGCGCTGCTGCTCGCCCTCCCCGGCTCACCGATCCTCTACTACGGCGACGAGATCGGCATGGGCGACAACATCTGGCTCGGCGACCGCGACGCCGTGCGCACCCCCATGCAGTGGACCCCGGACCGCAACGCCGGCTTCTCCACCTGTGACCCCGGGCGCCTCTACCTGCCGACGATCATGGACCCGGTCTACGGCTACCAGGTGACGAACGTCGAGGCGGCCATGGCCTCGCCCTCGTCCCTGCTGCACTGGACCCGGCGCATGATCGAGATCCGCAAGCAGAACCCCGCCTTCGGCCTGGGCACCTACACCGAACTGCCCTCCTCCAATCCCGCGGTACTCGCCTTCCTGCGGGAGTACGAGGACGACCTCGTGCTGTGCGTGAACAACTTCGCCCGGTTCGCGCAGCCCACCGAACTGGACCTGCGCGAGTTCGCCGGACGCCACCCCGTCGAGCTGTTCGGCGAAGTCCGCTTCCCCGCCATCGGCGAGCTGCCGTACCTGCTGACCCTCGGGGGCCACGGCTTCTACTGGTTCCGGCTCACCCGAGTCGCATCCCGCATCGGCCGCCGCGCTTGAGCCTGGGCCGAGGAAAGGACGCGTCACCATGCCGAAGACCGCACCCCTGCGCCCGAGACGCAGGCAACTCGCCGAGCCCATGGCGTCGCTCGGCGAGCTGCTGCGGGAGTGGCTGCCGCACCAGCGCTGGTTCGCCGGCAAGGACCGGCCCGTCGCCGAGCTGGGTCTGCTGTCGATGACCGAGCTGTTCCCGGGCTGTCTGCACCTCCTGGTGCACACCGGGCAGGGCCCCGTGCCCGCCCCGGGCGGCGCCCCCTCGGCCGGAGACTGCTACCAACTGCTGCTCGGCGTGCGCGAGCAGCCCTCGCCGCGTCTGGGCCGGGCGATCATCGGTCAGGTGCAGGACGGCCCGCTGGCCGGGCGGACGGTCTACGACGCGCTGCACGATCCGCGCACCGCACAGCTCCTCCTGGAACGGCTGCGGCACCCCGGCAAGGCGGGACCGCTGCGCTTCGAGTCCGACCCCGCGCGGCCGGTGCCCGGCGGACTCGCGCCGCGCCTCCTGGACGCCGAGCAGTCCAACTCCTCGCTGATCTACGGCGACGAGTTCATCCTCAAGCTCTTCCGGCGCGTCCAGCCGGGCGTCAACCCCGACCTGGAGGTGCCGGACGCGCTGGCCCGCCAGGGCTGCGGGCGGGTCCCGGCGCCGGTGGCGTGGATGCGCACGACGCATCCCTACGAGGCGACCCTCGGGGTGCTCCAGCCGTTCCTGCACGACGCCTCCGACGGCTGGACCCTCTCCCTGGACGCGCTCGCGTCCGGGGACGACTTCACCGTGCAGGCACACGAGCTGGGACAGGCCATGGGGGACGTGCACCTGGCGCTGGCCTCGGCCTTCCCGGCCGGGACCCCCGGGGAGAACGGCCGCACCGCGGCGGCGATGACCGAGCGGCTGACGGCCGCCGCGCACTGCGTCCCGGCGCTCCAGCCCTTCGTCCCGGGGCTGCGGGCCGCCTTCGCCGCGCTGTCCACCTGCGACTCCGGACCGCCCGCCCAGCGCATCCACGGCGACCTGCACCTCGGGCAGGTGCTGCGGGCCGGCCGGGACTGGTTCGTCATCGACTTCGAGGGCGAACCGTCCCGCCCGCTGGCCGAACGGCGCAGTGCCCACTCCCCCGTGCGGGACATCGCGGGCATGCTGCGCTCCTTCGACTACGCCGCCCGGCAGCGGCGCCCCTGGCGCCCCGAGTGGGCGCGCCGCTGCCGGGAGGCGTTCTGCGCGGGCTACGCCGCCCGCGCGGGCTGGGACCCCCGTAAGAAGCACGGCCTGCTGCGCGCCTACGAGACGGACCGGGCCGTGTATGAGGTGCTGTACGAGGCGCGGCACCGCCCCGACTGGCTTCCCGTACCCATGGCGGCGATCGAACGACTCGCCGTGAGAGGAGACTGACCCGTGGCACTCCGCGACACCTCACTCCCCGAGCCGTCCGCTCCCGTCCCGCCCGCACCCGGGGCGTGCGGTACCGCCCCGCCGCTGGACCCCGCCGACCGGGGGCGCCTGCTGGCGGGCGCCCACCACGATCCGCACGCCCTGCTCGGTGCCCACCCGGTCCCCGGCGGGGTCGCCTTCCGGGCGTTGCGGCCCTTCGCCCGCGAGGTGAGCGTGGTCGTGGACGGCGAGCGCCACGCCCTCGTCTCCGAGGAGGACGGCCTCTTCTCCGGTGTGCTGCCGCTGGCCGCGATCCCGGCGTACACCCTCGTCGTGGCGTACGAGGAGGGGGAGCACGAGGTCCACGACCCGTACCGCTTCCTGCCCGCCCTCGGCGAGCTGGACCTGCACCTGATCGCCGAGGGCCGGCACGAGGAGCTGTGGCGGGCGCTCGGTGCGGAGCCGATGAGCCACGAGGGCGTCACCGGCACCCGGTTCACGGTGTGGGCGCCGAACGCCCAGGGCGTGCGGGTCGCCACCGACTTCACGCACTGGGACGGCACCGCGTTCCCGATGCGCTCGCTGGGCTCGTCCGGGGTGTGGGAGCTGTTCCTGCCGGGCGTCGGTGAGGGCACCAAGTACAAGTTCGAGATCCACTCGCGCCACGGCCACCGGTTCCTCAAGGCCGACCCGATGGCCCGCGCGGCCGAGGAGCCGCCGAACACCGCGTCCGTGGTGACCGCCTCGCGGTACGAGTGGGGCGACGCGGAGTGGATGCGCACCCGGGCCGCCACTCCGGTGCACGAGGCGCCCTTCTCCGTGTACGAGGTGCACCTGGCGTCCTGGCGGCCGGGGCTCACCTACCGCGAGCTGGCCGAGGAGCTGCCCGCGTACGTCAAGGACCTGGGCTTCACCCACGTGGAGCTGATGCCGGTCGCCGAGCACCCCTACGGCCCGTCGTGGGGCTACCAGGTCACCGGCTTCTACGCGCCGACCGCGCGCCTCGGCTCGCCCGACGACTTTCGCTTCCTGGTCGACGCCCTGCACCGGGCGGGCCTCGGCGTGATCATGGACTGGGTGCCGGCGCACTTCCCGAAGGACGACTGGGCGCTGGGCCGCTTCGACGGCGAACCGCTGTACGAGCCCGGGGACTCCCGGCGCGCCGAGCACCCGGACTGGGGGACGTACACCTTCGACTTCGCCCGGACCGAGGTGCGCAACTTCCTCGTAGCGAACGCGGTGTACTGGTGCGAGGAGTTCCACATCGACGGGCTGCGGGTGGACGCGGTCGCCTCGATGCTCTACCTGGACTACTCGCGCGACTCGGGGCAGTGGGAGCCCAACCGGTACGGCGGCCGCGAGGACCTGGCGGCCATGGCGTTCCTCCAGGAGATGAACGCGACCGTCTACCGGCGCTGCCCCGGCGTGGTGACCATCGCCGAGGAGTCGACGGCGTGGGGCGGGGTGACCCGGCCCACCGACACGGGCGGGCTCGGCTTCGGCCTGAAGTGGAACATGGGCTGGATGCACGACTCGCTGGAGTACGCCGCGCACGAGCCGGTGCACCGCAAGTACCACCACCACGAGATGACGTTCTCGATGGTGTACGCGTACAGCGAGAACTACGTCCTGCCGATCTCCCACGACGAGGTGGTGCACGGCAAGCAGGCGCTGGTGTCGAAGATGCCGGGCGACTGGTGGCAGCGGCGGGCGAACGTGCGCGCCTACCTCGGCTTCATGTGGGCCCACCCCGGCAAGCAGCTGCTCTTCATGGGCCAGGAGTTCGCGCAGGGCGCCGAGTGGTCCCAGGAGCAGGGGCCGGAGTGGTGGCTGCTGGACGAGGGGTACCACTCGGCGGCCGACCACCGCGGGATCCAGGACCTGGTCCGCGAGCTCAACACCCGCTACGCGCGCACCCCGGCGCTGTGGCAGCGCGACACCGACCCGGCCGGTTTCCGGTGGGTCGCGGTGGACGCGGCCGAGGACAACGTCTTCGCGTTCCTGCGGTTCGACGCGGCGGGCGCCCCGCTGCTGGCGGTGTCGAACTTCTCCCCCGTCGTGCGGCACGAGTACCGGCTGGCCGTCCCGGACGAGCCCGTCGCCTGGCAGGAGGTGCTCAACACCGACGCCGGGGAGTACGGCGGCAGCGGGGTGACCAACCCCGGCCCGGTCAAGCCCGAGGACGGCGCCGTCCGGATCACGCTGCCTCCGCTGGCCACGGTGTGGCTGACGCCGTTCCTGTGAGACGACCAGGTGTCCGACCGGCTGCCCGGGGCAGTCGGTTGGTCCCGGGAGCCCACAGAGAGGCGGCACCACGTGCGCACCGTCGGAGTGGAGGAGGAACTCCTCCTGGTCGACCCCGTGACCGGAGAGCCACGGGCGCTGTCCGCCGCCGTGCTGGCCAGGGCGTCGCTCGACGACGCCGAACAGGACGTGTTCGAGAAGGAACTGCACGAGCAGATGCTCGAGTTCGCCACCCATCCGCAGGCGGACATGGAGCGGCTGCACTCGGAGATCGTCCGCTGCCGTGAGGAGGCGGGCCGGCACGCCGGGGGGATCGGGTGCGCCGTCGCCGCGCTCGCCTCGTCGCCGTTGCCGGTCACCCCGTCGATCGGCGTGAACCGCCGCTACGAGTGGATGGCCGACCAGTACGGCGTCGTTGTCCAGGAGCAGCTGGTCCTCGGCTGCCACGTGCACGTCTCGGTCGGCTCCGACGAGGAGGGCGTCGCGGTCATCGACCGGGTGCGGCCCTGGCTGCCGCTGCTGACCGCGCTGAGCGCGAACTCCCCGTTCTGGCAGGGGGAGGACTCCTCGTACAGCAGCTACCGCAGCCGGGTCTGGCAGCGGTGGCCGTCGGCGGGTCCGACGGAGCTGTTCGGTTCGGCCGAGCGCTACCACCGCCGGGTCGCGGACATGCTCGCCACGGGCACGATCCTCGACGACGGGATGGTCTACTTCGACGTCCGGCTCTCCCGGCGCTATCCGACGGTCGAGTTCCGGGTGGCGGACGTCTGCCTGGACGCGGGGACCGCGGTCGTCCTCGCCGCCGTGGCCCGCGCTCTGGTCGAGACGGCCGCCCGGGAGTGGCGCGCGGGCACCGAGCCGGACGGGCACAGCGTGAGCCTGCTCCGCCTCGCGGCCTGGCGGGCGGCCCGCTCCGGGCTGACGGAGGAACTGCTGCACCCCGCGACGATGCGGCGGATGCCCGCCGCGGTGGTGGTACGGGCATTGGTGGCGCACGTGGAGGAGGCGCTGGCCGACCACGGCGACCTCGACCGGGTGCGCGAGGGCGTCGAGACGCTGCTGCGCCACGGCAACGGCGCCCGGGTGCAGCGCGAGCTTTTCGAGCGCACGGGCAGTCTGCGTGAGGTCGTCACCGCGTGCGTGCGCCGCACCCAGGCGGCCTGAACCGAGATCACCGCGCGGACACACTTCTGCCGTCCCGGCCCCCCGCGGCCTGCGGCTCGGCTAGATTCCGAGCACCGCCGGCCACGGTACTCGTGGGTGGTGTCACCGTCCGTACACGTCAGGAGCCAGCGTATGCGCGACCTCGCTCCCGCTCCCCGGGCCGCCGGGCCGCTGACCGGCGGGCTCGCCGACAGCCTCTTCGAGACGGCCGTCCGCACGCCGACCCTGCCGATGCTCGCGCGCCGCCGCGGCCCCGACTCCGCGGTCTGGGACGAGGTGACGGCGGTGGAGGTCCGCGACGAGGTGGCCGACCTGGCCAAGGGGCTGATAGCGAGCGGGATCCAGCCGGGCGACCGGGTGGCGATCCTGGCCCGTACCCGGTACGAGTGGACGGTCTTCAGCCACGCCCTGTGGACGGTGGGCGCCGAGGTCGTGCCGATCTATCCGACCTCCTCGCGCGACCAGGTCGAGTACATCCTGCGGGACGCCGGCTGTGTGGGCGTGCTGGTCGAGGACGAGCAGAGCGTGATGACCGTCGGCTCGGTGTGCGCGTCGCTGCCGGCCCTGCGGCACGTCTGGCAACTGGACGCGGGGGCGCTGGACGCGCTCGTGGCGCGCGGCGAGTACCTCCCGTTCGCCACCGTCGACTCAATGCGCCGCATCGTGCTGCCGGACGCCACGGCGGTCGTCGCCTACACCTCGGGGGCGTCGGGCCGGGCCATGGGCTGTGCGCTCAGCCACCGCGGGCTGGCCCGCCCGTGCGACACGCTGATCGCGGGCTGGGGCCACACGGTGGCGCCGGAGGGGGAGCAGGGCGCGGTCCTCGCCTACCTCCCCTTCTCGCACGTGTACGGGCTGATGATCCAGACCCTGTGTGTGCGGGGCGGGCTCCTGATGGCCCACGAACCCGCGATGACCGGCGAGGCGCTCTCCTCGGCCCTGCGTTCCTTCCGTCCGACGTATCTGTACGCGGTCCCCTCGGTCCTGGAGAAGATCTACAAGAATTTCCTGCGCACGGCCCAGCAGGCGGGGCGCGGAGCACTGTTCGAGCGGGCCGCCGGCACGGCGCGGGACTTCGCCGCGGCGCTGGAGCGCCAGCGGCTGGGCAGGGGGCCGGGACCCGGCTTCGACCTGCGGCTCCAGCACGCCCTGTACGAGCGGACGGTGTACCGCCGGCTGCGGAACGCGCTGGGGGGCCGGGTGCTGCGGGCGACGTCCGGCGGTTCGCCGCTCAGCCGCGAGCTGTCCCTCTTCTGGGAGGGCATCGGGGTCTACGTCCACGACGGCTACGGCCTGACGGAGACCAGCGGCGGACTGACGATGCAGCCACTGGGCCGGGAGAAGTCGGGCACCGTCGGGCAGCCGTTGCCCGGCATGGAGATCCGGCTGGCCGACGACGGGGAGATCCTGGTGCGCGGGCCGTCGCTGTTCCAGGGGTACGTCGGTGACGAGGCCGCCACCCGCGAGGTGATGCGCGGGGGCTGGCTGGCCACCGGCGACCTCGGGCACCTGGACGACGAGAACTATCTGGCGATCACCGGCCGCAAGAAGGACATCATCATCACCAGCGGCGGCAAGAGTGTCGCCCCGGCCGCCCTGGAGCAGCGGCTACGGATGCACCCGCTGGTGCACCAGGCGGTGGTGGTCGGCGACAACCGGCCCTGTGTCGGTGCCCTGATCACGCTGGACCCGGAGTTCCTGACGCACTGGCGGGCGGCGCTGGCCGTACAGGGCGACACCGCGGCCCGTGAGGCACGTGAGGAGAACGCGCTGCGGGAGGAGGTCGCGCGGGCCGTGGCCGCCGCCAACAGCGCGGTGTCCCGCTCGGAGTCCATCCGGGTCTTCCGCGTCCTGCCGGAGCCCTTCGACGTGGCCAACGGGCTGCTCACCCCGTCGATGAAGCTGCGGCGGGACGAGATCGTGCGGACCTACGCCCTGGAGATCGACGCGATGTACGAGGCGCGCTCGCACCGCCGGCCGCCGCAGTCGCCGCCCGAGGAGCCGGCCGGCTGGGAGGAGTCGGACAGCGTGTTCCTGCGCTGAACCGCGCCCGGGGGTGACAGGGCCGTCACCCCGGGTCGCACCGCGAGGGCGGGGCACACCGACGCGACTAGCCTCGGCCGTCTCGGGAACTAACAAACGAAGGGAATGCGAAGGAAGGACGAGGCCCGGCGGGTGCCGGGCCGGGGAAGGCGAGATGGCAGCCGAGTCGCGTAGGGACAGGACACTGGCTTCCGAGGAGATCACGAACCGCACGGCAAGCTTCACCGGGGAACTGCACAATGTGACCGGTGCGCGGCTGGTCGCGGAGGAGTTCCTCTACGACCTGGCCCGTGCGGCGCCTCCCGCGGCGCCCGAGCACTGGGACGACATCCTCCTCGTGGTCACCGAACTGGCGGCGAACGCCGTGCAGTACGCCCCCGGGCCGTTCCAGCTCCGGCTGCGCCGTACCTTCGACGGCGTGCACGTGGTGATGCACGACACCAGCACGACCGAGCCCTCGCCGCGTCCCTTCCATCCGAGCAACGGCGGCGGCGGCATCGGCTGGCACCTGATCCACACCTTGTCCGACCAGGTGAGCGTCGTCACCGGTGAGCGGGGCAAGGACATCCACGTCTTCCTGCCCTGGTGACCTCGCGGTCAGGTGCTCGCGGGGCGCAGGGGCACCAGCACGCTGATCGTCTTGCCGCCGCCCTCCCGCAGGTCCACGGCGATGTCCCGGGCCAGCCGGGCGACCAGCGGCCAGCCGTAGCCGCCTCCGGGGTGCGTGGTGGGGAAGGCGTACACGGCCCGTGGCACCACCGCGCTGTGGTCGTGCACGGCGATCCACAGCCCCTCGGGCGTCGGCCGCACCTCGAAGCCGGCCAGTCCGTCGCCGTGCCGGATCGCGTTGGTGACCAGCTCCGAGACCACGAGCAGCAGGTCGATGACGTCCTCGTCGCGGACCGTGCGGCCGGGGCCGGCCCACTGGGCGCGTGCCACCGACTCGGCGTACGCGCGTGCCGCCGCCGCGCTGTCCACCACGGCCGGTGCCGGCACCCCTGGGGGCGCGCCGGACGCAGCCGTGATGGTCCCTTCGCTTGGTTCCATGTCCTGGGTCCCCGTTTTCAGCGTGTTGCGCGTGTGCTCTCTTCCGGCGCCCGGTCAGGTCGCGGGAGTCTCCCGCGGCGGCAGCCGATGGTAGTAGTCGCCGACGGACGCCAGGTAGTCGCGGTCCATCGTCTCGCTGTCGGTCCGAAACCGCGGCGCGGCCTTCACCTCGACCCTGGTGCAGGTCAGCGTGACCGTGCGGGACTCGGGGTCGATGGAGCGGACCACGCCGACCGGCACCAGCACGCTCCGGCCGAACACCCAGACTCCGGTGTCGACGACCAGGTGCCGCATGCCGAAGTGCTCGGCCTGCCGGTCCACGTGCCCGATGGTTCCGTCCTCCGCGACGACGGTGCAGCCCGTCAGGTCCTGTCCCTCCACGTGACCGCTGTCCGCCGCGTACGACCAGATGCTCTCCATCGGCACGCTGTCCCTTCCCTCCCGTTTCGGCGACCTCCGCGGGGCCGGTCCGGCCCCACAGCAGCAGATACCCGGCCGGGGCCGCCGCATTCGGGCCCGAGGTCCGATCGGGGGTGGCGAAATGCCGCCGCGCAAGGGGGGCGGCCCCGCTTTGTCCGCACCCCGCACCTGGGTTAATCTCGGGCGTATTTTCTCATCGTGCGGATCCGTGAACAGCGGAAATGCCACGCAACAGCCCGGACCCACCCAATCGGTCCGGAGGGGGTCCGAGTCCTCGCTCCGAGGGCTCCTGGGGAGCGGAACGAGGGTGCGCATGACCAACGACAGCGCCGGGGCCGTCGACGCGGTTCCGGCCGATCAGGAGTTGCGCCGCCTCCTGGCGGGCCTGACGGCCGTGCGGGACGGCGACTTCGGCACCCGGCTGCCGGACGACGCGGACGGCCTGATGGGCGACATCGCCAAGGTCTTCAACGGCATGGTCGACCAGTTGTCCGTGTTCACCTCCGAGGTGACCCGGGTGTCCCGCGAGGTCGGCACGGAGGGCACCCTCGGCGGACAGGCGAAGGTGCCGGGGGTCTCGGGCACCTGGGCCGACCTGACGGACTCGGTCAACGCCATGGCGGGCAACCTGACCACGCAGGTGCGTGACATCGCCCAGGTGGCCACCGCCGTGGCCAAGGGCGACCTCTCCCAGAAGATCGACGTCGACGCCCGCGGCGAGATCCTCGAACTCAAGAACACCATCAACACGATGGTCGACCAGCTCTCCGCCTTCGCCGACGAGGTCACCCGCGTCGCCCGCGAGGTCGGCACCGACGGGCGCCTCGGCGGCCAGGCCGACGTCCAGGGCGTCAAGGGCACCTGGCGCGATCTCACCGACTCGGTGAACTTCATGGCGGGCAATCTGACCAACCAGGTCCGCAACGTCGCCCAGGTGGCCACCGCCGTGGCCAAGGGCGACCTCTCCCAGAAGATCACCGTGGACGCGCGCGGCGAGATCCTGGAGCTGAAGAACACCATCAACACGATGGTCGACCAGCTCTCCGCCTTCGCCGACGAGGTCACCCGCGTCGCCCGCGAGGTCGGCACGGCCGGGAACCTGGGCGGCCAGGCCCGGGTGCGCGGGGTGTCGGGCACCTGGAAGGACCTCACCGACAACGTCAACGTGATGGCGTCGAACCTGACCGGCCAGGTCCGCTCCATCGCCCAGGTCGCCACCGCCGTGGCCCGGGGCGACCTGTCGCAGCGGATCACCGTCGACGCCAAGGGCGAGGTCGCGGCGCTGGCCGACGTCATCAACACGATGGTCGACACCCTGTCCGCCTTCGCCGACGAGGTCACCCGCGTCGCCCGCGAGGTCGGCACCGACGGACGCCTCGGCGGCCAGGCCAACGTGCCGAACGTCGCCGGCACCTGGAAGGACCTCACCGACAACGTCAACTCGATGGCCAACAACCTCACCGGCCAGGTGCGCAACATCGCGCTGGTGACGACCGCGGTGGCCCGGGGCGACCTGTCGAAGAAGATCGACGTCGACGCGCGCGGCGAGATCCTCGAACTGAAGACGACGATCAACACGATGGTCGACCAGCTCTCCGCCTTCGCCGACGAGGTCACCCGCGTCGCCCGCGAGGTCGGCACCGAGGGCCGGCTGGGCGGCCAGGCCGAGGTGGAGGGTGTCTCCGGCACCTGGAAGCGCCTCACGGAGAACGTCAACGAGCTGGCGGGCAACCTCACCCGCCAGGTCCGCTCGATCGCCCAGGTCACCTCCGCCGTCGCCGAGGGCGATCTGACCCGCTCCATCAACGTGGAGGCGTCCGGCGAGGTCGCCGAGCTCAAGGACAACATCAACTCCATGGTGGAGTCCCTGCGCGAGACCACCCGGGCCAACCAGGAGCAGGACTGGCTCAAGACCAACCTGGCCCGCATCTCCGGCCTGATGCAGGGCCACCGGGACCTGCCCGTGGTCGCCGAGCTGATCATGGACGAGCTGGTGCCGCTGGTGTCGGCGCAGTACGGCGCGTTCTACCTGGCCGAGGACGGCGACCAGGGCCCCGAACTGCGACTGGTCGGTTCCTACGGCTACCCGGAGAACACGGCCAGGCCCACCCGCTTCGCCTTCGGCCGCACCCTGGTCGGCCAGGCGGCGCGCAGCCGGCGCACCATCCTGGTGGACGACCTGCCGGCCGGCTACCTGACCGTCTCCTCGGGGCTCGGCGAGGTCGTGCCGACGGCTCTGGTGCTGCTGCCCATCGTGGTCGAGGGGCAGGTCCTCGGCGTCATCGAACTCGCCTCGGTCGCCCCGTTCACGCAGATCAACCAGGACTTCCTGCAAATGCTGATGGAGACCATCGGCGTGAACGTCAACACGATCGTGGCCAACGCCCGTACGGATGAACTCCTGGCCGAGTCGCAGCGCCTGACCGGCGAACTCCAGGCCCGCTCGGCGGAGCTGCAGGCGCAGCAGGAGGAACTCCAGCACTCCAACGCCGAGCTGGAGGACAAGGCGTCCCTGCTGGCGACGCAGAACCGGGACATCGAGGCGAAGAACCTCCAGATCGAACAGGCCCGGCAGGAGCTGGAGGCACGGGCCCAGCAGCTGTCGCTGGCCTCGAAGTACAAGTCGGAGTTCCTGGCCAACATGAGCCACGAACTGCGCACCCCGCTCAACAGCCTGCTGATCCTCGCCCAGTTGCTCGCCCAGAACCCCTCGCGCAACCTCACACCGAAGCAGGTCGAGTACGCGGGCATCATCCACTCCGCGGGCTCGGACCTGCTCCAGCTGATCAACGACATCCTGGACCTGTCGAAGGTCGAGGCGGGGAAGATGGACGTCGCCCCGGAGCGGGTGACGCTGCGGCAGCTCATCGAGTACGTCGAGGCCACCTTCCGGCCCATGACGACGCAGAAGGGCCTGGAGTTCACGGTGGCGACGGCCGCCGGTGCGCCCGCGGACCTGCTGACCGACGACTCCCGGCTGCGTCAGGTGCTGCGCAACCTGCTGTCCAACGCGGTGAAGTTCACCGAGCGGGGCGGCGTGGAGCTGGCCGTGGAACCGGCACCGGACGACGAGGTGCCCGCGGGCGTGGTCCGGGGCGGTGCCGTGGTGGCCTTCCGGGTGAAGGACACGGGCATCGGCATCCCCGAGCAGAACCTGGAGTCGATCTTCGGAGCGTTCCAGCAGGCGGACGGCACGACGAGCCGCAAGTACGGCGGCACCGGGCTCGGCCTGTCCATCACACGGGAGATCGCCCAGCTGCTCGGCGGCGCGGTCACCGTGGACAGCACGCCCGACCGGGGCAGCACCTTCACGCTGTTCCTGCCCGTCACCCGGCCCGACTTCGAGGAGCTGCGTCTCCGGGGCCCGGACCGGGTGCCGGACGAGTCGTCCGCCGACGTGCTCGACCGGCCGGCACCGGTGCCCGAGCTGACGAGCGGCGGTCACCGGCCGCGTCCGCGGCGGCTGCTGGTCGTGGAGGAACGTCCGCGCGGTCTGCTCACCCTCGTCGCGGAGAGCGTGATCGCCGATCTGACGCACGGGCGGGACGAGGCGGGCGACCGGCCCCCGCTCGACGTGATCACCGCCGTGGGGGCGCAGGAGGCGGCAGGCGCGCTGGCGGCCGAGCCGTGCCACTGCGTCGTCCTGGAGCTGGGCATGCCGGACGAGGAGGCGTCCCGGTTCCTGCACGCGCTGCGCGGCGACTCCGCGCTGGCGAGCGTGCCCGTGCTGGTGCACAGCGGTCACCGCGCGGACGCGGCCCTGGAGGAGAACCTGCGCTCCGGTGCGGCGGGCGGGGTGCTGGAGTTCCTGTCCAGCCTCGACGAGCTGCGCGAGCGCATCGCCCTGCACCTGGCCGCCGAGGAGCCCGGGGACGTACTGACCCTGGTCCGGCCGGAGGAGCCCCGGCGCGCGAGTGCGCGCCTCGTGGAGGACTCCCCCACCGGGCGCACCGTCCTCGTCGTCGACGACGACGCGCGCAACCTCTTCGCGCTCAGCGGGATCCTGGAGCTGCACGGTTTCCGTGTCCTGCACGCGGAGAACGGCCGCCGGGGGATCGAGAAGCTGACGCAGCACCCGGAGGTCGCGCTGGTCCTGATGGACGTGATGATGCCGGAGATGGACGGCTACACGGCGACGGCGGAGATCCGCCGGATGCCCGAGTACGCCGAGCTGCCGATCATCGCGGTCACCGCCAAGGCGATGCCCGGCGACCGGGAGAAGAGCCTCGCCTCGGGCGCCAGCGACTACGTCACCAAGCCCGTCGACACCCAGGACCTCATCGCCTGCGTCCGACGGTGGCTGCCCGCATGACCACACCGGCCCCCGTCCCGTACCAGGGTGGGCCGGACGGAGCGCGGCGCGGGCCGTCGCGCTCCGTGGCCCTCGCCAGCCGAGGAGCGTCCCCGTCGTGAGCAAGTCCGAGCAGTCCCGCGAACCGGCCGCCGCCACACCGCGGGAGGCGTCCGCCGCACCGCCCGGGGCACCCGGGCCGCCGCAGTCCTGCGCGCTCGACGGGCCGGCCGTCGGCATGCGCGCCCTGACGCCGCTGTCGCCCGTGGGCCGGCTGGCGGCCACCGTCGACCGGCTCAGCAGCGAGGTACGGGCCGCCCAGGCGGAGGCCGAGGGCCGGGCCCTGATCGAGCTGGCCAAGGGCATCCTGGTGGCGCGGCTCGGCTGCGGCCCGGCCCAGGCGGCGCGGCAGCTCGCCGAACTGGCCGAGCAGTCCGGGGCGACGTCGCTGGAGTTCGCGGTCGACGTCATCAACCAGGCGGCACGGGACCGGGTGTCGGAGGTGACGGACGCCTTCCTCGCGGCGACCGCCGCCGTGCGCTCCGAGTCCGACCGGGACCTCGGGACGGACACGGCCGGCGCGGACGGCGGGGACTCCCGGCGGGACGGGCCGCCCGGGGAGGCGGGGGCCGACTCCGCCGCCGTACGCCTGCGGGCCGCCGAGAGCGGCGCGCTGGCCGCGGGCGACACCCAGGCCGTGGCCGACTCCCTGCTGGAGCAGGCGCTGCGCCCGCTGGGCGCGGTCGCGGTGGCCATCTGGGCGGCCGGGTACGACGGGTCGCTCACCCTGGCCGGCAGCGCGGGGTTCTCCCCGGCCGAGGCCACCCGCTGGCGCTACGTGCCGCCGGACGTGGCGACGGTCGCCCGGTCCGGACTGACCGAGCGGGCGGGGCAGTGGATCACGTCGCTGGCGGAGACGGGGCTGCCCAGCGTGGGCCGGCACCAGTATCCGGACGGCGGCAGGGTCGCCGTGCCCGCCGGTACCGGAGGACGCCTGCACGGCGTGCTGGAGATCGCCTGGCCGGCGCCGCTGATGCCGCAGCCGCCGCAGGTGGTGCGCCAGGTGGAGGCCCTGGCGGAGCTGTGCGCGCACACCCTGGAGTCGTACACGCCGCCGAACGGCGCCGGGCAGCGGCCGCGGGTCATGCCGGACGCGGTCGAGCTGATGGACCTGGCCGACGGACTGTACGACCCCGCCCTGGTGCTGGTGCCGCACCTGGACGCCGACGGCCACCTGGCGGACTTCCGCATCCAGCACGTGAACGAGAGCTTCATGGACCCCGCCGGACGGCCGCGTGCCGTCGTGAGCGGTGCCCTGCTGCTGGAGGCGTACCCGTTGGCCGCCGGGGACAGCGAGCTGTTCCGGCACGTCGAGCGGGTGTACGCGACGGGTGAGCCGTTCCGGGCCCGGCGGATGAACCTGACCGCGCTGGTGGACCAGGTGGCGCTGTCGGCGGTCGCGGACATAAGCGTCAGCCGGCACGGCAACGCCGTCCTGCTCATCTGGCGGATCGAGGACGAGACGGCCCGGCTGGCCAGCCTCCTCCAGCACGCCCAGCGCCTGGGCCGCATCGGCGGTTTCGAGGAGAACCTGCTGACCGGCGAGATCACCTGGAACGGGCAGCTCTTCGACCTCTACGGACGGGCGAGGACGAGCACCCCGGTACGGCTGGAGGAGCTGGCCGCCCACGCCCATCCGGACGACGCCGTCGCCATCGGGCGCTTCCTGCGCACGCTGCTGCACCACCGGCGGCCGGCGTCGGCGGCGTTCCGGCTGCAGCGGCCGGACGGCGTGACCCGGCACGTGCGGGTGGTGGCCGAGCCGGTCCTGGACACCGACGACCGCCTGCTCGTCGTACGGGGTGCCTATCAGGACATCTCCGCCCAGCACTGGACCGAGGTGGCGCTCGCCGCGACGCGCGACCAGCTGGCCCACACCGAGCAGCAGGCCATCGAGCGCAACCGGCTGACCCTGCAGCTGCAGCACGCCATCATGCCGCCGGCGCAGACCCCGCTGAAGATGCCCGAACTCCAGGTGGCCGTCCGCTACCGGCCCGCGGAGACGGAGCAGTTGGTCGGCGGCGACTGGTACGACGCCGTGCTGCTGCCGAACGGTCTTGTGCTGCTGTGCGTCGGCGACGTGGCCGGACACGGCATAGAGGCGGCGACCAGCATGGTGGTGCTGCGCAACGCGCTGCGCGGTCTCGCGGTGACCGGGGCCGGTCCGGGCCAGCTGCTGTCCTGGCTCAACATCGTCGCGCACCACCTGACGGGCGGTGTCACCGCGACCGCGGTGTGCGGGCTGTACGACCCGGCCCGGCGCACCCTGCGCTGGGCCAGGGCGGGCCATCTGCCGCCGGTGCTGGTGCGCGGCGTACGGGCGGAGCGGCTGCCGCTGGTCAGGGGGATGCTGCTGGGCGCGGTCGCGGAGGCGGCGTACGAGGAGGCCGAGGTGCAGCTGGCCGGCGAGGACACGCTGCTCATGTACACCGACGGCCTGATCGAGCGCCGGGACCGCTCCGTGGAGGAGGCGCTGGACCAGTTGCTGACCACCGTCAGCCCGACGCCGACCACCCTGGACCAGCATCTGGACCGGCTGCTCACCTACAGCCGCTCGGACACCGACGACGACACGTGTCTGGTGGGCATCCGGGTCGGCTGAGGGCGGTCCGCGAACCCGTCCCGGCGGCCGTGCATGGGACCGGGATTCGGGGGTAATCGCCGGGCGCGGCGGATCACGACGGTCCGCCGCGACGCCGCGTTGTTGGAGGTACACGTGCCCATCGCCCAGAACCCGTTGTCCGTCGAGGTGACGCTGCCGCGGGAGGAGATCGCGCTGCTGAAGGTGGCGGGCTACCTGGACGTCGACACCGCGACCGAACTGCAGCATCACCTGGCCAACCAGCTCCACCACGGCCGACGGCACTTCCTGCTGGACCTGTCGGAGGTCCCGTTCATGGACTCCTCCGGCATGAACATCATCCTGCGGGTCTACCAGGAGGCGCGGGAGCTGCCGGGCAGTGTGCACATCATCTCACCCGCCCCGGCGGTGCGGCGCGTCCTGGACCTGACCGGGGTGAGTATCACCGTGCCGGTCTCGGAGAGCACCGAGGAGGCGCTCTCGCGCGTCGACGCGCAGCCGGAGGGTCCCGACGTGCCGGAGGTCTGAGCCCTTGCCGCCGCCGCGCGGGGACCGGTCGTGCGGGAGCAGGTGTCGTGCGAGGTCGGAGGGTGGTTACAGTTGTCGCCCGGCAGAGTCACATCACCGCCGCACCGCTTCGCGCGCTGCGGGCGGCAGGAGCGGATGAGGAGTGGAACAGGTGCCGGAAGAGGGAACCGCGGGATCGCCCACGCTTGAGATCAGGGACTTTCTGCGGCGCCGCCGGGAGCAGATCGCCCAGCGCTGGGCGGACGAGCCCCTGTTCCGGGCCGTGTTCACCGTCTCGCGCGACGAGGCGGTCGAGGCGGGCAAGGCCGTGGTGGACGCGCTGGCTCAAGTGGCGGACGCGGAACGGGTGGAGGATCCGGACGCCGCGGGATTCACGACGGTGCGCGAGCAGTTGGCGCGGATGGGAGCGGCCCGCTCCCGGGCGGGCCTGAGCAGCGCGCAGGTGTCGGGCGAACTGGCCACGCTGCGTGCGCCGGTGGAGAACCTGCTCCTGGCCGATCTGCCCGACGACTCCGTCGAGCACACCCGCTCCTGTCTCGCCACGCTGGGTGTACTGATGGGCACCCTGCGCGTCGTGGTGATGCAGACGGCGCTCAGCGAGGGCCAGGCACTCATCGACCGGCAGCGGCTGCAGTTGCTGGAGGTCGCCACTCCGGTGATCAAGCTGTGGGACGGCGTCGTGGCCGTGCCGCTGATCGGCACGCTGGACAGCGCCCGCAGCCAGGTGGTGATGGAGACTCTGCTGGACTCCATCGTGGAGCAGCAGGCGCGCTTCGCGATCCTGGACATCACCGGGGTCCCGACGGTGGACTCGCTGGTGGCCCAGCACCTGATGAAGACGGTCGCGGCGGCCCGGCTGATGGGCGCCGAGTGCTTGGTTTCCGGCATCCGGCCGGCGATCGCGCAGACCATGGTCCACCTCGGTCTCGACCTGGGCAACGTGCCCACCCGTGCGAGCCTGGCCGACGCGCTGGCGTATGTGCTGCACCAGCTCGGGGTCGGCATCGTGGCGCCCGGCGCGAACGGAGCGGTCACGCGGTGAGCGAGGGATTCCCGGGCCCCGGCGGGGCTCCCCTGGCGGGTCGTCTTCCGGTCCTGCGGCTCGGTGACGTCCTGCTGGTCACCCTGCAGGGCGACCTGCACGACAGCACGGCGCAGCAGCTCCAGGAGGATCTCGCCGAGACCATAGTGGGCAGTGGTGCCACGGGTGTGATCATCGACATCTCCGGCGTGGAGATCGTCGACTCCTTCCTCGGCCGGGTGCTGGCCGAGATCGCCGGGCAGAGCGGCCTGCTCGCCGCGCGCACCGTGGTGGTCGGCATGCGGCCCGCGGTCGCCATCACGCTGGTGGAGCTGGGGCTCACGCTGCCGGGCATGCAGACGGCGCTCAATACCGAGGCGGCCATGGAGTTCCTCACGGGGCAGGCCCCGACGTCCCGCTCCGGCGGCCTGCGCCGGGAGACTTTGTGATGCACACTGCCGCGGGCTCCCAGGCCCGCCTGCCGATCCGTTCGGACATGGATCTGGTGTGGGTGCGACAGCATGTGCGGCAGGCCGCCGCACAGACCGGCTTCGGGCTGGTGGACCAGACCAAGCTGGTCACGGCGGCCAGCGAGCTGGCACGCAACACGCTCGTGTACGGCGGTGGCGGAACGATGGAGACGGAGCAGCTGACCGACGGGGGCGTCCGGGGGCTGCGGCTCACCTTCGCCGACGAGGGACCGGGCATCGCGGATCTGGAGCAGGCGCTCAGCGACGGCTTCACCTCCGGTGAGGGGCTGGGCCTGGGGCTGGGAGGGGCCCGGCGGCTGGTGCACGAGTTCGCGATCGAGAGCGCCCCGGGCACGGGCACGACCGTGCGGGTGGCGTCCTGGGTGGGCAGACCGCCGCGGCCGCGCGAGGAGTCCTGATGCCACGCGTGTGGGACGTGCCGGTGCACGACTCGACCCGGGTGCGTGACGTCAGGGTGGCCGCGGAACAGGCGGCGGCACTGGCCGGACTGGACGAGCGGCGCACCGCCACCGCGGCGCTGGTGGCGACCGAGCTGGCCACCAACCTGCTCAAGCACGCCGGGGGCGGCCGGGTCCTCATCGACGTCGTCGCTCCGCCGGTCCTCGCCGGCGGCCGGGACGGAGCCCGGCTCGTGCAGGTCACCACGGTGGACCACGGGCCCGGGATCGCCGACGTGCCCGCCGCCCTGGGGGACGGTTTCACCACCGCGCGCTCCCTCGGTGCCGGTCTGGGCACCTGCGCGCGTCTCTCGGACCACTTCGACCTGCACAGCGTCCCGGGGCGGGGCACGGTGGTGGCGGCCCGGATCGGCGCCGTACCCGACGACGGCCCGGCCGCCGAGCCGGGCCCGGCGGACCGGGTGCGGGCCGGCGGCGTCAACCTTCCCTTCGGCGGGGCGGAGTACTCCGGCGACGCCTGGGCCTGGGTGCGCGCGGGCGACCTGGTCACGCTGATGCTGGCCGACGGTCTGGGCCACGGCCCGGAGGCGGCCCGTGCCTCGACCGCGGCCGTCGAGGCACTGCGCGGCGCGGCCCACGTCACCCCCGCGGACGCGCTGCGGCGGCTCGACCGGGCGCTGACCGGCACCCGCGGCGCGGCGGTAGCGGTGGCCCAGGTCGACACGCGGGCCGACGTGCTCAGGTTCGCCGGCGTCGGCAACATCGGGGCGCGGCTGTGCGAGGGCGGCACCTGGCGCCACCTGCTGTCCCGGCCGGGCATCATCGGCACCCACCGGCCCACCACCCTGCGTGAGGAGACGGCGGACTGGGCGGACGACCGGGTGCTGGTGCTGCACAGCGACGGTCTGCCGAGCCGCTGGACGCCGACGGCGGAGACCTGCCGCACGACGGCCGACCCGGCGGTGACCGCCGCCGTCACCCTCCGCGACGCGAGCAGCCCGGCCCGCCCGGTGCGGGACGACACCGCGGTCGCCGTGCTGGCCCCCGTCCCGGCGGACCGCCCATGACCCGGACCTGGCAGATCAGCGACGTCACCGACGCGGCCCGGGCGCGCGTCGCCACCGCGCGGCTGGCCGCGGCCTGCGGGGTGCCGCCGCTGGAGCGCACCCGCCTGACGGCCGCGGTCGGCGCGCAGCTGCGGCAGTGCCTGACCAAGGGCGGCACCTGGCGGCTGACCCTGACGACGGGCCCCGCGGGCCGTGCCCCGGCGGGGGCCGGGGCGGGCGCCCTGCACGCCGTGGTGACCTCGCCGGAGGCCGCTGCCGCGGGCGAGCCGCCGTGGCGGGTCACGGTGCCCTGCCCCGAGCCGGCCACGGATTTCGGGGACGCCGCCGTGGCGGACGACGCGGCCGGGCTGGCGGAGGCCCTGCTCGGTGCCGACGAGGACACGGCGCTGGTGCTGGAGCGGCTCGGCGAGCAGGAGGACCTGGTCGACTTCCACCGCGAGGAGTTGCAGCAGACCAACCAGGGCGTCGTGGCGCTGCACGCGGAGCTGGACGCCGCCGGGCGGGCCCAGCGGGAGGCGTTCGCCGCGGAACGCAAGGCGCGCACGGAGGCGGAGAACGCCCGGCGCCGGCTGACCTTCCTGGCGGACGCGAGCGCGGTGCTGACGGCGTCCCTGGACCACCACGAGATCGTGCGGCGGCTGCCGGAGCTGCTGGTGCCCGAGTACGCGGCGAGCGTCGACGTCTGGCTGTTCGAGCAGGACGACGGGCGGCCGGGGCAGGCGCATCCGGCGGCAGCCGTGGTCGCGGCCCGCACCGGGCGGCCGCAGTACGCCGCCGCGCACCCCGGGGGCCTGCGCGGCGTCCAGGACCAGCCGCCCTCGGCGCTGGACCCGGACCGGCCCGCGCTGTGCATCCCGCTGCCGACCCGGCAGGCGCCCCAGGGCGTGGTGACCCTGTCACCGCCGGGGGAGCTGTGGGACCCGGACGACGCCGTCATGCTGGTGGAGCTGACCCGGCGGGCGAGCATCGCCATCGACCACGCCCGGCGCTACCAGCACAACCGCGACATCGCGGAGACGCTCCAGCGGGCCCTGCTGACGGAGCTGCCCTCCCCGGCGGGCCTCGGGCTGGCCGCCCGCTACCTGCCGGCCACCCATGGGCTGAACATCGGCGGCGACTGGTACGACGCCTTCCGCCAGCCCGACGGCGGGGTCATCACCGTGGTCGGCGACGTCACCGGGCACGGGCTGCGCGCCGCCGTGATGATGAGCCAGCTGCGTACCGCGCTGCGGGCGTACGCCGTGGACGGCGGCAGCCCGGGGCGGCTGCTGACCCGGCTGCACACGTTCCTGCACCACCTGCAGCCCGACCTGTTCGCTACCGCCGTCATCGCGCGCTTCCACCCCGACGACCCGACCCTGACGTGGGCCGCCGCCGGCCATCCGCCGCCGGTGCTGCGGACCCCGGACGGGCAGGTGCGCATCCTGGACGACAAACCCGGAGCGATGCTCGGCATCCCGCTCCGCCAGGAGATCGCCGACCACACGGTGCCGCTGGCGCCCGGTTCCACACTCGCGCTGTACACCGACGGGCTGGTGGAGCGCCGCGCCCAGGGCATAGACCCGGGCATCGGGCGACTGGCCGACGCACTGGGCTCGTTCGCGCCGGCGGAGCTGGAGAGGGACCTGGAGGGTGCGGCGGACGGGCTCCTGGATCCGCTGCTCAGCGACTCCGAGCGGGACGACGACGTGTGCCTGCTGCTGTGCCACCTCCGTGGCCCGGCCTGACCGGCGGCACCACTCCCCCGGCCGCGCACTCCCCCGGCCGCGCCTGCCCGACCGCACCCGCCTGCCGCACCCGGCTGGCCGCACCGGCGTGGGCGCGATGGGATTGCCGAGGTGCGAAGCAGCGATCCAGGGGCAGGCGAAGGGCGTTCGCGGCGGAACGTCCGACGCCGCAGAAAGGGATGAACACCGTGACACGACCCAGGATTCTGGTGGTCGGCGCAGGTTTCGCCGGCGTCGAGTGCGTCCGCCGACTGGAGCGGAAGCTCGCCCCCCGAGAAGCCGACGTCACCCTGGTGACCCCCTTCTCCTACCAGCTCTACCTGCCGCTGCTGCCCCAGGTCGCCTCCGGGGTGCTGACCCCCCAGTCGATCGCGCTCTCCCTGCGCCGCAGCAGCCGCTACCGGACCCGGATCATCCCGGGCGGCGCCATCGGCGTGGACCTCAAGGCGAAGGTGTGCGTGGTGCGCACCATCACCGACCAGATCGTCAACGAGCCGTACGACTACATCGTCCTCGCACCCGGAAGCATCACCCGCACGTTCGACATTCCGGGGCTCACCGACAACGCGTTCGGCATGAAGACGCTGGCGGAGGCCGCGTACGTCCGCGACCACGTCATCTCCCAGCTGGATCTCGCCGACGCCAGCCAGGACCCGGTCGAGCGCGCCTCCCGGCTGCAGTTCGTGGTCGTGGGCGGCGGTTACGCCGGTACCGAGACCGCGGCCTGCCTCCAGCGGCTGACGCACGCGGCCGTCAAGCGGTACAACCGGCTCGACCCGAGTCTGATCAAGTGGCACCTGATCGACATCGCCCCGAAGCTGATGCCCGAGCTGGGCGAGAAGCTCGGGCGCGACGCGCAGGAGGTCCTCGCCCGGCGCGGCATCGAGATCTCCCTGGGCGTCTCCATCGACAAGGCCGGTCCCGAGGAGGTCACCTTCACGGACGGCCGGGTGGTGCCGACCCGCACGCTGATCTGGACGGCGGGCGTGGTGGCGAGCCCGCTGATGGCCACGCTCGGCGCGGAGACGGTCAAGGGGCGGCTCGCGGTCACCGCCGAGATGTGTCTGCCGGACCACGACGGGGTGTTCGCGCTGGGCGACTCCGCCGCCGTGCCCGACCTCGCCAAGGGCCAGGACGGCGCGGTGTGCCCGCCCACCGCCCAGCACGCGATGCGGCAGGGCCGGCACGTGGCCGAGAACCTCATCGCCACCCTGCGCAACCAGCCGATGCGGCCGTACGTGCACAAGGACCTCGGTCTCGTCGTGGACCTCGGCGGCACCGACGCGGTCTCCAAGCCGCTCGGCGTCGAGCTGAAGGGCCTGCCGGCGCAGGCCGTGGCCCGCGGCTACCACTGGTCGGCGCTGCGCACGGGCGTGGCCAAGGCCCGGGTGGCGGCCAACTGGGCGATCAACGCGGTGGCCGGCGACGATTTCGTCCGCACCGGCTTCCAGGCCCGCAAACCGGCCAAGCTGAAGGACTTCGAGTACACCGACGCCTATCTGACCCCGGAACAGGTACGGGAGCGGGTCGAGGGAGCGGGTCTGGGGGAGCGGTGACCCCGCGGCCGCTTCCGGCCCGCGGCATGACATGCTGAGAAGTGGATCTCGGCGTGAACCGGCCGGGAATCGGCTGTGAATCGGGAGAGTGTACGGCGGCGTGAAGGCAGCGGGGCGCTCGGTGCGGACACGGCTGCGGGACAGCGTCGCCGCGTCCGACCCCGGGCTGTTGCGGCTGACGGCGGGACTGCGGACGGTGGGCGCCATCGCGCTGACGCTGGCGGTGCTCGCCGTGCTCGGCGTGGACGTCAAGCATCTGGTGGCGGGCGCCATGGCGGCGATGGTCGCCACGTTCGCCATCCGGGAGAAGGAGCTGGGCCCGCAGGCCGTGACGCTGGCGCTGGGCCTGCCCGTCGCCCTGGCCTCGGCGTCGCTCAGCACGCTGCTGACCTCGCGGGTGGTCCTCGGCGACGCGATCTTCGTCGTCCTGATCTTCTGCGCGGTCTTCGTCCGCCGGTTCGGCGACCGCGGCACCGCGCTGGGGCTGATCGGCTTCCAGGTCTACTTCGTGTCGCTGTTCGTCGGCGCGAAGGTGTCGGGGCTGCCGGCCCTGTGGACCGCGTTCGCGGTGGCGTTCGCGTCCAGCGCGGTGGTGCGCTTCGGGATCGTACCGGCGACACCGGCGCGGATCCTGCAACGGCTGCGGCAGGCGTTCCGGGCCCGCCTGGCGCAGCTGATCGCCTCGCAGGAGGAACTGCTGGACGCCGGTCCCGACGACATCGAGAAGACCCTGGAGCGGCTGCGCGAGGGCACCGCGCGGCTGCACGAGACGGCCCTGATGATCCAGTCCCGGCTGGAGGAGGGCACGCCCGACGAGTCCACCGCGCGGCTGGTGCAGCGGCGCATCGCGGACGCCGAGATCGCCGCCGAACGACTGGGCCTGCTGCTGCTGACCGCGCGCAGCGCCGAGCGGGCGGACACCCTGACGCTGCATCTGCCGGGGGCGCCCGCACCCTCGGTGGGGCACTCGCCGGCGCCCGGTGAGGCGACGGACATACTGCGCCGGGACCTGGCGGCGCTGCGCACGCTGGTACTGAAGCCGCCGGCCGAGGCGCGCGGGACCGCGCTGTCCCAGCTGCGCAACCGGCTCCTGGGCTACCGCGACGAGGAGAACCTCCCCGAGGCGACCCCGGCCGTCCAGGACGTGTTCCGCGGGATCGGTGAGAGCGCGCGGGCGGTCATGGGACTGCGGATCGCACTGGACGGGCCGCAGGACGAGTCGGACGACTCACCGGCGACGGCCCGTTCCCGGGAGGAGCTGGACGCCGAGGACGCGGCGATCGACGCCGGCGAGGAGGCGGCGGCCGAGGACGAGCCGACCGGGCTCAGGCGGCCCACGACGCGGGCCGCGGTGCAGGTGGCGGTGGGGTCCTCGCTGGCCATCGTGGGCGGTGAGCTGCTGTCGACGCAGCGCTGGTACTGGGCGGTCCTCACCTGCTGGATCGTCTTCATCAACACCGCGTCCACCGGCGAGATCCTGGTCAAGGGCTACCGCCGGCTGCTGGGCACCGTGCTGGGCGTGGTGGCCGGCATCGTGCTGGCCGGCCTGGTCGGCAACCACACCTGGACCGCGTTCGGGCTGGTGCTGGTGCTGATCTTCGCGATGTTCTACACGGCGCCGCTGTCGTACACGCTCATGTCGTTCTTCGTCACGGCGATGCTGGGGCTGCTGTACACCCTGCTGCACACGTACAGCATGTCGGTGCTGCTGCTGCGGGTGGAGGAGACGGCGCTGGGCGCGGCGTGCGGGATCGTCGCGGCGGCGCTGGTTTTGCCGATACGGACCGACCGGCGGACGAACGAACTGCTCGGCACGGTGCTGGAGCGGCTCACCGACGTCACCGAGGGCGCCGTCGACCAGCTCAGCGGCGGTCCCGCGGCCGACCTGCTGGACACGGCCCGGGAGCTGGACCAGGCGCTCGGCGACCTGCGGGCCGCCGTGCAGCCGCTCACCCACCCGATCACGCCGCTGCGCTCGCGGCGCAACACGGCGCAGTACGTCGTCGCGCTGCTGGAGACCTGCGCCTACCACGCGCGGTCGCTGGCCGCGACGGCCGAGCTGCTGCCCACCCACCCGTCGATCGCGGCCGACCCGAGGCTGCGCGGGGCGGTGCGGCGCACGGTGCGCAACATCGAGGCGATCGCCGCCCACGTCGAGGACGACGACACCGTGACCGAGGTGGAGACCGGCCCCAGCATCGCCTCGCTGCTGGAGCCGGACGCCGCCGGGACGCCCCGGTACGGCAGGATCACCGGCCGGGTGCTGCGGCACCTGGAGCGGCTGGACGAGGCGGTGGTCGGCCTCGCCCGGCCGCTGGGTGTGGCCGTGAAGACCCCGCAGCGCTGAGCTGCCGGAGCCGGGCGGTCAGAAGTCGCTGGGCAGACCGCTCGCCTCGGCGATGCCGCGCAGTTCCTCGTTCTGCCGGTGGCGTTCCTTGAGGTAGTCGGCTATCTCGCCGAGACGTTCGGGGTCGGCGGCGGTGGTCGCGTCGGTGACGACCCGGACCGGGCCGGTCTCGTCGGTGCTGATCTCGACGACTTCGTTGTCCAGCCGCCCGGTGACGGCGGTGGCGATGACCAGGGCGGCCTCGTCCCTGATCTCCTGGGGCAGCGCCTCGGCGTTGTCGCCGTCCAGGGAGAAGTCGATGGTCGGCATCTGCTGCTCGTCGATCGCCTGGAGGACCGGTTCCACCACGCTGAGCAGCAGCTGGTAGTCGTCGTTCGGCATGCGGACGCGCAGGAGGTCGAGGTAGACGTCCACGGGACGTCCGTCCGGCGGAGGAATCTCGTGTTCGTTCATTCGCCCCGTGTTCCCCGTGCCGCCCGGCTCAGACGCGGCGCCAGCGTGCCAGCGCGAAGGAGAAGACCCCGAACAGCACCAGACCGGCGGCCACGAGGGCCAGGAGCCAGGGGCCGAGGGGGGTCTCGGCGAAGGAGCGGAGGGTGTCGTCGAGGCCCTTGGCCTGATCGGGTTCGTAGTCCACCGCGGCCCGCACCGCGAAGGCGCCCGCCGCCGCGAACACGGCTCCGCGGGCCACTCCCCCGCCGACGCCGGTGACGTCGAGCAGCGTCCGGGCCCGGGAGCCGAGCGCGCCGAGCTTCAGCTTCTTGTGGTAGCTGCGGCGGATGGCCTGCACGGCGATCACCACTCCGGCGACGACGATGCCGGCTCCGGCCAGTCCCACGATCCACTGCCCGGCGGGCATCTCCATGACCTTGGCCGTGACGTCCTGGGACTGCTGGTCGCTGGAGCCGCTGCCGCCCGCGCCGGCCGCGAAGGCCAGGACGGAGTAGGCGACGAAGGCGTAGAAGACGCAGCGGGCCGCGGCCGGCAGCCGCTTCTTGGCCTTGTGCCCGTCCTTGCCGGTGGCGCCGAAGGCCGCCTCGGACAGCCGCCACAGCGCCATGCCGACGAGCCCGATGCCCAGCGCCCACAGCAGGACGGCGCCGAACGGCTTCTCCGCCAGCTCCTCCAGGGCGCCGCCCCGGTCCGCCTGGCGGTTTCCGGTGCCGAAGGCGATCTGCAGGGCCAGGATGCCGACCAGCAGGTAGATGACTCCGCGAGCGCTGAGCCCCGCCCTGGCGGCCCCCTCGGCGGCCGATCCGTTCGCGGCCTTCCGGGCGCTGCCGCGGCCTGTGCGTGCCATGACTCGTGCGTTCATGTGGACCTCCCCTCCGGGACACCGCATGCCCCGGCATCGGCCCCGCACGCACGGACCGGCCCGCACACCGCCCAGCGGTGTACGGGCCGGAGTTCACGCCGCGCCCCTGCCCCGTCCCGGGTCAGGGCATCAGCGACCGTGTGTCCGCTCGCCGAGCGCCTCGTCGCGGACCCGGGCGCAGCTGCGGCTGATGAGCCGTGAGACGTGCATCTGCGAGATGCCCAGCGTGTCGGCTATCCGGCTCTGCGTCATGTCCTCGAAGAAGCGCATGTAGAGGATGGCGCGTTCGCGTTCGGGCAGCCGTCGCAGGCCCGTCTTGGCGGACTCGCGGTCGATCACGGTGTCGTACGAGGCGTCCGCGGCGCCGAGGGTGTCCGCGAGGCTGTAGCCGTCGTCGCCGGCCGACAGCTCGGCGTCCAGCGACAGGGTGCTGAAGCTCTCCAGCGCCTCCAGGCCGGCGCTCACCTCGTCCTCGGTGAGGCCGGTGTGGGCGGCGAGGGCGGTGAGCGAGGGTTCGGGGCTGCCCGGGCTCTGGGTGAGTTCACGGCGTGCCACCCGCACCTTGTTCCGCAGCTCCTGGACCCGGCGGGGGACCCGCAGCGCCCACATCCGGTCCCGGAAGTGGCGCTTGACCTCGCCGGTGATGGTGGGCACGGCGTAACTCTCGAAGGCGCCGCGCTCCGGGTCGAAGCGGTCGATGGCCTTCACCAGGCCGAGGGCCGCCACCTGGCGCAGGTCCTCCAGGGACTCGCCGCGGTCCCGGAACCGGCCGGCGATCCGGTGGGCCATGGGCAGCCAGGCGGTGACGAGTTCGTCGCGCAGGGCGTCCCGCTCGGGGCCGTCCGGCAGGCCCGCGAGGCGGCCGAAGAGGGCCATGGTGTCGGGGGCGTCGTCGTGGCGACGGCGGCCGGCGGTGGCATTGGAGGTTCCCGGGGCGTCGGGGCGGCCGGTGGGCGTTTCTACGAGCATGCGGATTCGCTCCTGAACGGTGGTGTCAGGGGACTTGCCGCGAGAACGGCACCGTTCGGCCCACCCCGGTCGCGAACCGCGCGATCCGGAGGAGCCGAAGCGGCCATACCGCTCCCGCTGCTGCGCCTCCGGTCCGAAGCACGATTCTGCGACTGCCCCTGCCCCGGTGGAACAAACTCCGCTTTGCGAAATGTACTCAGGACAGCGGAACGAGGACGGTGATGCACTTGCCGCCGGCGGGAAGATCTGCCACACGCACGTCGTGGGCCAGCCGGCAGACGATCGGCCAGCCCCGGCCGCCGAGGCGTCGGCGGCCCTGGTCGTCGGTGGCCGGTACGGCCACCGGCAGATCGTGGCTGCGGTCGCTGACCGACAGGCGCACGCCGGATCCCACGACGTCGACCCGGAAGCCGGTGATGCCGCCGCCGTGCAGGATCGCGTTGGTGGTCAGCTCCGAGGCGACCAGCACGGCGTCCGAGAGGGCGCGCGCGTCGTACCGGGCGGGACCGTCGGCGCCAAGGCGGCCGGTGACGGCGCGTTCGACGGCTCTGCGGGCGTCGGCGGGCCGGCACGGCCGGTACCGGTCCGTGCCGTACTGATCCACGACGGTTTCGGTCGTGTGCCTGTCGCACATACGTCCGCTCCCTGATCGGTGACATGAGCCTTCGGTCCGGGGCGTGCGCCGTACGGACCCGTCACTTCCGGCTGACCTGTGGCCGTACCGGCAAACCTCGGGCCCTCCTTGTGGCCCAACGGCCATCCGGGCGCCCTGCGCGGGTACGCGGAGTACATGACGGATGTTGTGGACTCGGACGAACTGCTCCGCCGGATGCACCGGGCGAGGACCTGTGCGCTGGAGGAGACACGGAGCTGGCGGGACCGGAGCGCGGAACTGCGGCCGACCGATCCGGAGGGATCCCGGGAGGCTGCCGTACGTGCGGTGGCGTACGAGGCCGTCCTGCGGGTGCTGGACGAGGTACTGACCCCGGGGCGCCACCCGCAGTGAGCGGTGCCGGGACGGATCGGCGCCGCCGGGCGCGCGTGAGTCCGGTCACGTACGCGTGCCCCGGTTTCCCCGGACACCCCAGGATGGTTTAGCGTTCATCCATACGTGGCGACGGAGTCGATGGAAAAGTCCTCCGCGGTCACCGCAAACGGCCCTGGCCGGCCTCCCCCGTCCGGCCAGGGCTTTTTCATGCCCGCGCACCGCCGTCCCCGGATTCCGCACCGAATCCGTACGGGATCCGCCGTCCGCCGAATGGCCCAGCGCGCCGACAACGACTGAAATGGGCATAGGGAAAGCCCCGGAACCGAATCGCCGGCGAGGAGCCCCGTGCCATGACCAAAGCGATCAAACTCCTGACCGCCCTTCCCCCGGCCCAGCGGGAACGGCTGATGGCGCTCGCGCGGGAGATCTCGTTTCCGGAGGACGCCCGGATCTTCGAGGCGGGCGACCGGGCCGACCGCTTCTGGGTCATCCGCTCCGGCGCGGTCTCACTGACCCAGCAGGTGACGCCCCTGCAGAAGGTCACCGTCGCCAGCCTGGGCGTGGGCGACCTGCTCGGCTGGTCCTGGCTGTTCCCGCCCTACGAGTGGGACTTCGGCGCCGAGGCGTTCAGCCAGGTGCGCGCCTACGAGTTCGACGCGGCCACGGTGCTCGACCTGTGCGAGCAGGACCCGCACCTGGGCATCGTGCTGGTGCGGTCGGTCGCCGAGATCCTCGCGCACCGGCTGGAGACCACCAGGGGACGGCTCATGGATCACTACGCGCTGCACGGGCGCGGGTCCCTGTAGGCCGCTCAGACGCGGTAGCGGCGCAGCGCCGGCACCGCGGCCGCCAGGGCCAGCATCACCACCACGACGAGCAGCCCGCCGCCCGTCACCGCCTCGCGCGGGCCGAAGGCGGAGCCGGCCCCGCCGTGCAGGACGTCGGCCAGCCGCGGGCCGCCCGCCACGACGACGGTGAACACACCCTGCATCCGCCCGCGCATCTCGTCGGTCGCGGCGGACAGCAGGATCGCCCCGCGGAACACCATGGACACCATGTCGGCGACGCCCGCCACCGCCAGGAACGCCACCGCGAGCCACAGACTCCCGCTCAGTCCGAATCCGGCGATGGCGGCACCCCAGACGACGACCGCGCCGATCACCATCCAGCCGTGCCGCCGCGCCCGGGAGAAGGTGCCCGAGAAGAGCCCGCCGGCCACCGCGCCGACCGGGATCGCCGCGAACAGCAGCCCCAGGGCGAGCCCTTCGCCGTAGGGGGCGTAGGTCTCGGCGGCGAGCTGCGGGAACAGCGCGCGGGGCATGCCGAGGACCATGGCGACGATGTCGGCCAGGAAGGACAGCAGCAGCACCTTGTGCCCGGCGATGTAGCGGAAGCCGGCCGCGATCTCGCGCACGCCCGCGCGCCGCACCGCCGTGCCCGCGAGCGGCGGGAGGGCGGGCAGCCGGTAGACCGCCCACACCGTGACGCACAGGGCCAGCGCGTCGATCAGGTACAGCTCGGGCAGTCCGATCACCGGGATGAGCGCACCGGCCAGCAGCGGACCGACCACCTGCCCGGTCTGCATCACGGTCGAGCCGAGCGCGTTGGCCGCGGGCAGTTCGCCCTCGGGCACCAGCCGGGCGATGGAGGCGTTGCGGGCCGGGGCGTTGAGGCCCCAGAAGGCCTGCTGGAGCGCGAGCAGCAGCATCAGGGCGGCCACCGACTCCAGGCCGGTGACCGCCTGCACCCAGAACAGCAGCGAGGTGACGGCGATGCCGGTGTTGGTGATCAGCAGCAGCTTGCGGCGGTCCATGGTGTCGGCGACGGCGCCGCCCCACAGCGCGAACACGATCAGCGGCAGCAGACCGGCGAGACTGGCGGCGCCCACCCAGGCCGAGGAACCGGTGATGTCGTAGATCTGCTTGGGCACCGCGACCGCGGTGAGCTGGCTGCCGACGGCCGTGACGATGGTCGAGGACCACAGCCTGCGGTAGGCGGGGCGGCGCAGCGGGCGGGTGTCCATCGCCCAGCGGCGCCACCCGCGCCGCGCCCCCTCGTCCGGGGCAGGTGTCTTCGCCGCCCCCTTCTCGGTCCCGCTCTCGCTGCTCTCGCTCGTGTCCACGCGCTTCCTACGTGCTCGATACATCTTTCGACTGCGGAGATCAGTGTCGCAGCTCCGTCCGAGCGGGCGGTCAGGCGTCGGCGATGAGGCTCACCCCGAGGACGATCATGGTGGCGGCGACCAGTCCGTCCAGCACCCGCCAGGCCGCGGGCCGGGCCAGGAAGCGGCCGAGGTGGCGGGCGCCGAAGCCGAGGACCGCGAACCAGACCAGACTGGCCGCGGCGGCGCCCAGACCGAAGGTCCAGCGCAGCGGGCCCCGGTCGGCGGCCACCGAGCCCAGCAGGAACACGGTGTCGAGGTAGACGTGCGGGTTGAGCCAGGTCAGCGCCAGGCAGGTGAGCACCGCCCGGCGTCGGGAGCCGGCGGTGTCGCCCTCCGCCCGCAGCGCGCCCGCCGGGCGGAACACCCGCCGGGCGGCGAGGGCGCCGTAGCAGAGCAGGAAGGCGCCGCCGATCCAGCCGACCAGGGTCAGCGCGTCCGGCCACGCCACCACCACCGCGCCGACCCCGCCGACGCCCAGGGCGATGAGCAGGGCGTCGGACAGGGCGCAGATACCGACCACGGCGAGGACCGCGTCGCGACGGATCCCCTGCCGCAGGACGAAGGCGTTCTGGGCGCCGATGGCGACGATGAGCGAGAGTCCGGTACCGAAGCCGGCGGCCGCGGCGGTGAGGGCGTTGGTCATGCTCTCGACGCTAAGCGGACGATCACCGCAGGTACAGCTAAAGATTCTTACGTATCCTTAGCACTCGTGATGACGGATGGGATGACGGATGGGATGACGGACGGGACGACGGACGGGACGACGGACGGGATGACGGAGCAGACCGCTGATCTGCCGCTCGACCAGGTGCGCACCCTGCTGGCCGTGGTGGACGAGGGCACGTTCGACGCGGCCGCCGCCGCGCTGCACGTGACGCCGTCCGCGGTCAGTCAGCGGGTGAAGGCCCTGGAACAGCGCACCGGCCGGGTCCTGCTGCTGCGCACCAAACCGGTGCGGGCAACGGAGTCGGGCGCGGTGCTGGTGCGCCTCGCCCGCCAGGTCGCCCGGCTGGAGCGGGACGCCTACGCCGAGCTGGGGCTGAGCGGGGCGGCCGGCGAGCCCACCCGGGTGTCGGTCGCCGTCAACGCGGACTCGCTCGCCACCTGGTTCCTCGGCGCGCTCACGGAGTTGCCGCCGGAGCCCCGGCTCTGCTTCGAACTGCGGCGCGAGGACGAGGCCCACACGGCGGCCCTGCTGCGGGAGGGCGTGGTGATGGCCGCGGTGACCTCCTCACCCGATCCCGTCCCGGGCTGCGCCGTCCGGTTCCTGGGGCGGATGCGCTACCTGCCCTGCGCCGGCCCCGTATTCGCCGAGCGCCACCTGAGCGGGCCGCTGCGGGAAGCGCTGGCCGTGGCACCCGTGGTGGTCTTCGACCGGCGGGACGACTTCCAGGACGGC
The DNA here is from genome assembly GCF_042740985.1 of Streptomyces sp. NPDC058985. Classification (NCBI taxonomy): domain Bacteria; kingdom Bacillati; phylum Actinomycetota; class Actinomycetes; order Kitasatosporales; family Streptomycetaceae; genus Streptomyces; species Streptomyces sp. NPDC058985. The sequence goes on along the minus strand of NZ_JBHYJX010000045.1, from coordinate 33,618 downwards.
TTCGCCCGGCGGTTCGGGCACGGCGGCGCGAGCATCGCGCGGCACTACGTGCCCACCTCGGAGGGGTTCGTGGAGGCCGTCGCCGCCGGCCTCGGCTGGGGCATGGTGCCGGAGCCGCAGGCGGAGCCGCTGCTGCGCGCCGGGAGGCTCGTCGACTTCGCGCCGGACCTGCCGGTGGACGTCCCGCTCCACTGGCAGCAGTGGAAACTCGACTCCCCCGCGCTGGCCATGGTGGCCGACGCGGTGACGGCGACGGCCCGGCGCGCACTGCGACGCTAGACACATCGCCGAGTCCGTGGCGTCGGGCCGGTTTCGGCCCGCCGTCGACAGGTCACCCGCATCGGAGCAATCCATGCATGAGGGCGCGAACGAAACCGATCGCAGGTGACTTTGATGGACAACTGGCGAGAGTACGCCGCGTGCCGTACGGAGGATCCCGACCTGTTCTTCCCCATCGGCACCACCGGCCCGGCCGCTTTGCAGACCGAGCAGGCGAAGGCGGTCTGCCGCGGCTGTCCGGTCCAGGAGCAGTGTCTGCGATGGGCGCTCGACACCGGGCAGTCCATCGGCGTCTGGGGCGGGACCGACGAGCTGGAACGCCGTGCGCTCAAGCGGCGCGAGGCCGTGCGCAGAAGGTCGGGCGCGTGACCGTCCGGGTGCGCCGCGTCTACGAACCGCCCGAGCCCGACGACGGGGTGCGGGTCCTGGTGGACCGGCTGTGGCCGCGGGGCGTGTCGAAGGACGCGGCGCGGGTGGACGAGTGGCCCAAGGGCCTCACCCCGTCGACCGGGCTGCGCCGCTGGTACCACGCGGGCGAGGGCTCCTTCGCGGAGTTCACCGAGCGGTACGAGGCCGAGCTGGCCGCACCCGAGGAGGCGGAACTCCTCGACCACGTGCGGGAGCTGGCGGGCGCGGGGGACGTGACGCTGCTGACGGCGTCCAAGTCTCCCGCGGAGAGCCACGCCGCCGTGCTGCTCCGCCTCCTCGACGGGAAGTGAGGCCGCGGAGCAGCACGCGGGCGGCCTCCCCGTCGGTCAGGCCGTGCGGCGCGCCGCGTCGCGGCCCGCGGCCCGTCCGGAGAACAGGCAGCCCCCCAGGAAGGTGCCCTCCAGCGCGTTGTACCCGTGCACCCCTCCCCCGCCGAAGCCGGCCACCTCACCGGCCGCGTACAGCCCCTCGACGGGCGTGCCGTCGGCGGTCAGGGCGCGGGAGTCGAGGTCGGTCTGGACGCCGCCGAGGGTCTTGCGGGTGAGGATGTGCAGCTTGACGCCGATCAGCGGGCCCGCCGCGGGGTCGAGAACGCGGTGCGGTCCGGCGACCCGGCCGAGCCGGTCGCCGATGTAGCGGCGGGCGTTGCGGATGCCCTGGACCTGGGCGTCCTTGGCGTACGGGTTGGCCATCTGGAGGTCCCGGGCCTCGATCTGGCGCCGGATCAGGGCCGCGTCCAGGAGGGGCTTGTCGGTCAGCCCGTTCATCTTCTCGACCAGTTGCTCCAGGTTCGGAGCGGTCACGAAGTCGGCACCCTTGCGCAGGAAGGCGTCCACCGGGGCCGGGGCGCCCTTGCCGAGGACGCGTTCGCGCAGGAAGCCGGCCCGGTCCTTGGCGGTGATGTCGGGGTTCTGCTCGGAGCCGGAGAGCGCGAACTCCTTCTCGATGATCTTCTGGGTGAGGATGAACCAGGAGTGGTCGTGCTCGGCGAGGCCGTCCGCCGTGCGCAGGTGCCGCAGGGTGCCCAGGGTGTCGTAGCCGGGCAGGCAGGGCTCGGGCAGCCGGCGGCCGAGGGCGTCGAACCACAGGGACGACGGTCCGGGCAGGATGCGGATGCCGTGGCCGGGCCAGATCGGGTCCCAGTTGCGCAGGCCCTCGGTGTAGTGCCACATCCGGTCGCGGTTGACCAGGCGGGCGCCCGCGTCGGCGCTGATGCCGAGCATCCGTCCGTCGACGTAGGCGGGGACGCCGGTGACCATCCCGGCGGGCGGGGTGCCGAGACGCTCGGGCCAGTGGCCGCGGACGGTGTCGTGGTCGCCGCCGATGCCTCCGGAGGTGACGATCACAGCCTGGGCGGTGAGTTCGAACTCGCCGGCCGCGTCGCGGTTGGAGGCGACTCCGCGGGGCGAGTCGTCCTCGGCGAGGAGCGTGCCGCGCACGCCGCGCGCGGTGCCGTCCTCGACGATCAGGTGGTCGACGCGGTGGCGGTGGTGGAAGGTGAGCAGTCCGTCGCGCGCGGCCTGCTGGGCGTACCGCACGAAGGGCTCGACCACGCCCGTGCCGGTGCCCCAGGCGATGTGGAAGCGGGGCACCGAATTGCCGTGCCCGCCGGCCCTGAGGTCGCCGCGCTCGGCCCAGCCGACGGTGGGCAGGAAGGTGATGCCGTGCCCGGCGAGCCAGGACCGCTTCTCCCCCGCCGCCCACTCCACGTAGGCCCGGGCCCAGCGCACCGCCCAGGAGTCCTCGTCCTCGGTCCGGTCGAAGCCGGCGCTGCCCTGCCAGTCGTTCCAGGCCAGGTCGAAGGAGTCCTTGACGCCGAGGCGGCGCTGCTCCGGGGAGTCGACGAGGAAGAGGCCGCCGAGGGACCAGAAGGCCTGGCCGCCGAGGTTGGCCGCGTTCTCCTGGTCGAGCAGGGCTACCTTCCGGCCCCGGCTGGTCAGCTCGTGGGCCGCGACCAGGCCCGCCAGGCCCGCTCCGACCACGATGACGTCGGCATCCATGGCGACCGTCCCTTCCTTGTCCGTAGTGGTCCGTAGTTGCTCTGTCATTGACGAGCGCTGCCGTCGGTGAGCAGCGCGGTGAGCAGTTGTCCCAGCCAGACCCGGGCGTGCTCGACGTCCCGGTCGAGGAGGAGCTGGGTGGTGACCCCGTCGTACGCGGCCACCACGGCGTGCGCGGCGCCCTCGGCGTCGCCCAGCACGGCGGGCAGGGCGGTGTGTCCGCGGGCCCGGGCGAGCCGGCCGGCGATCGCGCGTCGGAGGCGGGCCCGGTGCTCCAGCAGGGCCCCGGCGACCTCCGGGTCGCGGGCGGCGTGCACCAGGAAGTCCGTCTTCACCAGGAGCCAGTCCCGGTCCAGGAGCAGCACCTCGGTGACGCGGTCCACGGCGGCCGGCACGTCCAGGGCGGGTCCGTCCTGGGCGAGGGCGCCGGCCACCTGTTCCGCGATCAGGTCGGCCCGGTCCCGGTAGAGGGCGAAGAACAGCTCGTCGAGGCTGTCGAAGTTGGAGTAGAACGCACCCCGGCTGTACCCGGCCGCCTCGCAGACCTCCTCGATCGAGACCCGGCCGAACCCCTTGGCCGCGAACACCGCGAACGCCGCGTCCAGGAGGTTCGCGCGGGTGCGCACGCGCCGTCTGGTCACCCGCCCGGCCGTCGCCTTCAACGCCATGTCCGGCTCCCCTGCTCCATTCGATGCGCGAATGTATCGGATACACCAACGTATCGAAAGGGCCACGACACACTTAGAACATATTTTCGACCAGCGGGTACGCTGGTCCCATGACCACGCACCTCCAGGGCTCGCTCTTCGACCAGACCGACGAGGTCCGGCTCGGCCCGCTGGACGGACTGCGCCGCACCCACCTCGGGGCGGGTGCCTGGATCGACCTGCTCCCGGGCTGGCTGCACGGCGCCGACGCGCTGTTCGAGCACCTGGCCACCGAGGTCCCGTGGCGCGCGGAGCGGCGTGCCATGTACGAGCGGGTCGTGGACGTACCCCGGCTGCTCGCCTTCTACGGCGCCGGCGACCCGCTGCCGCACCCCCTGCTGACCGAGGCCCGCGACGCCCTGTCCGCGCACTACGCCGACGAGCTGGGCGAGCCGTTCACCACGGCCGGGCTGTGCCACTACCGCGACGGCCGCGACAGCGTCGCCTGGCACGGCGACCGGATCGGACGCGGCGCGCGCCAGGACACGATGGTCGCCATCCTCTCGGTCGGCGCACCCCGGGACCTGCTGCTGCGCCCGGCGGGCGGTGGCGGCGGGACCGTACGCCGCCCGCTCGGCCACGGCGACCTGATCGTGATGGGCGGCTCCTGCCAGCGCACCTGGGAGCACTGCGTCCCGAAGAGCACCCGTGCCGCGGGCCCGCGCATCAGCGTCCAGTTCCGTCCGCACGGCGTGCGCTGAGGGGCGGACGGCCGTCACCGTGCCGGATCTGCTTGGCTGGTGCGGGCAGAGCCGGAACGGAACGCGGGAGACCCCATGGGCGCGGACGTACGACACGTGGCCGACGGCACCTACCTGGTGCACGGTTCGCACACCAACTGGGTGATCCTCACGGACGGCGACGCGGTGACCCTCGTCGACACCGGCTACCCGGGCGACCGGCGGCTGCTGCTCGACTCCCTGGCAGCGGTGGGCAGTTCACCCGAGGCGGTGACGGCCGTACTGATCACCCACGCGCACAACGACCACCTGGGCTCCGCCGAGTACCTGCGCGCCGCCCACGGCACCCCGGTCCTGCTGCACGAGGCCGAAGTGCCGCACGCCCGGCGGGACTTCCTCCAGCAGGTGTCGGTCGGCACGGTCCTGCGCAACGGCTGGCGGCCGGGCGTGCTGCCCTGGATGGTGCACGTGCTGCGCTCCGGCGGCACCGAGCAGCATCCGGTGACCGCGCCCGCGCCCTTCCCGTCGGACGGCGCCCTGGACCTGCCCGGGCGGCCGGTACCGGTGCACACCCCCGGACACACGGACGGGCACTGCGCCTACCACCTCCCCGACGCCGGGGTGGTGATCTCCGGGGACGCCCTGGTCAGCGGGCACGCCATCGGCCGGACCCGGGGGCCGCAGCTGCTCCCCGACATGTTCCACCACGACCGGGCGGGCACCCTGGCCTCGCTCGGCGTCCTCGCCGGACTCGACGGCGACGTCCTGCTCCCCGGGCACGGGCCCGTCCACCGCGGCCCCGTCAAGGAAGCCGCGCTACTGGCCCGGGAACGCGCCGCTTAGAGTCTTGGCATGGCCTTGCAGATCAGCGCCACCAATCCGGAGCACCCCGCGCTCCTGCTCGAACTGCCGTGGCAGCTGCCGCTGGAGCAGTGGCCCGAGGAGTACCTCGTGCCGCTGCCGCGCGGCATCTCCCGGCACGTCGTCCGCTACGCCCGCGCCGGGGACGAGGTCATCGCCGTCAAGGAGCTGGCCGAACGGCCCGCGCTGCGCGAGTACCAGCTGCTGCGCGACCTCGACCGGCTCGCCATCCCCGCGGTGGACGCGCTGGCCGTGGTGACCGGCCGCACCGGCACCGCCGGCGAGGAGCTGGAGCCGGTGCTCGTCACCCGGCACCTCGGCGGCTCGCTGCCGTACCGGTCGATGTTCGAGACCACGCTGCGCCCGGCGACCATGCACCGTCTGATGGACGCGCTGGCCGTCCTGCTGGTGCGGCTGCACCTGGCGGGGTTCGCCTGGGGCGACTGCTCGCTCTCCAACACGCTCTTCCGGCGCGACGCGGGCGCCTACGCCGCGTACCTCGTCGACGCCGAGACCGGCGACCTGCACCCGCGGCTCAGCCCCGGACAGCGCGACTACGACCTCGACCTGGCCCGGGTGAACATCAGCGGCGAGCTGCTCGACCTGGAGGCCTCCGGGGCGCTGCACCCGTCCGTCGACCCGATCGACTTCGGCACCGAGATCTGCGCCCGCTACCGGACGCTGTGGGAGGAACTGACCCGCACCTCGGTGTACCCGGCGGGCAAGTACCACTACATCGAGCGCCGGATCCGGCGCCTGAACGACCTCGGTTTCGACGTGGCCGAGATGCAGATAGAGCACGCCTCCAACGGCGACACGGTCACCTTCGTGCCCAAGGTCGTCGACGCCGGCCACCACCAGCGCCAGCTGCTGCGGCTGACCGGCCTGGACGCCGAGGAGAACCAGGCCAGGCGGCTGCTGAACGACCTGGAGAGCTGGATGGCCACCCAGGACGACTACGCCCCGGGCGACCCCCTCGGTGCCCGCCCGGAAGTCCTCGCCCACCGCTGGGTGCGCGAGGTCTTCCGGCCCACCGTGCGCGCCGTACCGCCGGACCTGCGGGGCTCGATGGACCCGGCCGAGATCTACCACGAGCTGCTCGAGCACCGCTGGTACCTCTCCGAGCGGGCCCAGCACGACATCGGCCTGGACACGGCCGTCGAGGACTATCTCGTCAACATCCTGCCCAAGGCCCGGGAGACCCTTCAGCCCATGTCGGACTGACCTCCCGGGCCGCCCCGCGCGCGCGGTCTCAGGTGTGCGGGACCACCGCCACCGGGCAGCCGGCGTGGTGCAGCACACCGTGCGCCACCGAGCCGATCCGGGCACCGACGGCCGTACGGCGGGCGCGGCGGCCCACGACCATCAGCTGGGCGTTCGCCGCCACCGACAGCAGCACCTGACCGGCGCTGCCCATCTCCACGTGCTCCACCACGGGCACGTCCGGGAAGCGCTCGCGCCAGGGAGCGAGCGCCTCGCCGAGCGCCTTCCGCTCGTACTGCTCCAGCCCGCCGGCCTCGTCGGCGAGCGCCATCGAGCCGGGGCTGTAGGTGAAGACCGTCGGCAGGGCCCAGGCCCGCACGGCGCGCACGGTGGCGCCGCGCGCGGCGGCCGCCTCGAAGGCGTACCCGATCACGTCGGCACTGTCCTCGGGCTCGCCCTGCTGGCCGACGACGACCTCGCGGCCGGCGGCCTCACCCGCGGCCTCGTCGCCGGCGCGCACGAGGACGACGGGCCGGGTCGCGTCGGCGATCACCTGGCGGCCGACGGAGCCGAGCAGGAAGCCGACGACCGCCCCGTGGCCGCGCGAGCCGAGCACCAGCGTCTCGGCGTCGGCCGCGGCGGCGAGCAGTACGGCGACGGGGTCGTCGGCCTCGCGGACCTCCGTGGACACGGTCAGCTCCGGGTGCCGCCCGGTGATGATCCGGACCGGCTCGGCGACCGCGTCCCGCACCCAGCGCTCCTGCGCGTCCCGGTCCCCCTCGCCGCCGTCCCGGACCTGCCAGGAGTGCACGACGTGCAGCGCCGCCTCCCGGCGGACCGCCTCCCTCGCGGCCCAGGCCAGTGCGGCCAGGCTCTCCTCCGAACCGTCCACGCCTGCCGTGATCGGGCGCGTCATACGGGTCCCTCCCTGTGTCGCGGTGACGTCCATGGGGCCCAGTCTTCCCTACGATGTCCGCATGCCATTGGAGTGGGAGCAGGTGGTGGTCGACGCGGCCGACCCCGAGGCCCTCGGGCGCTGGTGGGCCCGGGCGCTGGGCTGGGTGGTGGTGGACGACTCCCCCGACGAGTACGAGATCCGTCCGGAGCCGGACCGGCTGCCGGGACTGCTGTTCGGCCGGGTGCCGGAGGGCAAGGCCGGGAAGAACCGGCTGCACCTCGACTTCCGGCCCGTGGACCAGGCGGCGGAGGTGGCCCGCCTGCTGGAGCTGGGGGCGCGCCACGCCGACGTGGGCCAGGGCGAGGACGTCCCGTGGGTGGTGCTGGCCGACCCGGAGGGCAACGAGTTCTGCGTGCTCGGCCCCCGCGGCGGGAGCCCGGCTGCCTGAGCGAGGTGCGGCGATCGAACATACGATGGGCTGCAGGCCGGTGCGGTGACGGGGACGCCGTGCCGTGAATCCGGCCGCTCTACGTGGGGGACGCATGGCACAGGACGACGGGGCGACGCGGACCGTCATCATGACCGTGGACGACGATCCGGGGGTCTCCCGCGCCGTCGCCCGCGACCTGCGGCGGCGCTACGGCGCCACGTACCGCATCGTGCGCGCGGAGTCCGGTGAGTCGGCCCTCCAGGCGCTGCGGGAACTGAAGCTGCGCGGCGACCTGGTGGCAGTGCTCCTCGCCGACTACCGGATGCCGCAGATGAACGGCATCGAGTTCCTGGAGCAGGCCCTGGACATCTATCCGGGCGCCCGGCGGGTGCTGCTGACGGCGTACGCGGACACCGGCGCGGCGATCGACGCGATCAACGTCGTCGACCTGGACCACTACCTGCTCAAGCCGTGGGACCCGCCCGAGGAGAAGCTGTACCCGGTCGTGGACGACCTGCTCCAGGCCTGGCGCACCGGCGACCACCGGCCGGTGCCCAGCACCAAGGTCGTCGGGCACCGCTGGTCGGCGCGGTCCTCCGAGGTCCGCGAGTTCCTGGCCCGCAACCAGGTGCCGTACCGCTGGTACGCGTCCGACACACCGGAGGGGCAGCGGCTGCTGTCGGCCGCGGGGCAGGACGGGCAGCGGCTGCCGGTGGTGATCACACCGGACGGGACGCCGCTGGTGGAGCCGGAGGCGCCCGACCTCGCCGCGCACGTGGGCCTGGCGACGACCCCGACCTCGGACTTCTACGACCTGGTGGTGATCGGCGGGGGCCCGGCCGGGCTGGGAGCGGCCGTGTACGGGGCCTCGGAGGGGCTGCGGACGGTGCTGGTGGAGCGGTCGGCGACCGGCGGCCAGGCCGGGCAGAGCTCCCGCATCGAGAACTACCTCGGCTTTCCCGACGGTGTCTCCGGCGGCCAGCTCACCGAGCGGGCCCGGCGGCAGGCGGCGAAGTTCGGCGCCGAGATCCTCACCGCGCGGGAGGTGACCGGCCTGGAGGCCAACGGGGCGGCGCGGGTCGTGCGCTTCTCGGACGGCTCGGCGATCGCCGCGCACAGCGTCATCCTGGCGACCGGCGTCTCCTACCGGCAGCTCGCGGCCCCGGGCACGGACGAACTGACCGGCTGCGGCGTGTTCTACGGCTCGGCGCTGACCGAGGCCGCCTCCTGCCAGGGTCACGACGTGTACATCGTCGGCGGCGCCAACTCGGCCGGGCAGGCGGCGATGTACCTCGCGCGGGGCGCCAAGTCGGTGACGCTGCTGGTGCGCGGCGGCTCCCTGGCGGCGTCGATGTCGCACTACCTGGTTCAGCAGATCGAGGAGACGCCCAACATCCACGTGCGCTGCCACGCCGTGGTCGAGGGCGTGCGGGGCGACGGCCGGCTGGAGCGGCTGACGCTGCGCGACGCGGAGGCCGGCGGCACCGAGGAGGTCGACGCGCAGTGGCTGTTCGTGTTCATCGGCGCGGCGCCGCTGACCGACTGGCTGGACGGGACGGTGCTGCGGGACGAGCGCGGGTTCATCCTCGCCGGGCCCGACCTCACCGTGGACGGGCGGCCGCCGGCGCAGTGGGAGCTGGACCGCCCGCCGTACCACCTGGAGACCAGCGTCCCCGGCGTGTTCGTGGCGGGCGACGCCCGCGCCGAGTCCGCGAAACGGGTCGCGTCCGCCGTCGGAGAGGGAGCCATGGCCGTGATGCTCGTCCACCGGTACCTGGAGCAGTCGTGAGCGGGCGGCCGATGCCGTGCGCCCCCGAGGAGATCGGGAAGCTCTTCCTGTTCGAGAAGCTCTCGCCCGAGCAGCTGGGACGGCTGTGCGCGGAGGGGCGGGTCGAGTTGTTCGAGCCCGGCCCGGTGTACACCGAGGGCGAGGACGCGACGTGCTTCTACGTGATGATCGAGGGGTCGGTCGTGCTCTCCCGCAGGGTCGGCGGGGACGACGTGGAGACCAACCGCACCTCGCAGCGCGGTGTGTACGCGGGCGCGATGCAGGCGTACGTCGGTGACCGGCTGCCGCAGGTCTACAACAACTCGATGCGGGTCACCGAGCCGACGCGGTTCTTCGTGCTGCCCGCCGCGACGTTCGCGGCCGTCATGCGGGAGTGGTTCCCGATGGCGGTGCATCTGCTGGAGGGACTCTTCTTCGGGTCCAAGAGCACGCAGCGGGCGGTCGGGCAGCGCGAGCGGCTGCTGGCCCTGGGCTCGCTGTCGGCCGGTCTCACACACGAGCTGAACAACCCCGCGGCCGCCGCGGTGCGGGCCACGTCGACGCTGCGGGAGCGGGTGGCGAAGATGCGGCACAAGCTGGCCGTGATCGCCGAGGGCCCGTTCTCCCGGGACGCGCTGGCGGGGCTCATCGAGATCCAGGAGCGCACGGCCGAGCGGGTCGCCAAGGCGCCGTCGCTCAGCCCGCTGGAGGCCGCCGACCGGGAGGACGCCCTCACCGACTGGCTGGAGGACCACGGCATCGACCACGGCTGGCAGCTCGCCCCGACCTTCGTGCAGGCGGGTCTGGACACCGACTGGCTGGAGCAGGTCGCGGCGGCGGTGGACGAGGAGATCCTCGCGGGAGCGGTCGGCTGGCTCAACTACACCGTCGAGACCGAGCTGCTGATGAACGAGATCGCGGACTCCACCGCCCGGGTCTCCCACCTCGTCGACGCCGCCAAGCAGTACGCGCAGCTCGACCGGGCGCCCTACCGCACCGTCGACGTCCACGAACTCCTGGACAGCACCCTGCTGATGCTGTCCGGCAAGATCGGCCCCCGGATCGAGGTCGTCAAGGAGTACGACCGCACGGTGCCGAAGGTTCCGGCGTACCCGGCGGAACTGAACCAGGTGTGGACCAACCTGATCGACAACGCGGTCGCCGCGGTGAACGGCGCGGGCGGCGCCGGCACGCTGACGGTGCGGACCGCCCTCCACCACGACCGGCTGCTCGTGGAGTTCCGCGACACCGGCACCGGGATCGCCCCGGAGATCCGGGAGCGCATCTTCGACCCGTTCTTCACCACCAAGCCGGTGGGCGAGGGCACCGGGCTCGGCCTGGACATCTCCTGGCGGATCGTGGTCAACAAGCACCACGGCGCGCTCCAGGTGGAGTCCGAGCCGGGCGACACCCGTTTCCAGGTGCTCCTGCCGCTCACCGCCGCCGAGCCCGATCCGACCGAGGAGACGGCACGAGAGGAGACGGCATGACCAGCGACACCGGAATCGACCCCACCGTCCCGCCTAGCGGCAGCGGCTGCGCCGAGTGCGACGCGGTCGGCGGCTGGTGGTTCCACCTGCGGCGCTGCGCGAGCTGCGGCCACGTCGGGTGCTGCGACAGCTCGCCGGGGCAGCACGCGACCGGGCACTACACGGCCACCGGGCACCCGTTGGTGCAGAGCTTCGAGCCGGGCGAGGAGTGGTACTGGGACTACGCGGCCGGCGAGGTGCGCGAGTCCGGTCCCGGCCTCGCCCCGCCGGCCAGCCACCCCGAGGACCAGCCGGCGCCCGGACCGGCCGGCCGGGTCCCGGCGGACTGGGCCGCCACTCTGCGGCGCTGACCGCCCGCGGGCCGGTCCGGCGGGCCCGGGCGGGGACCGGGTGATCCCGGCCCCACGGGACGGGAGGCGCTGTCGGACCCCCGTGTCAGGATGGGCGGCGTGCCGCAGACCTCACTCACCAGCCCACTCGTCGGCCGCGAGGACGAACTCGCGCGTCTCACCGGCGTCCTGGAGCGCGCCCGTGCCGGGGAGGCCCGCGCGGTGCTCGTCGCCGGGGACGCCGGGGTGGGCAAGACCCGGACCCTGGACGAGGTCGCCGCCCGGGCCGCCGCGGCCGGGACCACCGTGCTCACCGGGCACTGCGTGGACCTGGGCGACGTCGGTCTGCCCTATCTGCCGTTCACCGAGATCCTCGGCGCGCTGGCCGCCGACGAGCGGTTCGCCGCCGTGCTGGCCGCCCACCCGGTGGCCGACCGGCTGCTCGGCGGCGGCCCGGACGACGGGGGCACGGCGGACCGGTCGCGGCTGCGCCTCTTCGAGGGCGTGGCCGCGCTGCTCACCGACCTGGCGGACGTCGCGCCGCTGCTGCTGGTCCTGGAGGACCTGCACTGGGCCGACCAGTCCTCCCGGGACCTGCTGAGGTTCCTGCTCAGCCGGGGCGTGCTCCAGCGGCCGGCCGGCGGGGCCCCGGGCCACCGGCTCGCGGTCCTCGCCTCGTACCGGGCGGACGACCTGCACCGCCGCCACCCGCTGCGTCCCCTGCTCGCCGAGCTGGTGCGGCTGCCCTCCGTGGAGCGTCTCGAGCTGCGTCCCCTGCCGGACGCCGACGTCGCCCGGCTGGTCCGCGCGCTGCGGGACCGGCCGCTGCCGGACACCACCGTGCACCGGATCGTCGAACGCGCCGAGGGCAACGCCTTCTACGCCGAGGAGCTGGTGGCGGCCACGGACACGCCCGCGGGCGGCGTGCCCAGCGGCCTTGCCGACGTGCTGCTCATCCGCTTCGAGCAGCTGTCCCGGACGGCGCAGCAGGTCCTGCGCACCGCCGCGGTCGCCGGGCGGCGGGTGGGGCACGATCTGCTGCGGGACGCCGTGGGGCTGCCCGAGGAGGAGCTGGAGTCGGCGCTGCGCGAGGCCGTGGAGCGGCAGCTGCTCGTCTCCGGCGACGGGGACACGTACTCGTTCCGGCACGCCCTGGCCCGGGAGGCGGTCTACGCCGATCTGCTCCCCGGGGAACGGGCCCGGCTGCACGGCGGGTTCGCGCGGCTGCTCGCCGGCCCGGACCGCCGCTCGGACAGCGCGGCCGAACGCGCCCACCACTACCGCGAGAGCCACGACCTGCCCGAGGCACTGGCCGCGTCCCTGGAGGCCGCCGACCACGCACAGCGCGTCGGCGCGCCCGCCGAGGAGCTGCGGCACGTGGAGGCGGCCCTCGACCTGTGGTCGGCGGTCGACGCCGCCGCGCGGCCCGCGGGCCCCGACGCGGTGACGCTGACCCTGCGCGCCTCGGCGGCCGCGGCGCACGCCGGGGAGGTGCACCGGGCGGTCTCCCTCACCCGTTCCGCGCTGGCCGGCCTCGGTCAGGACGCCGACCTGGAGCTGGCGGCCCGCGTGCGCTACACGCTCGCCGGGAACCTGCTCAGCGTCGACAACCAGTCGGCGGCGTACGCCCACAGCAGCGAGGCGCTCGGCCTGATCCCCGCCGAGCCCCCGTCGGCGACCTGGCTGTGGGCCGCGGCGACCCATGTGATGGCGGCCCGCCAGGTCGGGGAGAACGGGACGGCACTGCGCGTGGCCCGCCGGGCCCTCGCGATGGCGGAGGAGCTGGGCGTCACCGACGCCCGCGCCGACCTCCTGATCTCCCTGACCAGTCTGGAGGGCGGCAACCGGAGCACCCCGGAGGGCCGCGAGCGCCTGCGGGAGGCGCGGGAGCTGGCTCGGCGGGCGGGCAACGCGCCGGTGGAGCTGCGCGCCCTGTTCAACCTGGCCATCGGCGGCTTCGAGTCCGGCGACCTGGAGGAGTGCCTGATCCGGGCGTCGGAGGGACTGGACCGGGCCCGCCGCTCCGGGCTGCTGTCGTCGCCGTATCCGCGGGAGATGCGGTATCTGCGGCTGCTGGTGCAGTACACGCTGGGGCACTGGGACGAGTGCGTACGCGGCTCCGAGGAGCACAGCGGGACGCTCCCCGCCTGGGGCGGTCACACCCTCGGTCCGGGGCTGTACGTGGCGCTGGCGCGCGGCGACGCGGGGGCCGCCGACCGCGCCCGTGCGCTGCTCAAGGGGCCGTTCGACTGGATGGCCCGGCTCGTCGGGGGCATCGTGCTGACCGACGCCGCCGCCCTGCGCGGGGACGCGGCGGACGCCGTGCGGTCGATGCGGTCCACCGTCGAGGCGCTCAGCGACGACGCGGGCACACCGCCCCTCGCGACCGTCAGGCTCGCCGCCCTCGCCCTCTCCGCGGTCGCCGACACCGCGGTGGAGCTGCGCGGGACCGGGGACGAGGCCGGCGGCGCCCGCTGGGCGGAGACCGCGGCCGACCTGGTGGCGCAGGCGCGGTCGTCCGCCGGGTACGGGGACGACGGCACGCCCCAGGGACCCGAGGGGCAGGCCTGGCTGGCGCGGGCCGAGGCGGAGTGGATCCGGGCCACCGCTTCCGAGCCGGACCCGGCGTCCTGGGAGAGGGCGGTGGCCGCCTTCGCCTTCGGCGACACCTACGAACGCGCCCGGTGCCGGCTGCGCCTCGCGGAGGCCCTGCTGGCGGCCGGCCGCCGCGAGGAGGCGGCCACCGAGGCCGAAGCGGTACGCCGGGAGGCCGACCGGCTCGGCGCCACGGTGCTGCGCGAGCGGCTGGACGACCTGACCCGCCGCGGCCGCCTCACGGGCGCGGCGCCCGCCGGAGGGACGGGAGCCGCGGTGCTCACCGCCCGGGAGCGGGACGTGCTGCGGCTGCTCGCGCGGGGACACAGCAACCGCCGGATCGGCGAGGAGCTGTTCATCAGCGCCAAGACGGCGAGCGTCCACGTCTCCAACATCCTCGGCAAGCTGCACGCGGCCGGCCGCACCGAGGCGGTCGCCATCGCCTACCGGCAGGGTCTGGTCGTCCCGGAGCCGGCGCCGCCGGACTGAGCGGGCGGGCGCGGGCGGGCGCGGGCGCCGGGAACCCCCGCCGCCCGGCGGACGTTGACCCGGCACCGACACCCGTACGCGTACCCCTACCCGCGCCCGGAGCGCGCACGACGAAACAGGGCGGCACGATGAGCGAGTTGGTCCCCGGGGGCAACGTCCCTCTGCCCGTCGGCCCCGTGCAGGTACGGGTGTCCGGCCCCTTCGACGTGTCGGCGCTCGTCACGGACGACGGCGGAAAGGTCGGCGGAGACGGGGACTTCGTCTTCTACAACCAGCCGCAGGCACCCGGCGCCCGCCTCCTCGGCGGCACGCTCACCGTCGATCCGGCCCGGCTGCGCCCCGGTGCGAGCCGGGTGACGGTGGTCGTCAGCCCGTCGGACCCCGGGGCCGCCCTGAGCACGCTTCCCTCCCCCGCCCTCCACCTCACCGACACCGCCGGCCGGACCCTGGCCCGGTTCACCCCCGCGCGCCCCGGGCAGGAGACCGTGCTGCTGCTCGCGGAGCTGTACCGGCGCGGCGAGCGCTGGAAGCTGCGCGCGCTGGGCCAGGGATACGCCGACGGTCTCGCCGGACTCGCCCGGGACTTCGGGGTGGACGTGATCGACGACGCCCCCGTGCCGCACGGGACACCGGCCCCGTCACCCGGGCCGCCCACCGACGCCGACGGCTTCCTCGGCCTGGTCAACTCCGCCCGGACGGCGGCCGGCTCCCCACCGCTGGCCGCGGACGCCCGGCTGGTCTCCGCGGCCGGAGCGCACGCCGCCGCGATGGCCGCCGCGGGCACGCTGAGCGTCGAGACCCGGGACGGCGTCTCCGTCCATCAGCGCGTCGTCTCCGCCGGGTTCGCCTACCTCACCGTCGGCGAGCACCTGGTCTCCGGCCCGCGCACCCCCGCCGAGTTCGTCTCGTACTGCCTGGGCACCGAACGCACCCGGCGCACGCTGCACGACACCGCCTTCACGCACGCCGGCTGGGGCCACGCCACCGGCGGGCCCTCGGGCGACACGTACTGGACGGCGCTGTGGGCGGTGCCGCTCACCCCGGACGGGCTGGACCGCACCACGGCGGAGGTCGTCGGCCTCACCAACCGGGAGCGGGCCGGGGCGGGGCTGCGTCCGCTGGCCGTCGACGCCGCTCTGACCCGGGCCGCGCAGGCGCACAGCGCGGACATGGTGGCCCGGGACTTCTACGCCCACACGGACCCCGACGGCCTGAAGCCCTGGGACCGGGCCGCGGCCGCGGGAGCCGCCCGGCGCACGGTCGGCGAGAACATCGCCTGCGGACAGCGCTCCGCGGCCGACGTGGTCGAGGGCTGGATGAACAGCCCCGGACACCGCGCCAACATCCTCAAGGCCGACTTCACCCACATCGGGGTCGGCCTGGCCGGCGGCGGACGGGCGGGCACCTACTGGACCCAGCTCTTCGGCGGCTGAACACCCCGGCCGGACACCTGCGACGGACTCGGCACGCGATCTTGGCGGAACGGCACTCTCCGGGACAGGATGCCCGTATGAAGGGTGACCTCTTTTCCAGTGAGCACATGGTGCAGCCCGCCTCCGCGCCGGGCATGACCGTCGAGAACTCCAAGTGCATCCGCTATTCGGTCAACGGTGAGATGCTCGCGCGGCAGGGCGCGATGATCGCCTACCGAGGCGGGCTCCAGTTCGAACGCAAGGGCCAGGGCGTGGGCGGCATGCTCAAGCGCGCGGTCACCGGCGAGGGGCTGCCGCTGATGGCGGTGCGCGGACAGGGCGAGGCCTGGTTCGCGCACGAGGCGCAGAACTGCTTCATCGTGGAGGTCGAGCCCGGCGACGAGTTCACGGTGAACGGGCGCAACGTCCTGTGCTTCGACGCCTCGTTGTCGTACCGCATCTCCACCGTGAAGGGCTCGGGCATCGCCGGCGGCGGGCTGTTCAACAGTGTCTTCACGGGACACGGCAGGCTGGGGCTGGTGTGCGAGGGCAGCCCGCTGGTCATCCCGGTCTCGCCGCAGTACCCGGTCTACGTCGACACGGACGCGATCGTCGGCTGGTCGGCGGGGCTCGAGACCTCCCTGCACCGTTCGCAGTCCATGGGTTCGATGCTGCGCGGCGGCTCCGGGGAGGCGGTCCAGCTGCTGCTCCAGGGCGAGGGCTTCGTCGTCGTCCGGCCGAGCGAAGCGACACCGCAGAAGGCGCAGCAGCACTGATGACCGCACTGATCGGGATCACGGAGATCGAAGCCGCGGCCGAGCGGATCGCCGGACAGGTCGTCCGCACCCCGACCGTGCCCAGTCCCGGGCTGTCCGCACTGCTCGGGGTTCCGGTCACCGCGAAACTCGAGCTGCTCCAGCGCACCGGCTCGTTCAAGGCGCGGGGCGCGACGGCGAAGCTGCTGTCACTGACCGAGGCCGAGCGGGCCGCCGGGGTCGTCGCGGTCAGCGGCGGCAACCACGGCGTCGCCGTGGCGGTGATGGCCGCGGCCCTGGACGTGAAGGCGACGGTGGTCATGCCGCGCACGGCACCGGCCCGTTCCGTCGAGATCGCCGAGGAGGCGGGCGCGCTGGTGCGGCTCACCGACGGCATGGACAGCGCCTTCGCGCTCGTGACGCGCCTGCGCGAGGAGGGGCTGCCCCTGGTCCACCCCTTCGACGACCCGGTGGTGATCGCCGGCCAGGGCACCGTCGGGCTGGAGTTCGAGGAGGATGCCGGTGACCTCACCGACGTGCTGGTGAGCATCGGGGGCGGCGGTCTGATCGCGGGCGTGGCCGCGGCGCTGCGGGCGCGGCGGCCGGAGCTGCGGGTGTGGGGCGTGGAGACCGAGGGCGCCGAGGCGATGTCCCGGGCGCTGGCGGCGGGCGGACCGCTGCCCGTGGCCCTGTCGTCGATCGTCACCACGCTCAGCGCCCCGGCCGTCTCCCAGGTGACGTACGAGCATGTGTCGGCGCTGGTCACCGAGGTGCTGGTGGTGTCGGACCGGGAGGCCGTCGAGGGGTCACTGGCGCTCGCCGAGCACGCCAAGGTGTGGACCGAGCCGGCGGCCGGGTGTCTGCTGCCGGCCGCCCGGCGGGTCGTGGAGCGGGTGGGGGACGGTGCCCGGCTCGGTCTGGTGGTGTGCGGCGGCAATGCCACGACCGCCGACATGGCATCGTGGGCGGACCGGTTCGGGTTGCGCTGACACCGATTACTGACACCGATTACTGGCACCGATTACTGGCACCGGATCCGTATTTACCGCCGGTTACCCCCAGGTGGGCATCGGAATTCCGGTGCCAGGCGGCCCGGCGGCGGAATTCGGGAAGGGCGAACGTGCGGGACCACCCAGTTCAGGGCTGGTCCATACCGGGTCGGTCGCTTTTCCCGCACCCATGGTCGCGCAGGTGTTCGGCGCTTTTTGAAGAAGGGTCAGAAAGGGGCCCGGATCGCGCATTCGTTGAACGCGGCCGGGCCCGCTCACCGTATCCCTGGACAAGCTGAGAGCCAGCGGTGCGAACGAGGGATGGCCATGGGCTGGGCGCACGTCTCCACACACGAGTTGGTCGCCGGGCGGTACCGCCTGCTGGAGGTCGTCCACGAGGAGACGAACCGCGTCTGCTGGTCCGGGGAGGACACCGGGACGGGCCGTCCGTGCCTGGTCACGCGGATCGCGCTCCCGGAGGAACAGGCCGGCGACAGCGCCCGCCGGGCCCCCGGGCGGGTGGTCCGCACCTGCGAGACCGTGGAGCGGCTGTGCCCCGGACGGATCGTCCCGGTGGTCGACGCGACCGTCGCGGACGGCGCCCTGTGGACGGTGACCGAGTGGGTCGGCGGGGTGCCGCTCGGCGATCTCCTGGACCGGCAGGGCACGCTCAACTACGTGCGCGCCGCACGCGTCGGCCTGGAGCTGCTGGCCGTGCTGGACGCGGCGCACGGCGAGGGCATCACCCACGGCGAGCTGAGCCCGGGCCAGGTGTTCGTGCGCGAGGACGGCTCCGTCGCCGTCACCGGGTTCGGTCTGGCCGGCGCCACCCTCGCCCCACGGCTCACCGCGCCCTCGTACGCCTCGCCCGAGCAGGCCCGGGACGAGCGGATCGGCCCCGCGGCGGACCTGTGGACGCTGGGCGCGATCCTCTACACCATGGTCGAGGGGCGTCCGCCCTTCCGCGACCGCGGCCGGCCCGAGGCGACGCTGAAGGGCGTGGACCGGCTGCCGCTGCGCACCCCGGCGCGCACCGGTCCGCTCACCCAGGCCGTGCTGGGACTGCTGCGCAAGGACTCCCGCGAGCGGCTGACCCGCCCGGTGGTCCGCGAGGCGCTCACCCGGGTGCTGACGGAGGATCCCGACACGGCCGTGCGCGAGGTTCCGGGCCCCCGGCTGCGCGGTGTGTACGCCGCCGCCCGGGGCGCGAGCCGGGCGTGGAGCAGACGCGGCACGGTCGTGGGGACCGCCCTCGCGCTGGTCACGGTCACGGTCGCCGTCGTCGCCGCCACCCAGGGGCTGCCCGGCACCGAAGACGGTTCCGGCACGGACGCCCGGCAGCGCCCCTCGGCCCCCGCCGCCCCCTCCCCGGGAGGCTCCGCCCCTGCCTCGCCCGCTCCCCCGCCGAGCGCGCGTCCGTCACCGTCGGAACCGGCCGGCGGAACGCAGCCCGACGGGTTCAGCCGCTACGACGCGCCGGAGGGCTTCTCCGTGGCCCTGCCCGGGAACTGGCGGCGTCTGGACACCTCTCGGGTGCCGGACGGGGCCTACCGGGTCGTCTTCGGCGCGTCCGGCGACCCGCGCACCCTCGCGGTCACCTACAGCGAGCGCGCCGGCGCGGACCCGGTCGCGGTGTGGCGCGACGACGTCGAACCGGGTCTGGAACGCTCGGGCGGCTACCGGAGGATCGGTGAGATCAGGGCCACGACGTACCGGGGGCGGGAGGCGGCCGACATGCAGTGGGTGGCCGTCGACGACGGCGACCGGCTCCGCACCTTCGGCCGCGGGTTCCTGCTCGGCGGCGGGCGCAGCTTCTCGCTGCGCTGGACGACCCCGGCCGCCGACTGGGACGACCGCGAGAACGAACGGACGCTCGCCACGTTGCTCGGAAGCTTCCGGGAGGACACGGCCTGACCGCTTCCCTCCCCTTTACGGCGGTTTTCCCTCCGGCCGGGCGGGGACCCGGACGCCATGGCACACATCGGATACACGATGATGACCGAGCAGGCCGGCCCGCGTGAACTCGTCGGCCATGTGGTGCGGGCGGAGGAGGTGGGGTTCGACTTCTCGGTGACCTCGGACCACTACTTCCCCTGGCTGCGCTCGCAGGGCCACTCGCCGTACGCCTGGAGCGTGCTGGGCGCCGCGGCGCAGGCGACCTCCCGCATCCCGCTGATGACGTACGTGACGTGCCCGACCTTCCGCTACCACCCGGCGGTGGTGGCGCAGAAGGCGGCGACGCTGCAACTGCTGTCCGAGGGCCGGTTCCGGCTGGGTCTCGGCTCGGGCGAGAACCTCAACGAGCACGTGGTGGGCGGCGGCTGGCCGTCCGTCGACGTGCGGCACGAGATGCTCCGGGAGGCCGTGGAGATCATCCGGGCGCTCTTCGACGGCGGCCACGTGAACCACCGCGGCACCCACTTCGACGTGGAGTCGGCGCGGCTGTGGGACCTGCCGGAGAGCGCGCCGCCGATCGGGATCGCCGTCTCCGGCGACCGCTCCTGCGCGCTGGCGGGCGAGTTCGCCGACCTCGTGATCGCCACCGAGCCCAAGGCGGAACTGCTGGCGGCCTTCGACCGGCACGGCGGCGCCGGCAAGCCGCGCGTGGGCCAGCTACCGGTGTGCTACGACCCCGACCGGGACGCTGCGGTGGAGCGCGCCCACGCCCAGTTCCGCTGGTTCGGCAGCGGCTGGAAGGTCAACTCGGAGCTGCCCCACCCGGACTCCTTCGCGGCGGCCACCCAGTTCGTCACCCCTGAGGACGTCGCCGGGTCCATCCCCTGCGGCGACGACCCGGACGCCTTCGTGGCGGCCGTGCGCCCGTACGTGGAGGCCGGGTTCACCGAGATCGCCCTGGTGCAGATCGGCGGCGAGACCCAGCACGCCTTCCTGGACTGGTCGGAGAAGACCCTGCTGCCCGCGCTCCGCGAGGCGCTGGGCGATAGCTGACCAACCGCGGGGTAGGAGAGGGCTCTACGTCCGTCCCGCTGGAGGTCACTCGTGAACACCACCGTGCACAGGACCCTCGTCGTGCAGATCCGGACGGGCGACACCGACCGTTTCCCCGTACTCGCGCACTTCTCCTACGACGCGCTGGACCCGTTCGCGCTCACCGTGGTGTTCAGCCACGACGGCCGCGTCCTCGCCCGCTGGACGCTGGACCGGCAGATGGTGGGCGAGGGGCTGACCCGGCCGGTCGGCGTCGGCGACGTACGGATTCGGCCCCAGTCGCGGGGCGTGTGGGACGAGCTGCGCATCGAACTGCTGGGCGACGACCGGTCCGACGGGGACCGTCACCGCGCCGTGGTGTTCGTCTGGGCCGCGGCCGTCGAGGCGCTGCTGCGCGAGACGCACTCCGTGGTCCGGCCGGGCACGGAGCAGGTGCGCGTCGACGACTTCCTCGCGGAACTGACGGCCGAGGGCTGACCCCGCCTCAGTCGGCGGTGTGCCGGTGCCGGGTCCACATCGGGATCCCGTACCAGCAGAGCAGGTACCAGAGCACGACGCCGGTCACGACGTAGGGCACGAACCCGTTGTGGGTCGCGACGCGCAGGATCAGCAGGAGCGAGCAGGCCATGGTGGCGAGCAGCCCCACCAGTCCGAGCATGGTCAGCCGGGACGCCCACCGCACCGCCTGGGGTTTCACCCGCCGCCCGGACACCAGACGGTGCAGGGACACGGGGCCGATCAGGGCGCCGGTGGTCACGGCGCCGAGCACCACGGTCACCAGGTAGATCCGCTGGTCGGTGGCGGAGAGTTCCTCGTACTTGGACTGGAACACCACGGTGAGCAGGAAGCCGAACAGGATCTGCACGCCCATCTGCGCGACGCGTACCTCCTGGATCAGCTCCGTCCACATCCGGTCGGCCCGCTCCTCCTCGGTCTCGTTGCGGCCTCTGCGCCGCCCCCCGCCGTCAGCCGTGCCCGAGTCACTCACGGTTCCTCCCGATCGCCTTCGCCCGTGTGTTCTCCGTTCCCGTCTCTGTTCCCGCGATCCCCGCACTCAGGCGCCGGGCCGGGACGAGGACCCCCGGTTTGAGGGAACTGCGTGCGGTTACACGGGCCGGACCGATCGGCACACAGGGAGGAAGTGCGAAGGATGTCCGACACTCAGCTCACCGTGACGCTCAGCGGCGGCGGCCTCGACGACGCGCGGGCCGTCGTGCGGGCGCTGGAGGACGTCTTCGGGGCACCCGACGGCCGTCCGGCCGACGAGCGGGCGACGGTGCGCACCGCGACCTTCGACTCCCCGCCCTCGCCTCAGGCCGCCCCGTCACCGGCGCGGGCCGCGCTGTCCGCGCCGGTGACGGTCACCGTTCAGGGCACGCCGCAGGCCGTCGAGGCGGCGAGCACGACGCTGTCGCGCGCCTTCAGCACGCGCGACGAGGGAGCGGCCGCCGGCGACCAGGAACGCGAACGGCAGTTGCTCCTGGTGCCGTGAGGCCGCGGCGCACCGGCTACCAGCGGCCCTCGACCTGGTCCTTGATCCGCCGGTCGTAGAGGTCGCGGACCGCCGTGAGGGTCCGGTCGGACAGTTCCGGGAGCCGGGCGGCCTCGGTGTTGGCGCGCGCCTGCTCGGGCGAACGGGCTCCCGGGATCACCGTGGTCACACCGGGCTGCTGGACGACCCAGCGCAGGGCCAGCTGGGCCGGGGTGTATCCCTCGGGGGCGAGCGCGGCGAACTCCGCGGCGGCCTCCACACCGGTGGCGAAGTCGACGCCGGAGAAGGTCTCGCCCTGGTCGAAGGCCTCGCCGTGCCGGTTGAAGTTCCGGTGGTCGTTCGCCGCGAAGACGGTGTCCTTGGTGTACTTGCCGGACAGCAGTCCGGAGGCGAGCGGCACCCGGGCGATGATGCCGACGCCCGCCTCCCGGGCCGCGGGCAGGACTTCGGCCAGGGGCTTCATCCGGAACGGGTTGAGGATGATCTGCACGCTCGCCACGTTCGGCCGGGCGATCGCGGTCAGGGCCTCCTCGCAGGTCTCCACGCTCACGCCGTACGCGGCGACGCGCTCCTCCTCGACCAGTGTGTCCAGGGCGTCGAAGACCTCGTCGCTGGAGTAGACGGGCGTGGGCGGGCAGTGCAGCTGCACCAGGTCGACGACGTCGACGCCGAGGTTGCGGCGTGACCGGTCGTTCCACTCGCGGAAGTTGTCGAGGACGTAGTTCTGCGGGATCTGCTCGACCCGGCGGCCCATCTTGGTGGCGACCAGCACGTGCAGGTCGGGCCTGCCGCGCAGGAACGTGGCGATGGTCTCCTCGCTGCGGCCGTCGCCGTAGACGTCGGCGGTGTCGAAGAAGGTCACCCCCGACTCGGCCGCCGCCTCCAGCACCGTGAGGGCCTTCCTGTCGTCGACATCGCCCCAGTCGGCGCCCAGTTGCCAGGTGCCGAGGCCGACCACCGACGCGTGCTGATCCGACCTGCCGAAAGTACGCTCGTCCATGGCGTCAGTCTGTCATCCGCCGGGCGCCCGCGGCTCTGCGGGCCTGCGCGGCCCGCGCCAGCCGTGGCCCCAGCCAGCGCTTGAACCGGCGCAGCGCCTCCAGGCGCCCCGCCACCCGGTCGAGGCGGTAGTAGAGGCCGGGCGGGACGTACGGCAGCAGGGGCGAGTGGCGCTGCCCGAGCAGGGCGAACATCTGCTCCGGGGGCAGCCGGAGATAGCGGGGCAGGTTCTCGTACCACTGGGCGCTGAGGCGGGCGGCGCTCTGCACCGGCAGCAGGGCGGCCCTGCGTTCCCGCTCGTACCGGGCGAGCGCGTCGGGAAGCCGGGCGTGCTCGCGCAGCGCCGCGGCCAGGGCCATGGCGTCCTCCAGGGCGAGCGTGGTGCCGGCGCCGATGGAGTAGTGCGTGGTGTGGGCGGCGTCGCCGAGCAGGACGAGGTTGCCCCGGGACCAGGTGCGGTTGGTGAGGGTGCGGAAGGCGGGCCAGCCGGTGCCGGCGCGACCGCCGCCGGAGCCCGCGCTGAGCGGGTGTCCGTCCAGGACGTCGGCGAAGAGCTTCTCCAGCAGGACCAGTGCCTCGCCCTCGTCGGCCCGGTCGAGACCCAGGCCGGTCCAGGTCTCGGGCGCGCACTCGACGACGCAGGTGCTGCCGCCGGGGCCGAACCCGTACCCGTAGGCCCAGATCCAGCCGTGGTCGGTCTCGGTGAAGGCGAAGGTGAAGGCGGAGAAGACCTTGGTGGTGCCGAGCCAGACGTAGCGGTTGCGGCCGAAGGCGATCTCACTGCCGAAGTGCGCGGCGTGGTGGGTGCGCAACGCGCTGCCCACGCCGTCGGCCGCGACCACGAGGTCGGCGGCGGGCGGGTTCGCGCCGGTGATCTCGTGGTCGAACTCCAGGCGCACGCCGAGGGAGCGGGCGCGGGCGGCGAGGATCTCCAGGAGCCGGTGGCGGCCGATGCCGAAGCCCTCGTCGCCCTGGTGCCGGGTGGAGAGGTCGCCGACGTGGGCGACGCCGTCGCGCCAGCGCACGGAGTGCTCCTCGACGGCGCGCGCCGACTCGGGGTCGTGCTCCCGGAGCCGGTCGAGCAGTCCGCGCCAGTAGGTGACGCCCCACCCGTAGGTGGAGCCCTCCGGGTCACGTTCGTAGACGGTGATGTCGTGGGACGGGTCCTGCAGCTTCAGCAGGATGGACAGATACAGTCCGGCGGGCCCGCCGCCGACGCAGGCGACCTTCACACACACCCCTGGTATGCACTCGTCGCGGTCATGGGGACACGCAGAGTAGCAAGGGTGGGGTGGCGAAACGGCGTCACACGGCCGAGGGGCCCGCGCGGATCAGCCGGCGGCCGCCGTGCGGCACTCCGGGTGGCCCCAGCCCTGGTCGTTCTTGGCGATGGGCTCGCCCGCCGCGTACGCGCGTCCGCACAGGCAGCGGCCCGGGAACTTCGCCTTGATGGTGCGCGCCGCGGAACCGTTGCTCTTGCGGGCGGTGCCCGGCTTGCGGCGCGGCGCCTTCCCCGCCGCCGGGACGTCGGGGGCGGGCGGCGGCTCCGGGGAGCCGAGGCCGCTGCCCGCGGGCTCCTGGACCACCGCGGCCTGGCTGGCGGCGCGGTCGGCGAAGTCGTTGAGGCGGTCGCCGTCGACCTGGTGGGCGGGGACGTAGCGGAAGTCGACCGAGCGGCCGGCGAGCAGCTCGTCGATGCGTACGACCAGTTCCTGGTTGGCGACCGGCTTGCCGGCCGCCGTCTTCCAGCCGTTGCGCTTCCAGCCGGGCAGCCAGGTGGTGACGGCCTTCATGGCGTACTGCGAGTCCATGCGGACCTCGAGCGGCACGTCCGGGTCGGTCGACGCCAGCAGGCGTTCCAGCGCCGTGAGTTCGGCGATGTTGTTGGTGGCCCTGCCGAGCGGACCGGCCTCCCAGCGGACCGGAGTCTCCGAGGCGTCGGCCACCACCCAGGCCCAGCCGGCCGGACCCGGGTTTCCCTTCGACGCCCCGTCGCACGCGGCCACCACACGTTCACCCATGCGCCCGATCATGCCATGGCGCGGCGGGCTGCCCGGACGGGGCTCAGGCGACGTCCGTGATCTTCGGCATCTCCCCCTCGGTGGTGGTGATGTCGATCACCGAGAAGGCCGCGCCCTGCGGGTCGCTCAGCGCCGCGAACCTGCCGAACGGGGTGTCCATCGGCCCGAACCGCAGGACGCCGCCGCGTTCGGTGGCGCGGGCCACGGCCGCGTCGCAGTCGGGGACGGTGAAGTAGACGTTGATGTAGGGGGGAACCTCGGGCGGGAAGTCGTCCCCCATGGCCATGCGGCCGAGGACGGTGCGGTCGCCGAGGTCGAAGAGGCGGAAGTCCACCCCGTCGTCCTCCATCTGCTTGGACTTGTAGGAGAAGACCTGGGGGAAGAAGGCGTCCGACTTCCCGGGTTCACGGGTGAAGACCTCGGCCCAGCAGTACGCGCCGGGCTCGGCCATCGCCTCGAAGCCCTCGTGGGTGCCGCCCTGCCAGACGCCGAAGACGACGCCGCTCGGGTCGCGGGCCAGGCACATGGTGCCGTAGTCGCCGACCTGCATCGGCTCCATCACCACCTCGCCGCCGGCCTCCCGGATCCGGGCCGCGGTCGCCGCCGCGTCCCGGGACGCGAGGTAGAGGCACCACTGCGCGGGGCCCTCCTCCTGGCCGGGCATGGGCGGGACCACGGCCGCCACCGCCTTGCCGTCCGCATACGCCTGGGTGTAGTTGCCGTACTCCGACGAGGACTCGCCGAAGGTCCAGCCGAGGACGTCGCCGTAGAAGCTCTTGGCTGCCTCGACGTCGCCGAACATCGCGTCGGCCCAGCAGGGGGCCCCTTCAGGTTGCACGGCCATGGTGCCGCCTCCCGTGCGCATGAATGGTCCGGACGGCGGGGGCCGTCCGCTTCCTCACGCTAGTCACCCCCGGCCCGCCCCGCGCGCCGGAGGCACGCCTCGCCTCACTTCCCGGCGTACGCCAGCTCCAGTGCGGCGATGTCGAGCTTGCGCATCGCCATCATGGCCTTGTTGGCGCGCGCGACCTTCTCGGGGTCCGGGTCGCGGAACATCTCCTCCAGCCGGACCGGGACGACCTGCCAGGACACGCCGAACCGGTCCTTGAGCCAGCCGCAGGGTCCCTCCTCGCCGCCGCCCTCGGTGAGCTTCGCCCAGTAGTGGTCGACCTCGTCCTGGGTCTCGCAGGGGATCTGGAAGGAGACCGCCTCGTTGAACCGGAACTGCGGGCCGCCGTTGAGAGCGACGAACTTCTGGCCGTTGGCGGTGAAGTCGACGGTGAGGACGGTACCGGCCGGCTGGTACGACCCCTCGGGGTAGTGGGTGACGGCGCCGATGCGGGAGTTCTTGAAGAGGGAGACGTAGAAGTGGGCGGCCTCCTCGGCCGTGCCGTCGAACCAGAGACACGTGGTGAATCCGTCGGTGCTCATGACTGCCTCCTGGGCGTGGAACTCGGTCACCACTGTCGACCGGCGCGGACCGCGAAAGTAATCGCTCTGCTCGTGGCGAATCTGCCGCGGGCAGAGAACGCGCCGCCCGGGGCCACGGCGGGCCGAGAGTGAACGAGTGAGGGACGCGGCGCCGCGAGCCGCGTGACACCCACCCTCCAGGACCGTCCACGACTCGACAAAGGAGCGCCGATGTTCCCACTCACCGCCGGCCCCGGCCCGGCCGCACGGCCCCGCGCGGAGGAGGGCGACACCCCCGCGACCCGGTTCGACGAACAGCTCGCCGCGCAATTGCTCGACCAGCGGATCGTGGTGCTGGGCACGCAGGTCGACGAGGTCTCCGCGAACCGGGTCTGCGCCCAGTTGCTGATCCTGTCCGCGCAGGACCCGCGCGCCGACATCAGCCTGTTCATCAACAGCCCCGGCGGCTCCGTGCACGCGGGGCTCGCCGTCTACGACACGATGCGGCTGATCCCCAACGACGTCTCGACGCTCGCCATGGGCTTCGCCGCCAGCATGGGTCAGTTCCTGCTGAGCGTCGGCGCAGCGGGCAAGCGCTACGCGCTGCCGAACGCGCGGGTCATGATGCACCAGCCCTCCGCGGGCATCGGCGGCACCACCGCCGACATCGAGATCCAGGCCGACAACCTGGAGTTCACCAAGCGCACCATCGAGCGGATCACCGCCGAGCACACGGGCCAGAGCCCGGAGACCATCTCCCGGGACGGCGACCGCGACCGCTGGTTCACGGCCGAGGAGGCCAAGGAGTACGGAATGGTGGACCGGGTCGTCCAGTCCCTCGCGGACGTGCGCCCGGCCGCCCCCGCCCGACGGATGGGACTGTGACATGGGGAGCTACACGATTCCGAACGTCGTCGAGCGCACCCCGCAGGGCGAGCGGTCCTACGACGTCTTCAGCCGGCTGCTGTCGGAGCGGATCATCTTCCTGGGCACCGAGATCGACGACGGCGTGGCCAACGTCGTGATCGCGCAGCTCCTGCACCTGGAGTCGTCGGCCCCGGAGACCGAGATCGCCGTCTACATCAACTCCCCGGGCGGCTCGTTCACCTCACTGATGGCGATCTACGACACGATGACGTTCGTGCAGGCGCCGATCTCGACGTTCTGCGTCGGGCAGGCGGCGTCCACGGCGGCGGTGCTGCTGGCCGGCGGGGACCCCGGGCGGCGGTTCGTGCTGGAGCACGCGCGGGTGCTGCTCGGACAGCCGGCCAGCGGCGGCCGGCAGGGCACGGTCTCCGACCTGGCGCTGCAGGCCAAGGAGATGGTCCGGATCCGCTCCCAGGTCGAGGAGGTGCTGGCCCGGCACACCCGCCACGACATCGCGACCCTGCGCGCCGACATGGACCGCGACAAGGTGTTCACCGCCGAGGAGGCGGTGGCGTACGGGCTGGCCGACGAGGTGCTCGCCCGGCGCCTGGCGCGGGTGTGAGGAACCGGGCCGGCGTCGCACGGGGCGCCGGCCCGGACGGTCGCTCAGGCGGCCAGGCACATCCCGTCGTACCGCGCGCCGGAGGTGCCCCGGCCGGCGCCCGCGCCGGTGTGCCGCGAGGTGAGGCGGACCAGCTCCCCGTGGGCCCGGGCCAGCAGGTCGCCCAAGGAGAGCCCGAGGGCGCCCGCGGCGGCGGCGAGCACCTCCGACGACGCCTCCTTGCGCCCGCGCTCCACCTCCGACAGGTACGGCATGGAGATCCGGGCGGCGTCCGACACCTCCTTCAGGGTCCGCTCCTGGGCGAGGCGTTCGCCGCGCAGGACGCCGCCGACCAGATCGCGCCAGAGCGGCTCGCGGGCGGTGGGCGTCCTTCGCTCCGGGGGCACCGGCGCGACGGCGGGGCGGGCTGCCGGGCGCGTGGCCTGCGGGCGCAGCGGAATGACGCGGATTTCGTTCGGCACGTGGCTGGTCACCTCCTCAGCCTAGGAGCCCGGCCGCGTCAGGGAAGGGGCCGGGGTTCCGCCCTGAGGGAAATCCGCGGGTGCCGGGGGCCACCCGCGGGACTACGCTGAGACAGGAGGCATCACCCCGCGACGAGGCGGCGGCGCCCGTTTTCCGCCATCCGTGAGAACGGGTGGCATGTGCTGCCGTCACCCGGGTACCCGTAGGCGGGAAACCTAGGGAGACGTCTGAACCGTGACTTTCGTGGGAGAGGTAATGGAGACCGCCGTGGTCCGGCCGAAAGCGCAGGTTGTCGGGAAGACCGCCGGGGGCGGGACGGGTGACGGAACCCTGCCCGGGGTCGTGGACCCCCGCACCGTGGCGCCGCGTGACGCGCGGCAGTTGTCCCGCCAGTTCTTCCAGCGCCTGACGGAGCTCGAAGAGGGCACGCACGAGTACCAGTACGCGCGCAACACCCTGATCGAGATGAACATGTCGCTCGTGCGGTTCGCCGCCGGCCGTTTCCGCGGTCGCGGCGACGACATGGAGGACATCGTCCAGACCGGCATGATCGGCCTGATCAAGGCCATCGACCGGTTCGAGCTGTCGCGCGAGGTCGAGTTCACGTCGTTCGCGCTGCCGTACATCGTCGGCGAGATCAAGCGCTTCTTCCGGGACACCACGTGGGCGGTGCACGTGCCGCGCCGGCTCCAGGAGCTGCGGGTGGAGCTGGCCAAGGCCCGCGAGGAGCTCTCCTCCCGCCTGGACCGCGAGCCCACCGTGGCCGAACTCGCCACGCTGATGAACATCGGCGAGAACGAGGTGATCGAGGGCCAGATCGCGTCCAACGGCTACAACTCGTCCTCGCTGGACGCGGCGCTGACCGGCGACGGCCCGGAGAACGGCGAGTCGGTGCTGGCCGACTTCATCGGTGTGGAGGAGGACGGGCTGCGGCTAGTCGAGGACTTCCACTCGCTCGCGCCGCTGATGGCCGAGCTGAGCGAGCGCGACCGCCGGATCATCCACATGCGGTTCGTCGAGGAGGCCACCCAGGCCGAGATCGGCGCGGAGCTCGGCTGCTCGCAGATGCACGTGTCCCGGCTGATCAAGCGGATCATCACCCGGCTGCGCGAGGGCATGCTGGGCGAACTGGGCTGCGCCTGACCCCGCGGTGCCCGTGGTTCTCCGTGGTGCTCCTCACCTGAGGGGCACCACGCTCACGTTCACGCCTGGGTGAGCGGGATCACGGCACGTACCCGCTTGCCGACCGGGACGGGTTCGACGACGACGGTCTCCGCCAGGGCGTGCACGATCTCCAGACCGTGGTGCCCCACCCGTTCGGGGTCCTTGGGGAACCGCTCGGGCACCGCGCCGCTGCTGTCGTAGACGCTCACCGCCACCGAGGCGCCGGTGCCCTCCAGCTCCAGGATGTACGGGCCCTTGCTGTGGCGGTCGGCGTTGGTCACGAGTTCACTCACCACCAGCAGGACCGCACCGTCGGAGCGGGCGCCGATCGCGGCGCACCACTCGGTCCTCAGCTCGTCGAGGAAGAGCGCGGCGAAGCCGCGCGCCTGCGCTATGCATCCCGGCTCACCGGAGTAGTGTGCCGCCCGCCTCAGCGGTTCAACGGGGACGTCGAAACCAGTAGGTATCACTGCCCCGTCCAGGTGCTCGGTCATGCGTGTCTCTCTCGGAAGCCGGACTGGCCGGACGCTGCTGCACCCGTCCTCGTACCCCGAGCCGCGCGACACAGTCCACGTTTTCTCCCAGTGCGGGCATCGTCACAGTGGAGCGGGGAACCCGAGCAGGCGGGAAGGGGTGCGATGAACGAGCTGATGGCCGCGCGAAGCATCACCACCCGGCCGGTGGTGACCCTCGGCGGCGACGCCGTCGCCCACGTCAAGGACACCGTATGCGACGCCGCCGCGTCCCGGATCACCGGTTTCACCCTGACCGGGCGAGGGCTGCTGTCCGGCCCCCTCAAGGACGGCCTGCCCTGGGCGGGCGTGTCCGCGCTGGGCCACGACGCGGTGATGATCCGCGACCGGCGGGGCCTGGTGGACGCGGCGGCCATGACGGCGCGGCAGCAGCCCCTGCGGGCCCGGCTGCTGGGCGCGCGCGTGCTGACCGAGGCGGGCGCCGAGGTCGGCACGGTGCTCGACGTCGTCGTGGAGGGCGGCACCGCCGGGCGGGTCGTCGGCTTCCGGGTGGCGGCGAGCCGCCGGTTCGTGCCGGGGCCGGGCCGGCACCGGCGGCGGGTGTACGTGCCGCGCGGCGGGACGCTCTCGGTCACCGGTCGTGCCCTCGTCCTGCCCGAGGACGCCGTCCGGCACGTCGCCGACGACCTGCCGGGCTTCAGTTCCCTGGTGGGCGGTGTGCCCGGCCCGTGGCGGGGCTCGCTGCCGTGATGCTGTTCACCGAGGTGCGGGGGCTGCCGGTGGTGCCGTCGGCCGCCGGGGCGGGTCCGCTCGGCACCGTGGCGTCCCTGACCGTCGACATCGCCTCCGGCACCGTGAGCCACGTCCGGTACCGCGGCGGGCGCCTGCGTCGGGAGACGGTGCTGGCCTGGGACGCGGTGGAGACGATCGGGCCGAGCGCCGTCCGGGTGCGGTCCACGGGCTCCACCGAGCCGGCCGTGCGCCACCACGACCTGTTGGGGCACCGGGTCCTGACCGAGGCCGGCAGCGCGCACGGCACGGTGCTGGACGCCGCCTTCGACACGTCGACGGGCCGTGTCCTCGCGGTCTTCACCACCCGGGGCGAGGTGGCGCCCGAGCGCCTGCTGGGGCTCGGCGACCACGCGCTGGTCGTCCGCGCCGCGTGACCGGGGACGGCGGGCCACCGCGCGGACGGCCCAGTCGGCGGGCGGGCCGGGCGGGGCCTGCTTAGCGTGGCAGCGTGAGTGCGCGAAACCCCTCCGGGACCCCCGGCCGGACCACACCCCCCGGCCGGGCGGCCGCCCGGCACGGCTGGGCGCAGGCCCTGGGCACCGTGGTGGCCGCCCTGGTCGCCATGGGCGTCGTGGCGGCGCTCGGACTGTGGGCGGCCGGGGCCGCGAACCTGCCCGACAACGCCTTTCCCCGGGTGGTCGTGGCGACCGTCGTCACCGCCCTGGGCGGCGCGCTGGAACTGGCCGGGGACGCCGGGGAGTTCGCCGACACCGACGCGGGACTGACCGTGATGCCGCTGTCCGTCACCCTGACCGGTGCGCTGACGATTGCCTACGGCTTCCTGCGGCCGCTGCGCCACCGCACCGTCGCCGGCGCCCCCGAGCTGGCCGGCTGGGCGGGGCGGATCGCGTTCCTGTGGCTGATCGCCCTCCTGGGGCTGGCCTTCGCCGCGCGCCAGACCTTCGAGGTGTCCCTCGGCGAGGGTGTGCTGAGCGACCTCGGCGACCTGTTCGGCGTCCGGCCGACCGTCGGTTTCACCGCGGACGTGCCGTTGACCGTGCTCTTCGGGCTGCTGTGGCTGGCGGGCGTGCTGGTGCTGGCCCTGCTGGTCTCCCGCGGGGCGCCGCTGCCCGGCCGGCTGCTGCGCCTGCACGGGGCGGTGCGGCCGGCGGCGTACGCGATGGTCGCGCTGCTGCTCGCCTACGTCGTCATCGGCGTCGTCGTCGGCCTGGTCGTCGCCGGGACGCGCGGGCACCCGGCGGACACCTTCGCCGTACTGCTGCTCGGCCTGCCGAACCTGGCCTGGCCGGCGCTGACCATCGGCCTGGGCGCGACCTGGAACGGGCGGGTCGAGGGGCCGTTCGGGCTGCCGATGCCGCAGGTGGTGGACGAGGTGCTGCGCACGGAGGACGTCTCGACCGTGAATCTGGGCACGCTCACGGAACAGGACGAGCGGATGTGGTGGCTGCTGGTCGCCGCGGCGGTCCTGGTCGTGGCGGCCGGGTTCGTCATGGTGCTCCGCTCACCGGCCCGGATGCCGGTCTGGCTGCACGCGGTGCGTCTGGCGGTGGCCCTGGCCCTGACGGTCCTGATGATCGGCCTCGTCGGCCGCGTCTTCGCCCACTACGGGCTGTCCGTGCTCGGCATCGGCGACCTGGGCGGCGGCCTGTCCGGCCGGCTCTTCCTGCGGCCACGCCTGTGGAGTGCGGTGGGGCTCGCCCTGCTGTGGGGGCTGGTCGCGGGCGCGCTCGGCGCGCTGCTCGCACGGTGGGCCAGGCGGCGGGCGGGGCGGGCTCCGACGGGTACTTAGGTCCTGCGGGTCCTCGGAGGGTCAGGCCACCGGGACGACGAGGGGCGGGGAGGCCCGTTGCATGCGGAGGGCGTCCACGGACTCGGCCATCAGCTCGTACTCGGTGGTGTCGTCGCTGGTCGCGATCCGCACCAGGCGGCCCGCGGCCAGTTCGTCGGCGACCAGCTCCTGCTGGAGGTCGTCCGCGCACCAGGTGCGCAGCACCCGCGGCACGTCGGGCGCGTCGTCGGCGACCGGGGTCAGGGCGGCGCGCGGTAAGTGGGGGGAGTCCGGCTGCGGATCCAGCCGCTCGGCCATCCAGGAGGCGCGGTCGCGCAGCCACCACAGGGCCAGGGCGAGGGTGGGAGCCCGGTAGGTACCGAGCGGGACACCGATGCGCCGGCCGTCACAGACGCCGTAGGCGGTGACGTGGCACAGGAACTCGTCGTGCACTGCTACCCTCCCCCGTCACCCACCGCCTGCCGGGTCGGGCAGCGCGTCTGTGCGGCTCGTGTGCTGTGCGTGAGGGCTCTGTCGCATGGTGTGAGAGGCCCTAGAGGTGAGTATGTTCACCGATGAACCACTGTCACCATGAATTTCCGGCCAGTCTCCTGGCATATTCACGGCCGTTGATGGCCGAAAGCCGACCCGCGTCGGCGGCCGTCCCGATTCCGGGCGGGCGGTCCGCCGGCGGATGCGCGGGACGCCGCCATGACCCCGGGGGTAATCGACGGTGCGCGCGGGTGCGGGCATGGTTGCGGTACCGGGTCGCCGAGACCGGGATCCGGTCCCTGACCAGCGCACACGACCTCGATGGAGGCTGATCGCCATGTCCGCATCCGCACCCGCCCGCCGCCACGAAGACGCCGTCGCCCGCTACTTCGAGGCGTGGAACGCGGCGCCGGAGGCGCGGGCCGAGGCGGTCGCCGCGGCCTGGACCAATGACGGCGGCTACACCGATCCCCTGGCCGACGTCCGCGGCCACGAGCAGATCGCGGCCGTGATCGCGGCGGCGCACGAGCAGTTCCCCGGCTTCGTGTTCCGGCTGTCCGGTGCCGTGGACGGGCACCACGACACGGCGCGCTTCTCCTGGGAACTGGTGAGCGAAGCCGACGGCTCCGCACCGGTGGCCGGGTTCGACGTGGTCAGGCTGGACGACGAGGACCGGATCAGCGCCGTGTTCGGCTTCCTGGACCGGGTGCCCGCCGGGGCGTGAGGGCGCCCCGGCGAAAGGCCCGGGTCCCGGAGGCGGTGACCCGCCTCCGGGACCCCGGTGTGCGGGGACCGCGCCCCTCGTGTTTTTGATGTTTTGGGTGGGGGGCAG
>NZ_JBHYJX010000044.1:0-68311 GCF_042740985.1 Streptomyces sp. NPDC058985 | reverse complement strand
TCCGCGACGCCTCCGCCTCCGACCCCGGCCGGTGCTCCCGGCACCCCGGCTCCGGGTACGCCCGCGCCGCCGGCTCCGGGCGCGCCGGACGCCGGGGACATCGCCGACGCCGCGACCAGCAAGGCGGCGCCTCCGCCGCGCCGTGGCGGTGGCCCGACCACGCCGCCTCCGCCCGGTGCCCCGGGTGTGCCGGGCGGGCGGCCGGGCGCCACGCCGCCGCCGTCGGGGACTCCGGCGCCGGGTGCGCCGGCCGGCGGGTATGTGCCTACGCAGTTGGTGTCTTCGCTCGGGCCCGAGGGTCCGGGCGCGCCGGGTACGCCTGGCGGCTCGGGTGCGCAGGGTGGCTCGGGTGAGTCGGGTGGCTCGGGTGCGCAGGGTGGAACGGGCACGCCGCCTCCGCCTGGCGCGCCGCAGCCCCCTGTCGCACCGGGCACACCGCCCGGTACGCCCCCCGGTCCGCAGGCGCCCGGTACGCCGCCCCCGCCGAGTGCTCCGGGCGCCCCGGGTGGGACGCCGCCGGGCGGCATGCACCACGCCGCCACGATGCTGGCCGACCCGGGCCGCACGGGTGGCGGTGCGCCGCAGCCCCCGGGGCCTCCCGGGCCTCCCGGCGCCCCCGCGACTCCGGGCGCTCCGGGCGCTCCTGGGGCCCCCGGTGCGCCGGGCGCGCCCTCGGCTCCGGGCACGCCGCCTCCGCCCGCCGCTCCTGGTGCGCCCGCTGCGCAGGGCTCCTCGGGCGGCGCTGGCGGTGCCGTGCACCACGCGCAGACCGTGCTGGCCGCGCCCTCGCTCGGCGGGCCCGGTGGAGTCGGCGCGCCTCCGCCGCCGCCCGGCGCTCCGGGGGTCCCCGGAGGCGGGCAGCCGATGCCGCCGGGTGCCGTGCCGCCGCCCGGGCAGCCGATGCCCGGTCAGCCGCAGGCGTACGGCTATCCGCAGCCGCCCGCCGGTCAGCCGACCGTCGGTCCGGGCTACCAGGCCGTGCTCCGCTACCGCGCCCACGACGGCTCCGAGCAGCAGCTGATCCGGCGTTCGGCGCCGGGCACGCCGCACCCGGAGTGGCAGATGTTCCACGAGCTGCGCTCCATGAACGTCCCGCCGGACCAGGTGCTGGAGCTGCACACCGAGCTGGAGTCGTGCGAGCTGCCGGGCGCGTACTGCGCGCGGATGATCCGGGAGCAGTGGCCGCAGGCAAGGATCACCTCGATCGCCCCGTACGGCACGGACCATGCGAGCCGGCAGCAGGGCATGCGGCAACTGCTCGCGCACCAGGGCGAGCTGCACCAGGTGGCCGACGGGCCGGCCCGTCCGGCGCCGGTGCGCGCTCCGTTGCCGCAGGTGCAGCCGGCGCCGCCGGTTCCGCCGGAGGCGATCGGGCAGGAGCTGGGCGGCGCGTTCGGGCCGGGCGTCTTCCGGTTCGAGCAGGCCGCGGTCTCCCGGCAGGGGGTGCCGCCGGTCGTGGCGCACACGCTGGTGGCCGCGGGTCTGCCGATGGACATGGGGCCGTTCTTCTGGGCGCAGGCCCAGCCGGGGCGCCCGGTGCCCACGCTGGCGGAGCTGGCGGCCGAACGAGGGGTGCAGCCGGCCTCGGACGCGGGTTCGTACCTCGTCGTCGGCAGCGACTTCGGCCGCGCGATCTGTGTGCAGTACGGCACCGCGGCCATCGTGGCCGTGCCGGTGGAGGCGGGGCCGGGCGGTGCGCCGGTGCCGCCGCAGTTCGTGAACTCCGGGCTGCCGGAGTTCGCGCGTTCGCTGGCGCTGCTGGGCCGGATGTGGCGGCTCAGGTTCGGTCTGAACCAGGAGCAGGCGGGCCGCTGGACCGTCGACTTCCAGGCGCAGCTGGCCGCGCTGGACCCGGCTGCGCTCGGCTCGCCGGAGAGCTGGTGGTCGGTGCTGCTGGAGCAGATGTGGGACGGACTGCTGTAAGACGGCTGCGTGAGACGGCCTGCGTGAGACGGACTGCTGCGGGACGGGCTGCTGCCGCACGGCGGTGTTCGTGACGTATCGAAGGGCGGGGCCCGGTCGGCCGTGAGGCGACCGGGCCCCGCCCTTCGCGTGCGGTGTGTCGCATTATGGGGGCTTACATCCGATCCATAAAGTCGGTTAAGTCCATTTAGTGCGGCAGGTTCACCACAGGGGTGATCAGCATGAGCAGCGCAGCGGCGGCTCCCGACGGATTCGTGACCGTACGCGGGCGTGAGCGCGGCTACCGTCCGGAACAGGTGGAGGAGTGTGTCGCGGCGCTCTCCGACGACCGCGACGCGGCCTGGGAGCGGGCCGCCCGTCTCACCGTGCTCGCCCGGGAGATGGAGGAGGACCTGGGTGACCTGCTGGACGAGGTCGCCCAGCTCACCTCGCAGGACTACGAGGTGCTCGGGGAGGGCGCGCGGCGGTTGTTCCGGCTCTGTGAGGAGGAGGCCGAGGCCGTGCGGCAGCGGGCGCGCGACGCGGGGGGCGACTGGATGCGGGAAGCGCGGGCGTACGCCGACGGCGTGCTGGAAGCGGCGGGGGCGCAGGCCGGCGTGGTGCGCGCCGAGGCCGACGAACAGGCCCGGCAGCGGCTGCTCGTGGCGCGTGCGGAGGCCGACGAGGTGCGGATCCAGGCGCGGCGGGAGGTGAAGGCGGGGCGCGGGGAGGTGCTGTCCGTGCTGCGCGAGGCGCGCACGCGCACCGACGACACGCTCGCGGAGCAGGGCCGGGAGCACGCCGAGCGGCTGGCCGGAGTGGAGCGGGCCGAGCAGGAGCGGGCCGAGGCGCTGGACGCGCACCACGCGGAGGCGGTGGCCCGCGCCGAGCAGGAGGTGCGCGAGGCGGAGCGGGCGCTGGCCGAGGCGGGGGAGGCGGCCGGGCGGATGCGGGAGGAGGCCCGGGCCCGGGCGGCCGAGGTGGTCGCCGAGGCCCGGGTGCGGCAGGAGGAGATCGTCCGAGAGACGGAGCGGGTGCTGCGCGAGCACGGGGAGCGGTGGGACGAACTGCAGGCCCAGATGGCCTCCGTACGCAGCAATCTCAGTTCGCTGACCGGCCGGGCGGTCGAGTAGGGCCACCCGCGTCCCGCCCCGCGTCCCGCGTCGTCAGTCGCCCCTGCGCACTGCCCCCGCCAGGATCCACCCCTCCACCGCCTCGTACTGCCGGCGCTGCTCCTCGGCCTTGCGCCGGCCGGAGAGCATGGTGCCGATCCAGCCGCAGGCGAAGCCGAACGGGATGGAGACCAGACCGGTCGTGGTGAACGGGAACCAGTTGAAGTCGGCCTCGGGGAAGGCGGAGACGGGTGAGCCCGAGACCAGGTTGGTGCCTGGCATCAGCAGCAGGACGGCCAGCGAGCCGCCGATGAGGGTGGCGAGCATCCCGGTGCGGGTGTAGCGGCGCCAGAAGAGGCCGTAGACCAGGGCGGGGGCGATGGCCGAGGCGCCCAGGCAGAACGACAGCGTCACCAGCGGCTGCAGGCTGCGGTGCTGCACCAGGGTGGCCAGGACGATCGCCGGGACGCCGACGGCCAGCGCGGAGACGCGGGCGAGGGCCATCTCGCGGCGCGGTGACATCTCCTGCACGCGGGTGGCGAACACGTCGTGGGCCAGGGAGTTGGCGCAGGCGAGGATCATGCCGCCGACGGAGGCGAGCAGGGTGAGGAAGACGGCCGTGGTGACCATGGTGAACAGGAACGTTTCCGCGGTGGACACCTCCGCACCGAAGGCGGCCTGCGAGCCCAGCAGGTAGGCGGTGTTGCCCTGCGGGTCGACCGCGGCCACGACCGCCCGCCCCAGCAGCGCCGTCGCGCCGAAGCCGATGACCGTGACGACCAGCACGAACAGCGCCACGCTGGACACGGCCCAGGACATCGACCGGCGCACCTGGCGGGCCGAGGAGGCGGTGTACATGCGCATGGTGATGTGCGGGAGGCAGGCGCCGCCGAGTACGACCGTCAGGTGCGCGGTGATCATGTCCGCGTCGGGGTGGGGCCCGCCGGCGAACTGGAGACCCGAGTGCAGGAACGCCGAGCCGACCCCGCTGCGGTCCGCCGCCGCGCCGAACAGCGCGCCGGGGTCCCAGCCGAAGCGGTTGAGGATCAGTACGGCCACCACGGCGCCCGAGCCGAGCAGCATCACGATCTTGAGGATCTGGATGAGGGCGGTGCCCTTCATCCCGCCGATCGCCGCGTAGCTGATCATCAGCACGCCCAGCCCGATGATGCACCCGGTCTCCAGCGACTCGCCGGAGAAGCCGAGGACGAAGGCGAGCAGTTGGCCGGTGCCCGCGAGCTGCACCAGCATCAGCGGCAGCAGCGCGGCGAGGGTGACGGCGCAGGTGGCGACGCGGACGCTGCGGCCGGGCATCCGGCGGGCGAGCGCGTCGCCCATGGTGAACCGGCCCGCGTTGCGCAGGGGTTCGGCCAGCAGGAACATCAGCAGCATCAGGGAGAGCGCGGTGCTGAGCGCCAGCACGACACCGTCGTGGCCGAACAGGGCGATGACGCCGCTGGTGCCGAGGACGGACGCCGCCGAGATGTAGTCGCCCGCGATCGCGAGGCCGTTGCGCATGGGGGACAGGGAGCTGTACCCGGTGTAGAACTCGTCGAGGTCGTCCCGGTCGGGGCCGGTCATCACGCACAGCAGCAGCGTGACGGTGGCGACCGCGGTGAAGCCGACCAGGGACATGGTCTGCGCGTTGCCGCTGAACTCCGTCATCGTCCCGCCTCCCGCCGGGCGTTCAGTTCGGCCTCCTTGCGGATGCGGTCCGCGAGCGGGTCCACCCGGCGCCGGGCGGTCTGCTCGTAGAGCGCGATCGCCAGCCAGGTGACGGGCAGTTGGACCAGGGCGAGCAGCAGTCCGGTGGGCAGTCCGTCGGCGACGGTGCCGGTCATGAATCCGGGCGCGCAGGCGGACAGGATCAGGAACAGGGTGAAGTAGCCGAGCGCGGTGAGCGTGGCGGTGCGCCGCTGCCAGCGGTAGGCGCTGCGCAGGATCCGCAGGTCGCTGTGGTGCCCCAGCGGGTCGCGCCGCGGGGCGCGCCGGGTCGGGGTGTGGTGGGTCGGGGCGCGGTGGGACGGGGTGTGGTGCGTCGGGGCGTGGGGCGGGTACGGGGGTGCGGGGTGATGCGGTGGGGGGTGGTGGGGATACGACGGGGACGGGTCGTAGGACATCCCGGTTCTCCTTGCGCGGCTGGGTCCGAGCGGCGGACCGCAGGGGGAGGTGGGGGGTGGGGAGCCACGCACGTTACTCGTCAGTCACCTGGAGCGCTGCCTTTTGGCCGAACTGGTCGGTCGGTACGACCTGGCCGACGTGCTGGTTTGCCCCTCACGTGACGGGAGGGTGGAGGCTTGGTGCGTCTCGGGGTGGAGAGCGACCCTGAGACCGCTCCACCGAAGGGTGGACTGCCCCTAGGGGTACCTCCGTACTACGGCTCGGGGAGGGTTCGTACCGGCGGAGGACGAGAGGGACCGGGCGTCGTCCTTAATCTGGCCTTACGCCGCTGGGGGGCGGCAAACCGGACCCGTGGGGGTGGGGTTTTCCCCAGGAAAAGAGTGCGCTGAACACCAGCGCGCCCGCCCCACGGTTCCGGACAGACTCTTCGAGACAGCGGCACGGCGCACCCGCGGCAGTCCAACGGGGCACCGGCGGCTCACTCGATGACCGACATAGGAGACTTGACATGACATCGGCCGTAAGTATTCCCACGCACGGGGGCACCGGAGGGCGTACGGCCGTTGCCGCGCGAGCGCGGCAGGTCGTGAAGGCCTACGGGTCGGGTGAGACGCGGGTGGTCGCCCTCGACCACGTGGACGTGGACATCGACCGCGGTCGGTTCACCGCCATCATGGGGCCGTCGGGCTCCGGCAAGTCCACGCTGATGCACTGCCTGGCCGGTCTGGACACGGTCACCGGCGGGCAGATCTACCTCGACGAGACCGAGATCACCGGCCTCAAGGACAAGAAGCTCACGCGGCTGCGCCGGGACCGGATCGGCTTCATATTCCAGGCGTTCAACCTGCTCCCGACGCTCAACGCGATCGAGAACATCACGCTGCCCATGGACATCGCGGGCCGTAAGTACGACAAGGCGTGGCTGGACCGGGTCGTGGAGACCGTGGGGCTGGCCGGACGGCTCAAGCACCGGCCCACCCAGCTCTCCGGCGGCCAGCAGCAGCGGGTCGCGGTGGCGCGGGCACTGGCCGCCCGACCCGAGATCATCTTCGGCGACGAGCCCACCGGAAACCTCGACTCCCGCGCCGGTGCCGAGGTGCTGGGCTTCCTGCGCCGCTCGGTCACCGAACTGGGCCAGACCATCGTCATGGTCACCCACGACCCGGTCGCCGCGAGCTACGCGGACCGGGTGCTGTACCTCGCCGACGGCCGGATCGTCGACGAGATGCTGAGCCCGACCGCGGACGCCGTCCTCGACCGCATGAAGGACTTCGACGCCCGGGGGCGCACGTCATGACCGTCGTCAAGACCTCGATGCGCAACTTCCTCGCGCACAAGGGCCGGATGGCGCTCTCGGCGGTGGCGGTGCTGCTGTCGGTGGCGTTCGTGTGCGGCACCCTGGTGTTCACCGACACGATGAACACCACCTTCGACAAGCTCTTCGCGGTCACCTCGTCCGACGTGACGGTCATGCCGAAGGACGCCAAGGCCGAGGACACCCCGCAGAACGGCGTGCCCGAGGCCCTCCCGGCCGCCGCACTGGAGCGGGCCCGGGCCACCGAGGGCGTCAAGTCCGCCGAGGGCGTCGTCAGTTCGATGAACGTGACGGTCGTCAACAGCGACAACGACAACGTGGGCGCCACCAACGGCGCCCCGACGATCGCCGGCAACTGGACGAAGAACGACCTCCGGTCGATGGAGATCACCACCGGGCACGCCCCGCGCGGGCCCACCGAGGTGATGGTCGACGCCGACACCGCCGACAAGCACGACCTGAAGCTCGGCGACGAACTGCGCACCATCGCGCAGACCGGCGACTTCACGGCGGAGATCGTCGGCATCGCCTCCTTCACGGTGACCAACCCCGGCGCCGCCGTCGTCTACTTCGACACGGCCACCGCCCAGAGCGAACTGCTCGGCGCGACCGGCAAGTTCACCCAGCTCAACCTCACCGCCGAGGCCGGTGTCTCCGACACGCGGCTCAAGCAGAACGTCGCCTCGTCCCTGGACGGCGCCTACAAGGTCCAGACGGCCAAGGAGAACTCCGACGAGAACCGCGAGGGCATCGGCGAGTTCATGAACGTCATCAAGTACGCCATGCTCGGCTTCGCCGGGATCGCGTTCCTGGTGGGCATCTTCCTCATCATCAACACCTTCTCCATGCTGGTCGCCCAGCGCACCCGCGAGATCGGCCTGATGCGGGCCATCGGCTCCTCCCGCCGGCAGGTCAACCGCTCCGTGCTGGTCGAGGCGCTGCTCCTGGGCATCGTCGGCTCCGTCCTCGGCGTCGCGGCCGGAGTCGGCATCGCCATCGGCCTGATGAAGCTGATGTCCGCCGCGGGCATGAACCTGTCCACCGACGACCTGACCATCAAGACGGCGACCCCCGTGATCGGCCTGGTCCTCGGCGTCGTGGTCACCGTCCTGGCCGCCTACCTGCCGGCCCGCCGCGCCGGCAAGATCTCCCCGATGGCCGCCCTGCGCGACGCCGGTACGCCGGCCGACGTCAAGGCCGGCTGGATACGCGGCCTGATCGGCCTGGTGCTCACCGGCTCCGGTGCCGCGGCCCTGCTCACGGCGGCCGGCGCCGACAAGGCGAGCGAGGGTTCGCTGATGCTCGGCGCGGGCATCGTGCTCTCCCTCATCGGCTTCGTCGTCATCGGCCCGCTGCTGGCCGGCTTCGTGGTCCGGGTCATCAGCGCGGTGCTGCTGCGGGCCTTCGGCCCCGTCGGCCGGCTGGCCGAGCGCAACGCCCTGCGCAACCCGCGCCGCACCGGTGCCACGGGCGCCGCCCTGATGATCGGCCTCGCGCTGGTGGCCTGTCTCTCCGTGGTCGGCTCCTCCATGGTCGCCTCGGCCACCAGCGAGCTGGACAAGACGGTCGGCGCGGACTTCATCGTCCAGGGCAACCAGCGGATCGTGCCGAAGGCCGAGAAGGCGATGCAGGACACGCCCGGCCTGGAGCACGTCACCCGCTACAAGATGCTCGACGCCACGCTGACCTCGCCCGACGGCAAGACCGACGACGACGGCGTCACGGCCGCCGACCCGACCTACGCCGAGGACGTCCGCCGCGCCACGACCGAGGGCAAGCTCTCCGCCGCCTACGGGGCGGACGCCATGTCCGTCGGCTCGGACTACGCCGAGAAGCACGGTGTCCACGTCGGCGACACCCTCTCGGTCGCCTTCAAGGGCGGCGAGACCGCGAAGCTCAAGGTCGCCGCGATCACGAGCGACGACGTAGCCATCGACCAGGGCGCCCGGTACATCAGCATCGACACGATGCGGAAGTACCTGCCGGCCGAGAGCGTCCCGCCGAACACGATCATGTTCGCCAAGGCCGAGGACGGCAAGAGCGACCAGGCGTACGCGGCGCTGAAGAAGTCCATGGACGCCTACCCGCAGTACCAGGTGGCCGACCAGACCGACTACAAGCAGGAGCTGAAGGACCAGGTCGGCCAGTTGCTGAACATGGTCTACGGCCTGCTCGCCCTGGCGATCATCGTCGCGGTCCTCGGTG
Source organism: Streptomyces sp. NPDC058985 (assembly GCF_042740985.1). Lineage (NCBI taxonomy): Bacteria > Bacillati > Actinomycetota > Actinomycetes > Kitasatosporales > Streptomycetaceae > Streptomyces > Streptomyces sp. NPDC058985. The sequence goes on along the minus strand of NZ_JBHYJX010000044.1, from coordinate 59,656 downwards.
TGGTGAACACCCTGGCCCTCTCGGTGGTCGAGCGGACCCGCGAGATCGGCCTGATGCGGGCGATCGGACTCTCCCGCCGCCAACTGCGCCGCATGATCCGCATGGAGTCCGTCGTCATCGCCCTCTTCGGCGCGCTGCTCGGCCTCGGACTGGGCATGGGCTGGGGAGCCACGGCGCAGAAGCTCCTCGCCCTGGAGGGACTGAACGTCCTGGACATCCCCTGGCCGACGATCATCGGCGTCTTCATCGGCTCGGCCTTCGTGGGCCTGTTCGCCGCCCTGGTCCCGGCCTTCCGCGCGGGCCGCATGAACGTCCTGAACGCCATCGCGACGGAGTAGCACCCGACAGCCACCGCACACGGGGGTTGCGGGGGAACCCGGCGCCGGAAGCCACGAGGCTCCCGGCGCCGGCTCTTTTGCGGGTGCACTACGGGCGTCCCTTTCCGATCCCACCGAGCGGTCCGTCCCTCCGGGCGTCCCCTTTCCATCCGACCGGGCCGTCCGTCACCCCGGGCGTCCACCTTTCCCCCCCACCGAGTCGGGTGGTGGGTGGGCATAGGCCCGGGGGGTCCAGGGTGCGGAGCCCCCTGGTACGGCCACCGCGACGCCGCCCACCCCGCACCCGGCGTCATCCACAGCCCCCGACGCACCCGCGCCAGGCGACGTACGCTGGACACCCCCGGCCCCACGCGCGTCGGGCTACTCGTGTTGCCCCACCCCAGGACGGAAAGCGCCCCCTCCATGAGCCTGCACGGTCTGCTCGACGCCGTCGTCAAGGACACCGCCCTCGCGGAAGCGATCTCGGCGGCCGCAGACGGCAACCGCATGCACGTCGATCTGGTCGGCCCACCCGCGGCCCGCCCCTTCGCCATCGCCGCCCTGGCCCGCGAGACGTCCCGTCCCGTCCTGGCGGTGACGGCGACGGGTCGCGAGGCGGAGGACCTCGCCGCGGCCCTGCGCTCCCTCCTGCCCCCCGAGGGAGTCGTCGAGTACCCCTCCTGGGAGACCCTCCCGCACGAGCGCCTCAGCCCGCGCAGCGACACCGTCGGCCGCCGCCTGGCCGTCCTGCGGCGCCTGGCCCACCCCCGCCCCGACGACCCGGAGACCGGCCCGGTCTCCGTCGTCGTGGCGCCCGTCAGGTCCGTACTCCAGCCGCAGGTCAAGGGCCTCGGCGACCTGGAGCCGGTGGCCCTGCGCACCGGACAGACCGCCGACCTGAACGAGATCGTGGAAGCCCTCGCGGCAGCCGCGTACGCGCGCGTGGAGCTGGTGGAGAAGCGCGGTGAGTTCGCCGTCCGCGGCGGCATCCTGGACGTCTTCCCGCCGACCGAGGAGCACCCCCTCCGCGTCGAGTTCTGGGGCGACGACGTCGAGGAGATCCGCTATTTCAAGGTCGCCGACCAGCGCTCCCTGGAGGTCGCCGAACACGGCCTGTGGGCTCCGCCCTGCCGCGAGCTGCTGCTGACCCCGGACGTGCGCGAGCGCGCCGCCGCCCTCGCCGAGGCCCACCCCGAGCTGGGCGAACTGCTCGGCAAGATCGCCGAGGGCATCGCGGTCGAGGGCATGGAGTCCCTGGCCCCCGTCCTCGTCGACGACATGGAGCTGCTCCTCGACGTGCTGCCCAAGGGCGCCATGGCCGTGGTCTGCGACCCGGAGCGGGTGCGTACCCGCGCCGCCGACCTGGTGGCGACCTCGCAGGAGTTCCTCCAGGCGTCCTGGGCCGCCACCGCCGGCGGCGGAGAGGCGCCGATCGACGTCGACGCGGCCTCCCTGTGGTCCATCGCCGACGTCCGGGACCGGGCCCGCGAGCTGGACATGATGTGGTGGTCGGTGTCGCCGTTCGCCGCCGACGACGCCCTCGACGAGGCCGACACCCTCAAGCTCGGCATGCACGCCACCGAGACCTACCGCGGCGACACCGCCAAGGCACTGGCCGACACCAAGGGCTGGCTCGCCGACGGCTGGCGCGCGGTCTACGTCACCGAGGGCCACGGCCCGGCCGCCCGCACCGTCGAGGTACTCGGCGGCGAGGGCATCGCGGCCCGGCTCACTGCGTCCCATGGGAAAACGGGCGACCTGGGCACCCTCAGCCCCTCCGTCGTGCACGTCGCCTGCGGCTCGATCGACCACGGCTTCGTCGACCGGACCCTCCGGCTCGCCGTCCTCACCGAGACCGACCTGACCGGCCAGAAGGCCGCGGGCCGCGAGGGCGCGCGGATGCCCGCCCGGCGCCGCAAGACCATCGACCCGCTCACCCTGGAGACCGGCGACTACATCGTCCACGAGCAGCACGGCGTGGGCCGCTACATCGAGATGGTGCAGCGCACCGTGCAGGGCGCCACCCGCGAGTACCTGGTCGTGGAGTACGCCCCCGCCAAGCGCGGCCAGCCCGGCGACCGGCTCTACATCCCCACCGACCAGCTGGAGCAGATCACCAAGTACGTCGGCGGCGAGGCCCCCACCCTGCACCGTCTCGGCGGCGCCGACTGGACCAAGACCAAGGCCCGCGCGAAGAAGGCGGTCAAGGAGATCGCCGCCGACCTGATCAAGCTCTACAGCGCGCGGATGGCGGCCCCGGGACACGCCTTCGGCGCCGACACGCCCTGGCAGCGCGAGCTGGAGGACGCCTTCCCCTACGCCGAGACCCCGGACCAGCTCACCACCATCGCCGAGGTCAAGGACGACATGGAGAAGACGGTCCCCATGGACCGCCTGATCTGCGGCGACGTCGGCTACGGCAAGACCGAGATCGCGGTCCGCGCCGCCTTCAAGGCGGTCCAGGACGGCAAGCAGGTCGCCGTACTCGTGCCGACGACCCTCCTGGTCCAGCAGCACTTCGGGACGTTCGGCGAGCGGTACGCCCAGTTCCCGGTGAACGTGAAGGCGCTGTCCCGCTTCCAGACCGACACCGAGTCGAAGGCGACCCTGGAGGGCCTGCGCGAGGGCTCGGTGGACATCGTCATCGGCACCCACCGGCTGTTCTCCTCCGAGACCAAGTTCAAGGACCTCGGCCTGGTCATCGTCGACGAGGAGCAGCGCTTCGGCGTCGAGCACAAGGAGCAGCTGAAGAAGCTCCGCGCCAACGTCGACGTGCTGACCATGTCCGCCACCCCCATCCCGCGCACCCTGGAGATGGCGGTCACCGGCATCCGCGAGATGTCCACCATCACCACCCCGCCGGAGGAGCGCCACCCGGTGCTGACCTTCGTCGGCCCCTACGAGCAGAAGCAGATCGGCGCCGCCGTCCGCCGCGAGCTGCTGCGCGAGGGCCAGGTCTTCTACATCCACAACCGCGTCGAGTCCATCGACCGCGCGGCGGCCCGGCTGCGCGAGATCGTCCCCGAGGCGCGCATCGCCACCGCCCACGGCCAGATGTCCGAGCAGGCCCTCGAGCAGGTGGTCGTCGACTTCTGGGAGAAGAAGTTCGACGTGCTCGTCTCCACCACCATCGTCGAGTCCGGCATCGACATCTCCAACGCCAACACCCTCATCGTCGAGCGCGGCGACAACTTCGGCCTCAGCCAGCTCCACCAGCTGCGCGGCCGGGTCGGCCGAGGACGGGAGCGCGGCTACGCGTACTTCCTCTACCCGCCGGAGAAGCCCCTGACGGAGACGGCGCACGAGCGGCTCGCCACCATCGCCCAGCACACCGAGATGGGCGCGGGCATGTACGTGGCGATGAAGGACCTGGAGATCCGCGGCGCGGGCAACCTGCTCGGCGGCGAGCAGTCCGGCCACATCGCCGGCGTCGGCTTCGACCTGTACGTGCGCATGGTCGGCGAGGCGGTCGCCGACTACCGGGCCTCGCTGGAGGGCGGTGTGGAGGAGGAGCCGCCGCTGGAGGTCAAGATCGAGCTGCCGGTCGACGCGCACGTCCCGCACGACTACGCGCCTGGCGAGCGGCTGCGCCTGCAGGCGTACCGGTCCATCGCCTCCGCCAACAGCGAGGAGGACATCAAGGCGGTACGCGAGGAACTCGTCGACCGCTACGGCAAGCTGCCCGAGCCGGTGGAGAACCTGCTGCTGGTCGCGGGCCTGCGGATGCTCGCGCGGGCGTGCGCCGTCGGTGAGATCGTGCTCCAGGGCAACAACATCCGCTTCGCGCCGGTGGAGTTGCGCGAGTCCCAGGAGCTGAGGCTGAAGCGGCTCTACCCCGGCAGCGTCATCAAGGCGGGCACCCGCCAGGTCCTCGTACCGCGCCCGAAGACCGCGAAGGTCGGCGGCAAGCCGCTGCTCGGGCGGGAACTGCTCGGCTGGGTGGGGGAGTTCCTGACCTCGATCCTGGGGTCGTAGCGCGAGCCGGACTGGACGTGGCGGAGGGCGGAAACGCGAAGCCCGTCCAGGGGACACGTCCCGTGGACGGGCTTCGGCGGTTGTGGACGTGCGGAGCGGCTACCGCTGCTCCGGCCGGTCGCCGCCCTCGCGCCCGAAGCCGAGCTTCCCCTCGGCCTGCTGCTGCGCGGCGTCGACCTGCTTCTCGTACTTGCCGCCGGTCCGCTGGTTGACCTGGCGCTCGGCGGCGTCGGACATCTTCCTTGATTTGTCCTTGTCCTTGCCGGCCATGCTCTTGACCTTGTCGAGGATGCCCATGCAGCAGCTCCTTCCGAGACGTGACTCACTTTCGAAGGTACGGCAGGTATGTCCGACATGCCCAATTAAGCCCTCTATGGTCTGGACCTCTCCGTCGCTACGGTGATACCAGCGATCGAGTCGGGGGAGGGACGCGCATGACGCGGCACAGCAGGATCCGTACCGGATGGACCGCGGGCGCGGCCCTCGCACTGGCCCTGGTCAGCGGATGCGAGGGCCTGGAGGGCGACGCGGCCGCCCCCACCGAGAGCGGCGCCGCCGCCCCGGCCGCCGGACCGGCCGTCAGCCCGCTGCGCAACCCGGACGGCACCGGCCCCGGCCTCGCCCCGGTCACCGGCGACGGCCCCGAGGCCACCGCCCGGGGGCTCATCGAGGACCTGGAGACCAAGGGCCGCGGCCCGAAGACGGGATACGACCGCGACGAGTTCGGCTACGCCTGGATGGACTCCGCCGACGGCGTCCCCCTCGCCCGCAACGGCTGCGACACGCGCAACGACCTCCTCAAGCGCGACGGCCAGGAGGTCCGCTTCCGCTCCGGCTCGGACTGCGTGGTCGTCGCGATGAGCCTCGACGACCCCTACACCGGCACGACCATCGAGTGGCGCAAGCAGGAGGCGAGCGAGGTCCAGATCGACCACGTCGTGCCGCTGTCCTACAGCTGGCAGATGGGCTCCTCGCGATGGACGGAGAGCAAGCGCGAGCAACTGGCCAACGACCCGCTCAACCTGATCCCCGTCCAGGGCCGTGCCAACTCCGCCAAGCGCGACTCCGGACCCGCCTCCTGGCTCCCGCCGGCCAAGCCGGTCCGGTGCGCGTACGCGGTCCGCTTCGCCCAGGTCGCCGCCAAGTACGAACTGGCGGTGACCGCACCCGACCGCGAGGCGATGCTCCGCCAGTGCGGCGGCTGACACCGCCCCCGGCCGGCCGGAGTGATCAGGTCGACAACGGTTCGGTACAACCCGGGGCCGCCCGTCGGTGTCGGCCTATACGCTCGACGCGACATCCGCCCGTTCCAGGTACCAGGAGCAGCCATGCACGGCCACGGCTACACGCAGCCGGTGAAGCAGCCGCCCTCACCCGGGTATCTGGTCTCCATGCGCGTGCTGTTCGTGACCCTGTCGGTCCTCACCTGCGGCTTCCTCACCTGGGTGATGCTGCTGCGGCTGGCGGTCGTCACCCGCAGGTCCGTGGACTGGGGCCTGTTCGTGGCGGTCCTGGCCGTCGACATCCTCAGCATCGTGCTGATCGGGACCGAGCCCGGCGACGAGATCCACACCCCCGGCGGCTACACCGGACTCGCGCTGCTGCTCATCACACTCGTGGCCGTCATCGCCTACTACATCGCGGCCGACGTGCGCCACTTCCAGCAGCAGCGGTACGGCGGCTACGCCCCGACCCCGACCCCAGGCTACGGCTACCCGCAGCAGCCCTCCTCGCCGTTCACGGCCACCACCGTGCCGCAGAACGCCCCGCCGCGGACCACACCGCCGCCCCCGCGGCAGGCGCCGCCCCCGCCCGCCCGCATCGACCAGGTCCGCGCCGAACTCGACGAACTCAGCGACTACCTGCGCCGCCACGACGGCAACGGTGGCGCCGGCCCCCAGGGCGGAACGTGAGCGCGCGGCAGGCGACCGGCGCGACAGGACGCGTCGTCGCCGACCGCTACGAGCTGTCCCAACTCGTCGGGCAGGGCGGCATGGGCCAGGTCTGGACGGCGTATGACCGACGGCTCGACCGGCGCGTGGCCGTCAAGCTGCTGCGCCCCGACAAGGTCGCCGGGCAGGAGGCCGACGAACTGCGCCGCCGGTTCGTCCGCGAGTGCCGGGTCACCGCCCAGGTCGACCACCCCGGCCTGGTCACGGTGCACGACGCGGGCAGCGAGGGCGAGGAACTCTTCCTCGTCATGCAGTACGTCGACGGCGCCGACCTCGCCGACCACCTCGCCGAACACGACCCCTACCCGTGGCAGTGGGCCGTCGCGGTCGCCGCGCAACTGTGCGCCGTACTGAGCGCCGTGCACGCCGTGCCGATCGTCCACCGCGACCTCAAACCGCGCAACGTGATGGTGAAGCAGGACGGCACCGTCACCGTCCTCGACCTCGGCGTCGCCTCCGTCATGGACGCCGACACCACCCGCCTCACCCATACCGGCACCCCCATCGGCTCGCCCGCCTACATGTCGCCCGAGCAGGCCATGGGCGGCGCCGTCGGCCCGTACACCGACCTGTACGCACTCGGCGTCGTCCTGCACGAACTGCTCAGCGGCGACGTGCCGTTCGCCGGTTCCACCGCGCTCGGCGTGCTCCACCGCCACCTGTACGAACCGCCGCTGCCCGTGCGCCGCGTCCGCCCCGAGGTCCCCGAGGCGCTCGAAGCCCTCGTCCTGCGGCTGCTCGCCAAGGACCCGCAGCACCGCCCCGACTCCGCCCAGGAGGTCTACGAACACCTGGCGCTGCTGCTCCCCGCCCGCGGGATGCCCACCGGCCGCGCGCTGGACCCCACCCGTCCCTTCGTCCGCCCGCACGCCCCCTGGCCCGACCGCGCCCGCACCCCCGCCCCGCAGCCGGCCCCCGTGCCGCCCACCGCGGAGGCCGCCAAGCCGGACGTCGCCCGCGCCGTCGACGAGGTCAAACGCCTCCTCGGCGAGGGCCGCATCACCCAGGCCGTCGACATCCTCGGCGCCATCCTGCCCACCGCCGCCGAACAGCACGGCGAACGCTCCCCGGTCGTCCGCACCCTGCGCAAGCAGTACGCGGCCACCCTCATGGACGACGGCCAGTACCGGCGCGCCCTGCCCGAACTGCGCCGCCTCGCCGACGAACGCGCCGCCGAGGCCGGCCACGCCGACCCGCAGTCCCTGCGCCACCGCTACGACGCCGCCCAGTGCCTGGAACAGCTCGGCGAACCGGCCGCCGCCCTGGCCGAGTACCGCGCGCTGCTCCCGTACTACGAGAACCAGTACGTCGCCGGCGACCCCGACCTCGCCCACGACGTCCGCCGCCGCGTCGGCCACCTGCTGCTCGCCCTCGGCGACCGCCCCGGCGCCCACGACACGCTGGCCCGGCTGCTGCACGACGTGGAGCGCGTCCACGGCCCCGGCCACCCGCTCGCCGCCGACGTCCGGCGGACGCTCCACTGGCTGGGCCGGATGCGCGGCTGAGGACCCCGCCGACGCGCGGCGGCGGGGCGGTGCCCGAAGTCCAGGTGAATCGTTGGTCCAATGGGTTGGCCAGAGCCGGGCCACTGCCTAACATCGATCATCGCAAGACCTTGTGCACCGTCGCACAATCTCCAACGGGAGGTCTCCTTGCACCGCCGCCGTCGCCCCGCGCTCCTCCTCACCGCCGCGATCGCCGCCGCGGCACCCCTGCTCACCGCCTGCGGCAGCGACGCGCATCCGGGCGCCGCGGCCGTCGTCGGCGACCAGCGCATCACCGTCTCCCAGCTGGAGAACCGCGTCGACGAGGTACGCGCGGCGCAGCGGGCCGCCGTCCCGGACGACACCCAGTACCAGCAGGTCGTCGCCCAGACCGGCACCCTCACCCGCGACACCCTGCACGGCATGGTCCTGGACCAGGTCCTGCACCGCGCCGCCCAGGACGCCGGTGTGAGCGTCAGCCGCAAGGAAGTGCAGGCGATGCGCGCGGGCCTGGAGGAGCAGGCCGGCGGCCCGAAGCAGCTGGAGACGGCCTGGCTCCAGCAGTACGGCGTCGCCCCCGGGCGCCTCGACGACAACCTCCGCCTCCAGCTGGAGGCCCAGAAGCTGGCCGAGAGCCTCGGCACCGACACCAGCCGCCCCGAGTTCTGGCAGGCCCTCTCCAAGGCATCCGCCAAGCTCGACGTCGACCTCAACCCGCGCTACGGCGCCTGGGACGTCCAGAAGAGCAGCCGCGTCAACGCCGAGACGCCGTGGGTGCGGGAGATCACCGCCGCGAGGAGCCAGGAGACGGCGTAACGGTCCTGCGCGGCCCCCTGTGGACAACTCGGGGGGGCCGTCCGGGGCATGCGTTACGTTCGGGGAGTGAACGCAACGACCGCCGACGCGGCCCCCGCCGACCCGGGCCGCATCGTCCTCCTCACCACCAGCCACCGCGTCGCCCCCGGCCTGCTCTCCTGGCCCGCCTGGCAGGCCCTGCGCACCGCCGACCGCGTACTGTGCGCCGACGGCGCCCACCCCCAGCTGCCCTACCTGCGCGAGGCGGGGATACGGGTCGACGAGGCCGCCCCCACCGCCGGGGACCTGGTCGACGCCTGCGCCGGCGGCCGCACCGCGGTGGTCGTGGTGACCGGCGAGGGCGACCCCGCGCTCACCGACGGACTGGCCCGCCTCGCCGGCTCCGGCCGGGTCCACATGCCCGAGCTGGAGCTGCTCCCCGCCTCCTACGACCTCCCCGGCGCCCGCCTCCTCGACCTGGTCCAGGTCATGGACCGCATCCGCCTCGAATGCCCCTGGTCCTCCCAGCGCACCAACAAGGGCCTCGCCAAGTACGCCATCGAGGAGGCCTACGAACTCGTCGAGGCGATCGAGGACGGCGACCGCGACGAACTGCGCGAGGAACTGGGCGACGTCCTCCTCCAGGTCGTCTTCCACGCCCGCATCGCCGAGGAGGACCCCGACGCGCCGTTCTCCGTCGACGACGTGGCCGGCACCATCGTCGACAAGCTGATCCACCGCCACCCCCACGTCTTCGGCGACGAGACCGCCGCCACCCCCGAGGACGTGCGGGAGCACTGGCTGCGCACCAAGGCCGCCGAGAAGCAGCGCACCTCGGTCACCGAGGGCGTCCCCCTCGGCCAGCCCGGCCTCGCCCTCGCCGCCAAGCTCGCCTCCCGCGTCCGCCAGGCCGGCCTCGACGTCCCCCTCCCCACCGGCGAGGGCGTCGGCTACGACCTCCTCGCCCTGGCCGCCCGCGCGGAGTCCGAGGGCACGGACCCGGAGGCGGCCCTCAGAGCGGCGGCACGGGCGTACCGGGACACGATCCGGGGGGTCGAGGGGTGACCCCGCACCCGCCGCCCGCCGGACCCGCCCCCGAGCTGTTCACCTGGGAGTTCGCCACCGACCCCTACCCCGCCTACGCCTGGCTGCGCGAACACGCCCCCGTGCACCGCACCCGGCTGCCCAGCGGAGTGGAGGCCTGGCTGGTCACCCGGTACGCGGACGCCAAACAGGCCCTCGCCGACCCGCGGCTGTCCAAGAACCCGGCCCACCACGACGAGCCCGCGCACGCCAGGGGCAAGACCGGCATCCCGGGGGAGCGCAAGGCCGAGCTGATGACCCACCTGCTGAACATCGACCCGCCGGACCACACCCGGCTGCGCCGACTGGTCAGCAAGGCGTTCACCCCCCGGCGGGTCGCCGAGTTCGCGCCCCGGGTGCAGGAGCTGGCAGACGGCCTCATCGACCGGTTCGCGGCCGACGGCTCCGCCGACCTGATCCACGACTTCGCCTTCCCGCTGCCCATCTACGCCATCTGCGACCTGCTCGGTGTCCCGCGCGAGGACCAGGACGACTTCCGGGACTGGGCGGGCATGATGATCCGTCACGGCGGAGGCCCCCGCGGCGGCGTCGCACGGTCGGTCAAGAAGATGCGGGGCTACCTCGCCGACCTCATCCACCGCAAGCGCGCCGCGCTGCCGTCCGAGGCGGGACCCGGCGAGGACCTCATCTCGGGTCTCATCCGCGCCTCCGACCACGGCGAGCACCTCACCGAGAACGAGGCCGCGGCGATGGCGTTCATCCTTCTGTTCGCGGGTTTCGAGACCACGGTCAACCTGGTCGGCAACGGGACCTATGCCCTGCTCACCCACCCCGAGCAGCGCGCCCGCCTCCAGTCCTCCCTGGCGGCCGGCGACCGGGGCCTGCTGGAGACCGGCGTCGAGGAACTGCTGCGCTACGACGGCCCGGTGGAGCTGGCCACCTGGCGCTTCGCCACCGAGCCGCTCGATGTCGGCGGAGAGCGGATCGCCGCGGGTGACCCCGTCCTCGTCGTCCTGGCCGCCGCCGACCGGGACCCGGAGCGCTTCACCGACCCGGACACGCTGGACCTGGCCCGCCGCGACAGCCAGCACCTGGGGTACGGCCACGGCATCCACTACTGCCTCGGCGCCCCGCTCGCCCGGCTGGAGGGCCAGACCGCGCTCGCCACGCTCCTCACCCGCCTCCCCGACCTGCGCCTCGCCGCGGACCCTGGCGAACTGCGCTGGCGCGGCGGTCTCATCATGCGTGGTCTGCGCACTTTGCCCGTCTCGTTCACGCCGTCCGCGTCAGCGCCCGGCAACGGTGCGTCGTCAAGGCAAACCTGACACGCCCTCAACTCTGTGATCTTCACGTGATCTGCGCGGCATGAACTTGTGACAAGCGATCATCTGCCTATACGTTCACGAATCAGTGTGGCGACGAGCATCACCCGCCGCACGGTCCCCGTCGTCTGTGAAAGGTCGTCGCATGCTCTCCGGGAACGGTCGTCATCGCCGCCCCCGCCAGGCTCCCGCACTGGTCGTCGCCGCCGGAGTGACCGGCTCCGCCATCGCCATCCCGCTGCTCGGCGCCACCGGCGCGCACGCGGCCGGGGCGAACTGGGACCAGGTCGCCGAGTGCGAGACCGGCGGCGCCTGGAGCCAGAACGCCGGCAACGGCTACTACGGCGGCCTCCAGCTCCCCCAGGAGGCGTGGGAGCGGTACGGCGGTCTGGAGTACGCGGCCAGCGCCGACCAGGCCAGTCGCTCCCAGCAGATAAGAATCGCCGAGAAGCTGTACGCGGACCAGGGCATCGCGGCCTGGCCGACCTGCGGGCTGCTCGCGGGTCTCGGCAACCCCCCTGGGGCCACCGGCGCCACGGACGCGACCGGTGACGGCTCGTCGGAGGAGTCGCGGTCCCCGGAGAAGTCGGAGACCCCGGAATCGGCCGAGTCCTCCGCCGGCAAGACGCCCGAGTCGACCACGTCTCCGAACGTGACGGATTCGTCCGAGTCGTCCGCTTCGCCGTCTCCGTCGGAGTCGACCGAGGGGTCGGACTCGTCCCCCGAGACGTCCGGTTCGTCCCCTTCGCCGTCCTCCTCGCCCTCGTCGGGCTCTTCCGATGCCTCGTCCGACGGCAAGGATCAATCCGCCAAGACGGACACAACGCCCGAAAGCAACCCTCACGCCACCGCCGAACCGGAGGCCGCCGACCGCTCGTCGGGCTCCGGCAAGCATCGCGGCGACAGCGCGGACGAGGGCGGGCGCTGGAAGGGGCTCACCGACAGCACCTCGGGCCGGCACGCCTCGCGTGACGGAGGGCCGGGGGACGCCGACGACGGCTCCTACATCGTCCGCTCCGGGGACAATCTCTGGGCCATCGCCGACTCCCTTGGCGTCGACGGCGGATGGCGCGCGCTCTACTCCGACAACGAGCGGGTCGTCGGCCACGACCCCGACCGCATCCTGCCCGGTCAGACGCTCACGGTCACGGGCGAATCGGGCGAAAAGTAGGGGGAGTTCACGTCACGGTTAGAGGCTCTATGTCCGTTTTGGATCTCGTGAGAGATAGGTCTCAGAAGCCGTGATCGTCTTTGAAAATCCGCGGAGCGCGTGTCTACGGTCATGACCGCTCGCCATCGCGGGCCCCGACAGCCGCAACGCCGAATCCTGCCAGCGGCCGTACGGGAACAGTCGTCGCGTAAAGCGCCGAAGGCAGGAGCGGGGGACCCAAGGTAAGTGCCGCACCGGGCAGTTCTGCCGGAGCGGCTAGGGGTGGAGCCGAGTTCCGAGAGGAACCCGGCCGGGCAACTCAACCGGCCCGAACCCGACAGCTCACCTCGCAGGCGTCGGTGAGGGGATCAACCATGCTGTTTTCCGGCAAGGGCAAGCACCGTCGTCCGTCCAAGGCCACTCGCGTCATCGCCGTCGCCGGCGTGACCGGTGCCGCCGTCGCCGCCCCGCTGATGGCGGCCGGCAACGCCTCCGCCGCCACCAACGCCGAGTGGGACGCCGTCGCCCAGTGCGAGTCCGGTGGCAACTGGTCCATCAACACCGGCAACGGCTACTACGGCGGCCTCCAGTTCTCCGCCTCCACCTGGGCCGGCTACGGCGGCACCCAGTACGCCGCCACCGCCGACCAGGCCAGCAAGGCGCAGCAGATCGAGATCGCCGAGAAGGTGCTCGCGGGCCAGGGCAAGGGCGCCTGGCCGGTCTGCGGCACCGGCCTCTCGAACGCCGCGAACACCGGCGGCGGCTCCGGCGAGAGCCAGGACGGCGGCTCCACCGCCGACCGCTCCACCGAGCAGAAGGCGTCCCGCTCCGACGAGCGCCCGGCCGCCGAGCCGAAGGCCGAGAAGAAGGCCGAGAAGAAGACGGTCACCACCCCCACCGGCAAGAAGGTCGAGAAGGGTGACGGCGAGTACAAGGTCGTCAAGGGTGACACCCTCAGCTCCATCGCCGAGGAGCACGAGGTCAAGGGCGGCTGGGAGAAGCTGTTCAAGCTGAACGACGACATCGTCGACGAGGCCGACCTGATCTTCCCGGGTCAGCAGCTGCACCTGAAGTAGGCGGCGCCTGCCGCGACTCCCGCCCCGGTGCGTGTTCCCCGTGCGCACCGGGGCGGGCCCCTTTTCGAAATCGGCTTTGTTTCGTTCGGAAACAATTTACTCTCGGTTCTGTCCAGCGGGTGGGCGATCGGCTGGCCGATCGCCCGGAGCCGGTTAGGCTCGGTCCCGCAGAGCCGACGCGGTCCTGCGGACCCGCGCGTCACACCGAAGCGTCACATTGAAGAAGGAGATGCTCGTGCCGTCCATCGACGTCGTCGTAGCCCGGGAAATCCTGGACTCCCGAGGCAACCCCACGGTCGAGGTCGAGGTCGGCCTCGACGACGGCAGCACGGGTCGTGCCGCCGTTCCGTCCGGCGCCTCCACCGGTGCCTTCGAGGCCATCGAACTCCGCGACGGCGACCCGGGCCGTTACCTCGGCAAGGGCGTCGAGAAGGCCGTCCTCGCCGTCATCGAGCAGATCGGCCCGGAGCTGGTCGGCTACGACGCCACCGAGCAGCGCCTGATCGACCAGGCCATGTTCGACCTGGACGCCACCGACAACAAGGGCTCGCTCGGCGCCAACGCCATCCTCGGCGTCTCCCTCGCCGTCGCCCACGCCGCCTCCGAGGCCAGCGACCTGCCGCTCTTCCGCTACCTGGGCGGCCCCAACGCGCACCTGCTGCCGGTGCCGATGATGAACATCCTGAACGGCGGCTCGCACGCCGACTCCAACGTGGACATCCAGGAGTTCATGATCGCCCCGATCGGCGCGGAGTCCTTCTCCGAGGCCCTGCGCTGGGGCGCCGAGGTCTACCACACGCTGAAGAAGGTCCTGAAGAGCAAGGGCCTGGCCACCGGCCTCGGCGACGAGGGCGGCTTCGCCCCGAACCTCGGCTCCAACCGCGAGGCCCTCGACCTCATCCTGGAGGCGATCAAGGAGGCCGGCTACACCCCGGGCGAGCAGATCGCGCTCGCGCTCGACGTCGCCGCGTCCGAGTTCTACAAGGACGGTTCCTACGCCTTCGAGGGCAAGAACCGCACCGCCGCCGAGATGACCGAGTACTACGCCGAGCTGGTCGAGGCGTACCCGCTGGTCTCCATCGAGGACCCGCTGTTCGAGGACGACTGGGACGGCTGGAACACCATCACTGCCAAGCTCGGCGACAAGGTGCAGCTCGTCGGCGACGACCTGTTCGTCACCAACCCGGAGCGCCTGGCCCGCGGCATCGAGGAGAACTCGGCCAACGCGCTGCTCGTCAAGGTCAACCAGATCGGTTCGCTGACCGAGACCCTGGACGCCGTCGAGCTGGCCCAGCGCAACGGCTTCAAGTGCATGATGTCCCACCGCTCCGGTGAGACCGAGGACGTCACCATCGCCGACCTGGCCGTCGCCACCAACTGCGGCCAGATCAAGACCGGCGCCCCGGCCCGCTCCGAGCGCGTCGCGAAGTACAACCAGCTGCTGCGCATCGAGGAGATCCTCGACGACGCCGCGGTGTACGCCGGCCGCAGCGCCTTCCCGCGCTTCAAGGGCTGAGCGCCGCCGTCACAGGCAGCGTCGTACGTACGTCCCCGTACTCGGTCCCGTACCGTGTGCGGGGACGTACGCACGTGTGGACGGGAAGCGGGGACAGACATGGCGGTGAAGGACCGGGACCGTTTCTCCACCGCGACCAGGATCCGGATCATCGGGGAACAGACCGCGGCCCGGGTCTACCGCTCGCAGACCAAGCGCCAGGCCCGTCGCTCCCGGCTGACCGGCCGGGCCGCGCTGCTCGCGATGGTGCTCTGCTCGCTCGTCGTGGCGCTCGCCTATCCGATACGGCAGTACGTCGCCCAGCGCGCCGAGATCGCCGATCTGCGGCGGGAGCAGCAGGAGACCCGGGACCGGGTCGAGGAGCTGCGCGACCTCAAGGCGCGCTGGCAGGACGACGCCTACGCCGAGCAGCAGGTCCGGCTGCGGCTGCACTACGTGATGCCGGGGGAGACGGGGTTCGTCGTCGTCGACCCGGACTCCGCCAGGAAGGCCCGCGCCGAGTCCGGCGGCGCCGACCGCCCCTGGTACCGGAACGTCTGGGACGGTGTCGACAAGGCCGACGCCGCCGCCCGCCGGCCGTGAACCGACCGCGCCGGCACTGACTCAACAGGAAGACCAGCAGAAGACAGTCATGCAGACTCCCCCGCCGACCACGCCGCGCACCGAGCCCACCGACGCGGACGTGCTGGCCTTCAAGCAGCAGCTCGGCCGTCCTCCGCGCGGTCTGCGCGCCATCGCGCACCGCTGCCCCTGCGGACAGCCGGACGTCGTGGAGACGGCACCGCGGCTGCCCGACGGCACCCCCTTCCCGACGCTGTACTACCTGACGTGCCCGAAGGCGGCCTCCGCCATCGGCACGCTGGAGGCGAACGGCGTGATGAAGGAGATGACCGAACGCCTCGCCGCCGACCCGGAGCTGGCCGCCGCCTACCGCGCGGCGCACGAGGACTACATCCGGCGCCGCGACGAGATCGAGGAGCTGACCGGCTTCCCGAGCGCGGGCGGCATGCCGGACCGGGTCAAGTGCCTGCACGTGCTGGTCGCCCATTCGCTGGCGGCCGGACCCGGCGTCAATCCGCTGGGCGACGAGGCGATCGCGCTGCTGCCCGAGTGGTGGCGCAAGGGTCCGTGCGTGACGCCCGCCGGCCCCGCCGGCCAGGAGGACGCCCAGTGACCCGGGTCGCCGCCGTCGACTGCGGTACGAACTCCATCCGGCTGCTCGTCGCGGACGCCGACCCCGCCACGGGAGAGCTGACCGACCTGGACCGCCGCATGACCATCGTGCGGCTCGGCCAGGGCGTCGACCGCACCGGGCGGCTGGCGCCCCAGGCGCTGGAGCGGACCTTCGCCGCCTGCCGCGAGTACGCCGAGGTGATCAAGGAGCACGGCGCCGAGCGGCTGCGCTTCGTGGCGACCTCCGCCTCCCGGGACGCGGAGAACCGCGACGACTTCGTGCGCGGGGTGCTGGACATCCTCGGGGTGGAGCCGGAGGTCATCTCCGGCGACCAGGAGGCGGAGTTCTCCTTCACCGGGGCGACCCGGGAGCTGGCGGGGCGCGACGACCTGGACCGGCCCTACCTGGTCGTGGACATCGGCGGCGGCTCCACCGAGTTCGTGGTGGGCGACGACCATGTGCGCGCCGCCCGTTCGGTGGACGTCGGCTGCGTGCGGATGACCGAGCGGCACCTGGTGCGCGAGGGCGCGGTGACCGACCCGCCCACCGCCGGGCAGGTCGCGGCGATGCGGGCCGACATCGAGGCGGCGCTCGACCTCGCCGAGGAGACGGTGCCGCTGCGCGAGGCGCGCACGCTGGTCGGGCTGGCCGGGTCGGTGACGACGGTGTCCGCCATCGCGCAGGAGCTGCCGGCGTACGACTCGGCCGCCATCCACCACTCCCGGGTCTCCCGGGGCCGGGTCCGGGAGATCACCGACTGGCTGCTGCGCTCCACGCACGCCGAGCGGGCGGCCGTCCCCTCCATGCACCCGGGCCGCGTCGACGTGATCGGGGCGGGCGCGCTGGTGCTGCTCTCGATCATGGAGCGGACGGGCGCGGAGGAGGTCGTCGTGAGCGAGCACGACATCCTCGACGGCATCGCGTGGTCGGTGGCGTAGGGCCTGTCGTTTGGGGCAGGCCGGCTGACAGAGACTGCGCCTTTGACTCACCCGAGCGGGGCGTGGTGCGTGCAGCTGCAAGGCGGAGGAGGGCGACAACGCGGAGCGTTGGCAACCGACGACAACGCGGCAGATGTGCGTGCCACGCCCCGCGACGCCGGCATGGTCCAAACGACAGGCCCTGGCCCGCGCGGTGCCGGTCTGAGCAGGACGGACGACGATTGAGCGGCTGCCGGGGGGCCTCACGGGCCTCCCGGTGGCGTCCCGTCCGGAAAGTTCGTGAAGTTCTTCACAAGGAATTGGGCCCTGTCGGACGACGAAAGTGCGGTCGTTGACCCTTTTGGGCCTTCAACTGCCCTTTGAACGTGTTCAGGACGCTGCTCGGAGGGTGCCTCGAAGAGGGGTCGCGAGGGGGTGGTTCACCTTCCCCGGCGGGACGGAGGGGCAGCTCACGCGGCATTGACAACGGGGTGTGAGGAGGGTCGGTTCCTTCCCTCACCATGATCTCCGTCACGTGAGCGGCGGATGGTAACACAGACCTAACATGAGCTTGTGAAGGGGCGCACGAACGACCCCCCTGGGACGGGTGGATACTCGATGGCATGAGCACCACGGAGCGTCCCAGGATCCTCGTAGTAGGCGGTGGGTACGTAGGCCTGTACGCAGCTCGACGCATCCAGAAGAAGATGCGTTACGGCGAGGCGACCGTCACCGTCGTCGACCCGCGGTCGTACATGACCTACCAGCCCTTCCTCCCCGAAGCCGCCGCCGGCAGCATCTCCCCCCGACACGTCGTCGTCCCCCTCAGGCGCGTGCTCCCCAAGGCGGAGGTCCTCACCGGCCGGGTCACCACCATCGACCAGGACCGCAAGGTCGCCACGATCGCCCCGCTGGTGGGCGAGGCGTACGAGCTGCCGTTCGACTACCTGGTCATCGCCATGGGCGCGGTCTCCCGCACCTTCCCGATCCCCGGCCTCGCCGAGCAGGGCATCGGCATGAAGGGCATCGAGGAGTCCATCGGTCTGCGCAACCACGTCCTGGAGCAGCTCGACAAGGCCGACTCCACCACCGACGAGGAGATCCGCCGCAAGGCGCTCACCTTCGTCTTCATCGGCGGCGGATTCGCCGGCGCGGAGACCATCGGTGAGGTCGAGGACATGGCCCGTGACGCGGCCAAGTACTACACCAACGTCTCCCGCGAGGACATGCGCTTCGTCCTCGTCGACGCCGCCGACAAGATCCTCCCCGAGGTCGGACCCAAGCTCGGCCAGTACGGCAAGGAGCACCTCGAGGGCCGCGGCGTCGAGGTCTACCTGTCCACCTCCATGGACTCCTGCGTCGACGGCCACGTGGTGCTGAAGAACGGTCTCGAGGTCGACTCCAACACCATCGTGTGGACGGCAGGCGTCAAGCCCAACCCGGCGCTCTCCCGCTTCGGCCTGCCGCTGGGTCCCCGCGGTCACGTCGACTGCGAGCCGACCCTCCAGGTCAAGGGCACCGACTACATCTGGGCCGCGGGCGACAACGCCCAGGTGCCGGACCTCGTCGGCCGCAAGGCGGGCAACGAGAACGCCTGGTGCCCGCCGAACGCCCAGCACGCGCTGCGCCAGGCCAAGGTCCTCGGCGACAACGTGATCTCCGGCATGCGGGGCTTCCCGCAGAAGGAGTACAGCCACGCCAACAAGGGCGCGGTGGCGGGCCTCGGCCTGCACAAGGGCGTGGCGATGATCGTCATGGGCAAGATGAAGATCAAGCTCAAGGGCCGTCTCGCCTGGTACATGCACCGTGGCTACCACGGCATGGCGATGCCGACGTTCAACCGGAAGATCCGCGTCTTCGCGGACTGGACCCTCGGCATGTTCCTCAAGCGCGAGGTCGTCTCCCTCGGTGCGATGGAGACCCCGCGCGAGGAGTTCTACGAGGCCGCCAAGCCGGCCCCGGCCGTGCCGAAGGCCGAGCCGGCCAAGCAGGAGAAGACCGGGGAGAAGGCCAAGGCCTCCTGACCCGGGCCTCCGAGCCCTGGTAGTACCCGCGGTACCCCGAAGGGGCCGCCCGCCATCCGTGGTGCGGGCGGCCCCTTCGCGTTGTTCCGGCGGGACGACGATTCCGGTGGTGTGTACAGGTATTTTGCCGAGTCGTAACGCGCGTTGGGGACTGTGCCGCGGGCTCCCAGGTGTTTACGTGGTGTTGGACATTCCGGGATCGCACGTCACGGAGGTACGCCATGGCTGACGCCGCGCTGCGGCTGCAGAACCTCTTCGAACAGTTGCTGGGAGCGCCCCTGAGGGTGCGCATCCGCGCCTGGGACGGTTCCGAGGCGGGCCCGCCGGGTGCGCCGGCCCTCGTCGTCCGCAACCGCAGGGCCCTGCGCCGCCTGCTGTTCAAACCGGGCGAACTCGGCCTGGCCCGCGCCTGGGTGGCCGGCGACGTCGACGTCGACGGAGACCTCTACACCGTCCTCGAATCGATGGCCGGACTCCTCTGGGAGCGCGGTGAGGACGCCCGCGGCCTGGCCGAGGCGCTGCGCGACCCCGAGGTCCGGGCCGCCGTACGCGGGCTGGTGCGGCTCGCCGGGCCGCCGCTGCCGCCCGCACCGCCGCCGGAGGAGATCCGCCGGTCCCGCGGCCACCTGCACACCAAGCGCAGCGACAGACGGGCCATCAGCCACCACTACGACGTGGGCAACGACTTCTACGAACTCGTCCTCGGCCCGTCCATGGTGTACTCCTGCGCCTACTGGCCGGCCCCGCCCGACGAGGGCGGCACCCTGGAGGGAGCCCAGCGCGACAAGCTCGAACTCGTCTGCCGCAAGCTGGGCCTGAGCCCCGGTCAGCGCCTCCTCGACGTCGGCTGCGGCTGGGGCTCCATGGCGATCCACGCGGCCCGCGAACACGGGGTGAGCGTCGTCGGCGTGACGCTCTCCCAGGAACAGGCGGTCTACGCCCGCAAGCGCGTCGCCGACGAGGGCCTCACCGACCGGGTGGAGATCCGCGTCCAGGACTACCGGGACGTGTCCGACGGGCCGTACGACGCCATCTCGTCCATCGGCATGGCCGAGCACGTCGGTGCCGAGCGCTACCTGGAGTACGCCACCGATCTGCACGCCCTGCTCAAGCCGGGCGGCCGGCTGTTGAACCATCAGATCGCCCGCCGCCCCCAGCGGGACGAGTCCGCCTACCACGTCGACGAGTTCATCGACGCCTACGTCTTCCCGGACGGCGAACTCGCCCCCGTCGGCACCACCGTCACCCAGTTGGAGCGGGCCGGGTTCGAGGTCCGCGACGTGGAGGCGATCCGCGAGCACTACGCGCTCACCCTGCGCCGCTGGGTCGCCAACCTGGAGGCCGAGTGGACGGCGGCGCTGAAGCTGGTCAGCCCCGGTCGCGCCAGAGTCTGGCGGCTGTACATGGCCGCCTCCGCGCTCGCCTTCGAGCGCAACCGGATCGGCGTCAACCAGGTCCTCGCCGTGAAGACGCCCACCTCGGGCGCCTCCGGGATGCCGTTGCGGGCCCGCGTGTGGGGCGCGCCCGAACGGGCCTGATCCGCGGGAGAACCGAAGGGCCGGGCCCCCGCACGGGGGCCCGGCCCTTCGGTGTGCCGGGTCGCGGCGAGGTCACTCGGTCTTGATCGCGTTCAGCATGTTCAGCCGGGCGGCGTTGCGGGCCGGCCACATGGCGGCCAGGACACCGACCAGACCGGCCAGCACCACGAAGATCCCGATCCGGTCCCAGGGCAGGACCAGTGCGTACCCCGGGATGCTCTCCGCGACGGTCTCGCCGATCGCCCAGCCGAGGAACGTGCCGAGACCGATGCCGACCACCGCGCCGAACACCGAGATCACGACGGCCTCCAGCCGCACCATCCGCTTCACCCGGCGCCGGTCCAGACCGATCGCGCGCAGCATGCCGATCTCCTGCTGCCGTTCGAAGACGGACATCGCGAGGGTGTTGACGACGCCGAGCACCGCGATGATCAGGGCCATCGCGAGCAGGCCGTACATGACGTTCAGCAGGGTGTTGATGGCGCCGCCGAACTCGTCGCGGATGTCCTGCCGGTCCATCACGGTGATCGCGGGGTTGTCGCCGAGCGCGTCGACGAGGACCTTCTCGTTCGCCGCCGACTGGCCGCCGTCGGTCTTCACGAAGATCTGCCGGATGGACGGCTTGGCCTCGTGCCCGTCCACGACCTTCCGGTCCACGAGGACGGGGGAGAGGAACTCGCTGTCCTTGTAGACGGCACCGACCGTCAGCTCGGCCTTCTCGTCGTCGTCGAAGGTGACGGAGACGGTGTCGCCGGGCTTCCAGCCCCTGCTCTCGGCCGTCTTCTCGGCGACCGCGATCCGGCCCTGGGCGAGCGAGGCCGTGTTGCCGCTGACGGTGTCGACGGTCAGGACCTTCTCGATGTCGCCGGGGGTGACCGCCGAGGCGGACACGAAGTCGCCGTCGACCCGGAAGTAGGAGTCCTGCTGCGGCGACACCGCGGACACGCCGTCGGCCTTCTCCAGGGCCGTCAGCGCGGACCGGTCGAGGTCGCCCCCGTTGGCCATCGAGATCATGTAGTCGGCCCGGATGTTGTCCGTGGTCATCTTGTCGATGGCCGCGCCGACCGTGACGCCGAGCACCGACAGGGCGGTCACCAGCGTCAGCCCGATCGCCAGCGCCGAGGCGGTGGCGCCGGTACGGCGCGGGTTGCGCACCGCGTTCTGGCCGGCCAGCTTGCCCGCCACCCCGAAGGGCCCGACGAGCAGCGGACGGACGAGTGCGATCACGGGCCGGGACAGCAGCGGGATGAGGACGATCACGCCGATCAGCGCCAGGAACGCGCCCGCGCCGATGTACAGCCGGCCGTCGTCGCCGCCGGTCGAGGCGCCCGCCACGATCCCCACCGCACCGAGGGCGGTGACGGCCGCACCGATGGAGTTGCGCAGCACCAGCGACTTGGTGGTGGCCACCGCGTGGACGCTGTTCATGGCCGCCACCGGCGGGATCTTCGCGGCCCGGCGGCCAGGCAGCCAGGCGGCGAGCACCGTGATCAGCACACCCACCGCGAACGCCGCGACCACCGGGGTGGCGGACAGGACCAGCGGACCGGCCGGCATCTTCATGTCGAACGCGGCCATGCCGGAGCGCAGTCCGACGGCGAGACCGACGCCGAGGGCGAAGCCGACGGCCGAGGCCACCAGGCCCACCAGCGCGGCCTCGGCGAGCACCGAGCGGGTGATCTGCCTGCGGGACGCGCCGACGGCACGCATCAGGGCGATTTCCTTGGTGCGCTGGGCGACCAGCATCGTGAACGTGTTGGAGATCAGGAAGATGCCCACGAAGAGCGCGATGCCCGCGAAGCCGAGCAGGACCTGCTTGAGGTTGCCCATGCCCTGTTCGATCTGGTCGGCCTGCTCGTCGGCGAGCGCCCGGCCGGTCTGGGCCTCGGCGGTGTCCGGCAGCAGCGGCTCGACCGCATTCAGGATCCGCGCGTCGTCGGCGCCGGGGGCGGCGGAGACGGTGGCGCTCTCGAAGTAGCCGGGCTGGAGGTACTGCTGCTGGGCGACGGCGGTGTCGAAGAGGACGAGGCTGCCGCCGGCGTTGACGGCGCCGTCCTCGGTGGTGAACACACCGCTGAGGGTGTACTCCTTCACCGGGCCGTTGGTCGCGACGCGCACCCGGTCGCCGACCTTGTACTCGCCCTTGCCTGCGGACTCCTGGTCCAGGGCGATCTGGTCGTCCTTCACCGGGCCGGAGCCCTCGGTGAAGGTGTACGCGGCGTCCTTGCCGTCCTTGCCGGGCGCGAAGTTGGCGCCCTTGTTGGACCAGCCGACGCCGATGAGCTTCCCGTCGGGGTCGGCGACGCCGGCGAAGCCCTCGACGCGGCCGTACACCCCGGCGACGCCGTCCACGGCGGAGATCTTGTCGAGGACCTCGCCGGAGAGGCCGGGCTCCTCCTTGGGGTTGTCCGGGTCGGCGTGCGAGCTGACGGCGACGGCGACGTCGTCGTAGCTCTTCGCCGACTGGTTGCGGAAGGCGTTGGAGAGGGTGTCGGCGAAGACCAGGGTGCCCGACACGAACGCCACGCCGAGCATCACGGCGAGCACGGTCATCAACAACCTGGCCTTGTGCGCGAAGACGTTGCGCAAGGCGGTACGGAACATGGGGGTCTTCTCTGTCCAGACGTACGGGCGTACGGGGTACGGGGCGGGGCGGACGGGGCGCGGACCGGGCGCGGACGGGAACGTCAGCTGGTGCGGCCCTTGGCGTCGAACCGCTTCATGCGGTCCAGCACCGCGTCGGCCGTCGGCCCGTACAGCTCGTCGACGATGCGTCCGTCGGCGAGGAAGACCACCCGGTCCGCGTAGGCCGCGGCCACCGGGTCGTGGGTCACCATCACGACGGTCTGGCCCAGCTCCCGCACCGAGTTGCGCAGGAAGCCCAGCACCTCGGCGCCGGAGCGGGAGTCGAGGTTTCCGGTCGGCTCGTCACCGAAGATGATCTCCGGCCGGGAGGCCAGCGCCCGGGCCACGGCGACCCGCTGCTGCTGGCCGCCGGAGAGCTGGGCGGGGCGGTGCCCGAGCCGGCCGGAGAGGCCGACCATCTGGATCACGGAGTCCACCCACTGCTTGTCCGGCTTGCGGCCCGCGATGTCCATCGGGAGGGTGATGTTCTCCAGCGCGGTCAGCGTCGGCAGCAGGTTGAACGCCTGGAAGATGAAGCCGATCTTGTCCCGGCGCAACTTGGTCAGCTGCTTGTCCTTCAGCGTCCCCAGCTCGGTCTCGCCGATGCGCACGGAGCCGGAGGAGAAGGTGTCGAGGCCGGCCACGCAGTGCATCAGCGTGGACTTGCCGGAGCCGGAGGGGCCCATGATGGCGGTCAGCTCGGCCTGCCGGAAGTCGATGGAGACCCGGTCCAGAGCGACCACCTGGGTCTCACCCTGGCCGTAGATCTTGGACAGCTCCGTGGCGCGTGCGGCCACGACGGTGGACCGGTCGGCGATGGGTGCGGTGGTCACGGGAAGGGCGCTCCTGTCGGTACGGCGTGTGCTCGGGGACGTCTCCCATCGTTCCGCCCCGACGGCGCCGTGTAGTCAGCCGCTGTTCCGGTTTCGGGGGGCGACTCCGGTCGGACGGGCAGCGGCGGTGTCATACCTGCGGATGACGGCCGACCCCGACGGCGGAACGGGGCGGGCGCCCTCACCGGGACGGTGAAATCCCGTCATTCCACGTGCGCCGCGGGCCACCGCCCGCGAGGCTGTTGGCGAGTGCTGATGGCCTGCACCAGGAACTGATGGACCCTCAGGCGCCAATAAAATAAGACAACATCGCCCCTCCCGCCCACGGTTCGGGAGGTGTGTCCCGATAGGCTCAAGGCACTCGACGCGGAGCCCATGGCCTGCCCGGATGGTGGAATGCAGACACGGCGAGCTTAAACCTCGCTGCCCCTTCGAGGGCGTGCCGGTTCGAGTCCGGCTCCGGGCACTTCCGACGCTTCCCTTCACTTCCGCAGGCTCTCGACCCCCAGGACCGTTGACAGCGGCGTGCGTGTGGTCGGAAACTCCTCCCGGTATTGGGTGAAGGAAATTTCACCACGCGAACAGGCGAACAAGTGAACGCGACGAAGGGACGACCGATGCGCACCACCGTCGGCATCATCGGGGCCGGCCCCGCCGGACTCCTGCTGGCCCGGCTGCTCCACAACGCCGGTATCGACTCGGTCGTCCTGGAGAGCCGCGACCGCGCCTACGTCGAGCGCAGGCAGCGCGCCGGGATCCTGGAGCAGGGCACGGTGGACGTGCTGCGCGCGGCCGGGGCGGGGAAGCGGATGGACCGCGAGGGGCTGCGCCACGACGGCATCGAGCTGCGCTTCGGCCGGCGGCGCCACCGCGTGGACTTCCCGGCGCTCACCGGCGGCAGGTCCGTCATGGTCTACGCCCAGACCGAGGTCTGCAAGGACCTCATCGCCCTCCAGCTGGAGGACGGCGGGCCGCTGCTCTTCGAGGCCGAGGCGCTGGCCGTGGAGGGCGCCGGGACCGACCGCCCGCGCATCCGCTTCCGGCACGGCGGCGCCGACGGCGCCGCGGGCACGGAGGACGTCCTGGAGTGCGACTACGTCGTCGGCTGCGACGGCTATTGGGGCATCGCCCGGACGGCGGTCCCGGACGGCCGCACCTTCGAACGGACGTACCCCTTCGGCTGGCTCGGCATCCTCGCCGACGTGGCCCCCTCCCACGACGAGCTGGTCTACGCCCGCCACGACCGCGGCTTCGCCCTGCTGTCCATGCGCTCCCCGTCCGTCTCCCGCCTCTACCTCCAGGTCCCCGCGGACACGGACGCCGACAGCTGGAGCGACGACGAGATCTGGGCCGAGCTGGAGCGCCGCTTCGAGACCGACGACGACTGGACGCTGCACCGCGGCCCCATCACCCAGAAGTCCGTCACCCCCATGCGCTCCTATGTCCACGAGCCCATGCGGCACGGCCGCCTCTTCCTGGCCGGCGACGCCGCGCACATCGTGCCGCCCACCGGCGCCAAGGGCCTCAACCTCGCCGTCGGCGACGTCGTCACCCTCGCGCGGGCGCTGGCCCACCGCGCCGGGACCGGCTCCGACGCGCTGCTCGACGCCTACTCCGCCAGCTGCCTGCGCCGCGTCTGGCAGGCCGAGCGGTTCTCGTACGACATGACGACCCTGCTGCACCGCGACCCGGCCGCCACGCCCTTCGAGGACCGCCTCCAGGTGGCCCGCCTGGACCGGATCGCCTCCTCCCGCGCCGCCGAGACCGACCTCGCCGAGGCCTACACCGGGTTCCCGATCGGGTGAGCGGTCCCGGACGTCCCGTGGGGCCCCGGCCGTGAGGGGAATCACTGTTCGGCGTAGCGTGTTGTGCGCCAGAGCGAGGGAAAGATCCTCCCCAAGCAGTAGGGTCATTCCTTTGCCGTTCTATTACTCTTGAGCCCAAGGCTGCGCCGTGTGGCCATGGAGGAGTGAAATGAGGAGCAGAAACCCGGTCTTCTCGCGACGGGGGTTCAGCCGCGACAACGGCTACGCGGGCTTCAACGCCGCGCCGCAGGCCGGGGGACCCGCCGTCGCCACGCAGGGCAACCCGTACGCGCAGGGCACGCAGGGCAACCCGTACGCCCAGCCGGCCGACAACCCGTACGCGCAGAACCCGTACGCCCAGCAGGACCTTCAGTACGGCACGCCGCCGCAGGCGCCGGCCACCACCGGCCGGATGACGATGGACGACGTCGTCATCCGCACCGGCAGCACGCTCGGCGTGCTCGTGGTGACCGCCGCGCTCGCGTGGGCGCTGCTGCCCGTGGACGACGCCAACATCGGCCGCTCGTACGGCATCGGTATCGGTGCCGCCCTGATCGGCATGGTCCTGGCGCTCGTCCAGTCCTTCAAGCGCAAGGCCTCGCCCGCGCTGATCCTGTCGTACGCGGCGTTCGAGGGTGTCTTCCTCGGCGTCGTCTCCAGCGTCGTCGACAACCGCATCGCGGACGGCGCGGCCATGCAGGCCGTGATCGGCACGATGGCGGTCTTCGCCGGTGTGCTGATCGCCTACAAGGCCGGCTGGATCCGCGTCAACCGCCGCTTCTACGGCTTCGTGATGGCGGCGGCCCTCGGCTTCGTCTTCCTGATGATGGTGAACCTGCTGTTCGCCGTCTTCGGCGGCGGCGACGGCCTCGGCTTCCGCAGCGGTGCGCTCGGTGTCGTCTTCGGCATCGTCGGCGTCATCCTCGGCGCCTGCTTCCTCGCCCTGGACTTCAAGCAGGTCGAGGACGGGCTCGCCTACGGTGCGCCGCGCGAGGAGGCCTGGCTCGCGGCCTTCGGCCTCACGCTGACGCTGGTCTGGATCTACCTCGAGTTCCTGCGACTCATCGCGATCCTGAACAGCAACGACTAGCGGACACCGCTGTCGGTGTGACAAGTGAAGGGCCCCGGGCTTCAAGCCCGGGGCCCTTCGTCGTCGTGGTGCCGGCGCGCCCGCTCAGAGCAGGTTGCGCGCGGCCCTTCTCAGGTCGTACTCGTGCACGATGGCCTTCGCGTGGCCGTACGCGAGGTTGTGTTCGTGGCGGAGCCAGCTGACCTTCTCCTCGAAGCGGAAGAGGGAGGGGCCGTCGTCGACGGCACGCAGCCAGTCGGAGATCTCACGACCGGTGCACTGGGGAATTCGGGCGAGCAGATTGCGGTGGGTCTCCTCGGAGAAGACTTGGGACATCGGCGCCTCCGGGCGAAAGGGGTTGTAAGCCGGTCCTTCAGGTCACCGTGCCTGAGTGTTCGCCCGTTGGCAACAGTCCCGGACGGCCGCGTACGCTCGCGCCGTGGTTGATACGACGCCTTTGACCCGTGCCGTGGACGACTTCGCCGACCGGCTGCGGGCCGCCCCGCAGAGCAGACTCCAGCGCGGTGCCGCCGCCGAAGCGCTGGAGCTGGCCAGGGAGCTGGCCCGGCGCGCCCAGCTGATCGAGGAACCGGGGGCCGAGCCCCGCCTGATGCCCGACGCGGGCATGTTCGCGGCCGCCGACCAGATCGCCGTCGCCGCACACGACTTGGCCCTCGTACTGACGGACGAGGGCCAGGTGGAAGAAGCGGCGGGGCTGGTGGAGGAGGCCCGCAAGCGCGCCGGGGTCTAGCGTCCCGGGGAAGGCCGGGGCAGGCCGCCGGGGCACTAGAGGGACGCGATGACCCGGTCCGCCAGGATGTACACGTTCTCCTCGCCGCACGCGAAGGTCAGCGTGTAGGCGCCGGAGATCCCCGAGCCGCCGAGGAGGTACGGCGTCTGGCCGGCGCCCAGCGCGTCCGCCAGGCGCTCCGCGGTCTCGCGGTGGCCCGGGGTCATGCACAGGGTGGTGCCGTCGGAGAAGACGTACACGTCGAGGGTGCCCAGGGGCCCCGGACGGACGTCCGCGAGGGTGACGCCCGACTCGGCCAGCCCCTCCAGGGTGGCGACGGTCCGCTCGTGGTCGTTCACGGCCGGTGCCGGGTTCGGAACGAAGTCCGGGTGCGAGGGGTGCCGGCGGCGCGCGGCGGCCAGCTCGGCGGAGTCCCTCGGGCCACCGTGGTCCTGCGCGGACGGCTCATCGCTGTCCGCGACCGGCTCGATCACGGGCTCCAGGCCCACGAGGTCGGCCTGGCGGGGCAGGAACAGCTCACTGTCGGTCAGCCCGAGCAGCAGCGGCGCGTCGGACGCGTCCCGCGACTCCTGGGCGGCCCAGAAGGCCCTCGCCTCGGCGAGTTCCCGCTCTCGCTCCTCGGCGAGCGCCTCCGCGACGGCGGCGCGTATCTCCTCGGCGTCGGCGGTGGTGCGGGCGGCCGGCACGCGGCCCCGCGTTGCGGTGGCCCGGCTCTCGGCCAGCTCCGCGCGCAGGGCGGTCACCTGCCGGCGCAGCACCAGAACGCTGCGCAGGACGGCGACGCCCACGGCGCCGGTGGCGGCCGTGGTGAGCAGCAGGGCGATCGGCATGGCGCTCACTGACGTACTCCCGGTTCAAAGTCGACCCCCGACTTCCTACATCAGCTTGAAGGGAGGACTAACCGTCTGTCAGTGCGTAACGTCACGAAACGGACAGGACTTTGGGCCCGGAAGGGAGGGGTGTGGCTGGTCTGACCTGCGTAAATCAAGGGGGCGGGAGAGGTAGGTCACATCCTGGGGGAGATTGGGTCACAAAACGGCCCAGAACCCTGTGGTCACAGGGTCCCGGGCCGTGGTGTCACACAGGGTCCCCCGGGCGCTACTGACAGTCTTTCAGTCACCCGCCCGGAAGGCGGTCAGCTCAGGCGCTCGATGACCATCGCCATGCCCTGGCCGCCGCCGACGCACATCGTCTCCAGGCCGAACTGCTTGTCGTGCCACTGGAGGGAGTTGATGAGCGTGCCGGTGATGCGGGCGCCGGTCATGCCGAAGGGGTGGCCGACGGCGATGGCGCCGCCGTTGACGTTCAGCTTCTCCAGCGGGATGCCGAGGTCGCGGTAGGAGGGGATGACCTGCGCGGCGAACGCCTCGTTGATCTCGACCAGGTCGATGTCGCCGATGCCCAGCCCGGCGCGGGACAGCGCCTGCTTGCTGGCCTCGACTGGGCCCAGGCCCATGATCTCGGGGGAGAGGCCGGAGACGCCGGTGGAGACGATGCGGGCGAGCGGGGTCAGGCCCAGCTCGCGGGCCTTGGTGTCGCTCATGATCACGAGGGCGGCGGCGCCGTCGTTGAGCGGGCAGCAGTTGCCGGCGGTGACCAGCCCGTCGGGGCGGAACACCGGCTTCAGGCCCTGCACGCCCTCCAGGGTGACGCCGGCGCGGGGGCCGTCGTCCTTGGCGACGACGGTGCCGTCGGGGAGGGTCACCGGGGTGATCTCGCGCTCCCAGAAGCCGTTCTTGATGGCTTCCTCGGCGAGGTTCTGGGAGCGGACGCCGAACTCGTCCATGTCCTGCCGGGTGACGCCCTTGGAGCGGGCGAGGTTCTCGGCGGTCTGGCCCATCGCGATGTACGGGTCGGGGACCAGGCCGTCCTCGCGCGGGTCGTGCCAGGTGGTGCCCTCCTGCTCGGCGACGGCGGCGGTACGGGCCTCCGCCTCGGCGAACAGCGGATTGCGCGTGTCCGGCAGGCTGTCGGAGTTGCCCTTGGCGAACCGGGAGACCGTCTCGACGCCGGCCGAGATGAAGACGTCGCCCTCGCCGGCCTTGATGGCGTGCAGGGCCATGCGGGAGGTCTGCAGGGACGAGGAGCAGTACCGGGTGACGGTGCAGCCCGGCAGGTGGTCCATGCCCATCTCGACGGCGACGATCCGGCCGAGGTTGTTGCCCTGCTCGCCGCCGGGCAGGCCGCAGCCGAGCATCAGGTCGTCGATGTCACGGGGGTCCAGTTCCGGAACCTTGGCGAGCGCGGCCTGGATGATCGTGGCGGCCAGGTCGTCGGGGCGCAGATCCTTGAGGGAGCCCTTGAAGGCGCGGCCGATGGGGGAGCGGGCGGCAGAAACGATCACGGCTTCGGGCATCACGGCTCCAGTGGAGAGGCGTTGGGCGGCTGCTGGGGAAGTTACCCGGACGTATGGCCTGGGTCACGGGTGCGGGGGTGTGACATGGACCGCAACTTTCTAAGCGCTTGCTTTTGCCTCCGGCGGTGGGGCGGGTTCTTGGTGCGGGGTGTCCTGGTGGCCGTCGACCTGGGGGCTGCGCCCCCAGACCCCCCATCGGCCTGGACGGCCTCGTCCTCAAACGCCGGACGGGCTGAAAGAGACCGCCGCAGCGGCACCCCGCCCCTACCTCGGCTGAGCCGACGGTGCGGGTTCTGCCTCCGAGACCCGGCGCCGGCGACGCCGTTTCAGCAGGGCCCACGGCCCCCGGGGCCCCGTCGGCATCGCCGCCGCGACCTCCGTGCCGGCCTCGGACGCCGCTTCCGCCGCCGCCCGGGCCACCGGCAGGAAGCCCTCGCGGCGCAGGGCGTCGGGGTGCTCCTCCTCGGCCGGCCACAGGCCGAGCGCGGCGCACACCGACGGCAGGACGGCCATCGCGGCCGTGGCGTACCCCTCGGCGGAGGGGTGGTAGTTGTCGGGGCCGAACAGCTCCCGCGGGTTCTGCGCGAACTCCGGGCCCAGCAGATCGCCCAGCGACACCGTGCGCCCGCCCTGCTCCACGACGCCGATGGTCTGCGCCGCCGCCAGCTGCCGCGAGGTGCGCCGGGCCACCCAGCGCAGCGGCTGCCGCACCCGCTCGATCGTGCCCAGGTCCGGGCAGGTGCCGACCACCACCTCCGCGCCGGCCGTGCGCAGCCGCCGTACCGCCGCCGACAGGTGCCGGACCGACTGGGTCGCCGGCATCCGGTGGGTGACGTCATTGGCGCCGATCATGATCACGCAGATGTCGGGCACCCGGCCGTGATCCGCGAGCACCAGCGCCACCTGCCGGTCCAGGTCGTCCGAACACGCCCCGGGCGCCGCGACCGAACCCAGGTCCACCGGCCGCTCGGCCACCGCCGCCAGCCCCGAGGCCAGCAGTGCGCCCGGTGTCTGGCCGGCCCGGTGCACACCCTGCCCGGCGGCCGTGGAATCGCCCAGCATCATCAGGCGCAGCGGCGGCTCACCGGCCGTCGGCAGGCCGTTCCCGTACAGCCCCTGCGCGTTCGGCACCCGGTCGGGCGTGCCGATGCCCACCCGGCGCCTGGCCAGCTGCACCTCCGCCAGCAGCAGGCCGACCGCGGCCGCACCGGCCAGCCCGATGCCGCCGCCTCCGTAGGCCGCTCCCGTCGCGATCCGGCGCGCCACCCTCGCTCTGGACATGCTCGTCATACGTCGCCGCCACCTCCTCCAACCCGTACACCCACTCCTTGCCCCGTACGGACGGTCGCCCAATCTCAACGGGGAGTGAACGACCGTCACGTGGCACGGGCGGGTGCACGGGCCGGGCAGGCCATAGGCTGGCCGGACCGATAAACGACCCATCCTTTGCGGCATCCGGAGACCACGGTGCATTTCCACGACTCGATGATCAGCCTCGTCGGCAACACCCCGCTGGTGCGGCTCAACAGCGTGACCAAGGGCATCAGGGCGACCGTCCTGGCCAAGGTGGAGTACTTCAACCCGGGCGGCTCGGTGAAGGACCGCATCGCCCTGCGCATGATCGAGGCCGCCGAGAAGAGCGGAGAGCTGCAGCCCGGGGGCACGATCGTCGAGCCCACCAGCGGCAACACCGGCGTGGGCCTCGCGATCGTGGCCCAGCAGAAGGGTTACAAGTGCGTCTTCGTCTGCCCTGACAAGGTGTCCACCGACAAGATCAACGTCCTGCGCGCGTACGGCGCCGAGGTCGTCGTCTGCCCGACCGCGGTCGACCCCGAGCACCCGGACTCGTACTACAACGTCTCCGACCGGCTGGTCCGCGAGACGCCGGGCGCCTGGAAGCCGGACCAGTACTCCAACCCGCACAACCCGCTCTCCCACTACCACTCCACGGGCCCCGAGCTGTGGGAGCAGACCGCGGGGAAGCTCACCCACTTCGTGGCCGGTGTCGGCACCGGCGGGACCATCTCCGGCACCGGCCGGTACCTGAAGGAGATCAGCGACGGTGCCGTGCAGGTGATCGGCGCCGACCCCGAGGGCTCGGTCTACTCGGGCGGTTCCGGACGGCCGTACCTGGTCGAGGGCGTCGGCGAGGACTTCTGGCCGACCGCGTACGACCGGAACGTCGCCGACGAGATCGTCCCCGTCTCCGACAAGGACTCCTTCCAGATGACCCGCCGCCTCGCCAAGGAGGAGGGCCTGCTGGTGGGTGGCTCCTGCGGCATGGCGGTCGTCGCGGCGCTCGAGGTGGCGGCGCGGCTCGGCGAGGACGACGTGGTGGTCGTCCTGCTGCCGGACAGCGGACGCGGCTACCTCAGCAAGATCTTCAACGACGAGTGGATGGCCGACTACGGCTTCCTGGAGGACGCCGGCCCCAGCGCCCGCGTCGCCGACGTCCTGAACCACAAGGAGGGCGACGCCATCCCCTCCCTCGTCCACATGCACCCGGACGAGACGGTCGGTCAGGCCATCGAGGTGCTGCGCGAGTACGGCGTCTCGCAGATGCCCATCGTCAAGCCCGGCGCCGGCCACCCGGACGTGATGGCCGCCGAGGTCGTCGGCTCGGTCGTGGAACGCGAGCTGCTGGGCGCCCTGTTCACCAAGCGCGCCTCGCTGGACGACCCGCTGGAGAAGCACATGTCCGCCCCGCTGCCGCAGGTCGGCTCCGGGGAGCCGGTCGAGGACCTGATGTCGGTGCTCGGCCGTGCCGACGCGGCGATCGTCCTCGTCGAGGGCAAGCCCACCGGCGTGGTGAGCCGTCAGGACCTGCTGTCCTTCCTGGCCCGCGGGAAGTAGAACCGCGGTGGCCGCCGGGTGAACGCCCGGTGCGCAGCGCCGACTTGGACCGCTCCGCGATCTTCGTGGACTTCGCGGAAGTGGTACGCGCGCGTCACGTGCGCGCAGCAGTCGCTTAACACGCGACCGGCAGAGTATGCGGTGTCGGCGGGACTGGGAGCGGCTCCCCGGTCCGGCCGGCGCCGAACGGCGTCACGGACCTTCCGGAGCGGCTCCCGGACCTCCTAGGACGCCACGGACGCGCCGCCCCGGCCGTGAGGCCCGGCACCGCGCGTCCCCCGCGGGGACCGCCGTCGTCCCGCCCCCCAGTGATGGGGGTGCCGGCGGTCCCCGCGCAGACTTCCGACGGCCCTGCCGTCAGTCCTCCCAGGCGTCCTCCCGCCGGGTGCGGCGGCGTCCGAACAGGCCCGGGTTGGTGCGGGCGGCCTGCACGACGTTCACCCCGACGATGCCCGCCCAGGCGACCAGCAGGCCGGGGAGGTCGGCGACACCGCCGCCGATCGCGGACAGCGGGACGGCGAGCACCAGTGAGACGATGCCGAAACCGAAGCGCTCGCCGAAGGAGTCCGTGGACCTCGGCGTCCGGCTCTCCCGGGCCGTGGTCATCTGCTGCTCGGCGAGCTGCCGGCGCACCCGGCGCTCGACCGCGCCGTCGATGCGCTGGTCGACCTTCTCCAGGAACGAGTCGACCAGCGCGGACTCGTACTCCTCGCCCAGCTCCCTGCGGGTCTGCAGGGTGGCGTCGAGTTCCTTCTTGAGGTCGGCGTCCCGCGCGTCCATTCCCGTCATGCCCCTCAAGGTAGGCGGCCGGGGAGGCGGAGGCACTGGGGATAGCCCCCGTTTCCGGCGGGGGACGACCCGTAGGGGGCCGGGGAGTGGGGCCGGGAGGGGGACACCAGGCCGACGGTCACGTCTGCTCCGGGCCGGCGGCGCGGGCGGCGAAGACCTGGCGGACGAAACGTCGCTGCCAGGGCACCTCGACGGCACGGGGGTGATAGTTCCGCCGCACCCACTTGACCGCCTCCCCGGGGTCCATGCCCTCGAAGACGCAGATCGCGGAGAGCGCCGTACCGGTCCGGCCGACACCGCCCCCGCAGCAGACCTCCACGCGTTCCTCCGGGGTGCGGTCGTGGGCGTCGCGGAGAGCGCGCATCGCGTCCACCGGATCGGCGGGGAGCCAGAAGTCCCGCCAGGGGACCCACACGGACTCCCACGGAGGGCTGGGCGGCTCGTGGTCCGTCAGGTGCACGGCGAACGTCGGTGGCTGCCCCTCCGGCAGGTCATACCTGAGCCCGCGCCCCCGAAGCAGCCGCCCGGAGGGCAGTCGCACCACCCCGGGAGTACCGGCGTTCCATAATTCGGTCATCTCCAACCCCGTTCCGATCGGTCTCCTGGCGCTCGGCATCGTATGGCCCGGCGCCTCGCTGTATAACGGTATGCAGTGACCGGGCGAGGTGAATAGACCAAGGGGGAGCACGCCATGAGCGGGACCAGCGGGACCGGTGCGGCCGACGGCGCCAACGGGGCCGACAGCCCGGCCGCGCGCCTGCAGGCGCTCTTCGAGGGGCACCGGCTGACACCGACCCAGCGGCGCATCGCGCACAGCATGGTGCGCCGCGCACCCGAGGTGCCCTTCCTGTCGAGCGTGGAACTGGCCGAACTGGCGGGCGTCAGCCAGCCGTCCGTGACCCGCTTCGCCGTCGCGCTCGGCTTCGACGGCTACCCGGCGCTCCGCCGCCATCTGCGCGAGGTCGCCCCGGCGGAACCGGACGCCGGCACCGCCTCCCGCAACGAGTACCAGCAGGCGGTGGCCGCCGAGATCGAGAACCTGCGTCATCTGGCGGAGGTGCTGGCCGACCCGGGGCCGGTGGGGGAGGCCGGCCGCCTGCTCGCCGGGAGCCGGCCGCTGCCGGTGCTCGGGCTGCGGGCCGCCGCGGCCCAGGCGCACGGCTTCGCCTACTTCGCCGCGAAGGTCCACCCGGACGTCCGGCTGCTCAACGAGGGCGGCACGATGCTCCACGACCGCGTCGACGCCGCCGTCCGGGCCGGTGCCACCGCCCTGCTCTGCTTCGCCCTGCCCCGGCATCCGCGTGAGGTCGTCGACGCGCTCACCCACGCCAAGGAGGCCGGACTCATGGTGGTGACGGTCGCCGACTCCGCCTTCGCGCCGGTCGCCAAGGTGTCCGACCTGCTGCTGCCCGCCGCCGTCGGCACCGGTCTCGCCTTCGACACCGCCTGCGCGCCGATGCTCCTCGGCCGGGTGCTGCTCGAGGCGATGTGCGACGACCTGCCGGACGCGCAGGCCCGGCTGGAGGAGTTCGACACCAAGGCCGCGGCGCGGGGGCTGTTCGTGGAGTGACCCGGCCGGCGGACGCGTTCTCAGACTCGTCTCAGCTTGCCCCGTTACAGTGCGGCGCCTGACACACCCTTCAGGCGTATCGCACGGGCAGGAACGGGACGGGAGGCAGGACGTGGCGCGCGGAGGACAGGTGGGGCTGGCTCGGGTCGCCGTCGTCGTACGGGCGGGAGCCGCACCGCTGTGGTGGCTGGGGCTTCTCGCGGCGGGCGTCGGTGTGCTGCTGCCGGGGCTGACCGGGCGGCGGATCGGCGTACTGGCCGGTGCCGCGCTGTTCATCGTCGCGGCGGCCGTCGTGGCGTGGACGCGGCGCCGGCGCTACACGGCTCTGGCCGGCTCGGCCGCCCGCGCGGGCAGGCACGACGTACTCCAGGACCGCGCGGTGACCCTGCGCAACTGGCGCCGGGGCCACCGCTGGTGGCTGCTCCTCGCCTTCCTCGCCGCCCTGGGCAGCGCCTTCGCCGTGCCCGCCGCGGGCGGACTGGTGATGGCCGGCTGCGGCGCGGGCCTGTGGCTCAAGTCCGCCTGGATCGGCCGCCGTGAACAGTCCGGCGGCGCCCTGCTGTGGGTCCGCGTGGACTGGCTCGCCGGCAACACCGGCCGCCCGGCGGGCAAGACGGTCAGGGCCTACCGCAGCACGGGCATCGCGGCAGGCGACGCGGCCCCGGGCGGCGCGAGGCGCAAGTCCCCGGCACCCGCCTGACCCGGGGCGCGCACCGCCCCGACCAGGGGCGCGGGGCGGTGACATCATGCGGCTTTGCCGCGTGGGCGCGACCGGCCACGACGGACCGGTGGCCTACGAACGACCGGAACCCCCACGGCGAACGGCCTCGGTCAACGCGTCGGCATGTCCCCCACCCGCCTCGGCCACGATCTCCTCGACGCGCTGCTCCTCCCGCACGGTGGCGAAGGAGACACCCCCGCCCCCGTCGGAGACGAACCCGTACACCCCGGGCCGCGCCAGCGAGTTGTACGCGTAGTGATGCGCGAAGTAGTACGCCCCCGTGTCCAGCGCCGCCGCGTAGTCCCCCTGCGCCAGCAACGGCATCGACCGGCCCACGGCCAGCAGGTCGCCCGCGAAGCACGCCGGTCCCGCCACGTCCTGGACCACGTCGGGCCCCTCCTTCGGCAACCCCTTGCCGTCGTACGCGGCGATGCGCAGCGGCCACGCCCCCGGCGCGTACACCGTCCGCGTCGCGACCTGCACGCCCGCGTGCGTCACCGCGACCGGCCGCCCGCCCGCGCTCTTGGCGTACTCCACGCGCGCCACGACCGTGCCGTGCTTGGCCAGCAGGGACCGCCCGAACTCGGTGACCAGCCCGTACCGCCCGTCGAACAGCCCCGGCACCGTCTCGCGCAGTACGCGCGCGTACTCGGCGTACGTGGGTGACTCCTCGTCCGACGCGAAGTTCACCGGCAGCCCGCCGCCGATGTCCAGGGTGTCGACCTGCTGCCGCCCGGCCCGCTCGTTGATCTCCTCGGCGAGGGCGTACGACGCCGCCACGCCCTCGGCCATCAGGGTGAGCGGGATGCCCTGGGACCCGGTGTGCGTGTGCAGCCGGGTCAGCCACGGCCGGTCCAGGTAGGCCCTCACCACCCACTCCCGCGCCCCCTCGTCCCGTAGTGCCACGCCGAACTTCGAGGTCGCGGTCGCCGTCGACAGGGCCTCGATGGAACCTCCGCCGATCTGTGGGTTCACCCGTATCCCGAGGGGTGAGGCGGTGTCGGGCAGCGCCTTCACCAGGGCGTCGAGGCGCTCCAGCTCCTGGGGGTTGTCCGCGTTCACCGCGATCCCCAGCTCCAGCGCCTCCCGCAGCTCCGCCGGCGTCTTCGCGGGCGAGTCCAGCACCGTCCGCTCCGCCGGCACCCCCGCGGCCCGGGCCAGCGCCAGCTCGCCGGGGCTGGCCACCTCCACGCCGATGCCCTCCTCGTGCAGCAGCCGAACCACCGGGACCAGCGGGGTCGCCTTGACCGCGAAGGCGTGCAGCACGGGCGTACCGGGCGCCGTCACCGCGTCGAACGCCGCCCGCAGGGCCGCCGCCGACTCCCGGATCCCGGCGACGTCGAGGAGCCCGACGATCGGAACGTCCGGCCCGAGCAGCCCCTGCTCCACGGCGGCCCGCACCGCCCCGTCCCGCCGCACGGCCCGCTCCGTCCCCGCGCCGTCGAGGCCACCGCTCCTGCCCGTGCCGTCGCTCACGCGATCCTCCCTGTCGTCGCAGCCTGCCTACGCATCCAGCCAAACACTCGCACGCGCCCGGCGCGGGACACGAACGTATTGACTAGTTCTATTCACGCGACGAGTATGTGAATATTCGTAGCAACAAATCCGCCGGGAGCAAGCCACCAGGAGGCAGACCATGTCCGGACCCCGCCCCGTCCGAGCACCACGCGGGACCACGCCGAGTGCCCTGGGATGGCAGCAGGAGGCCGCCCTGCGGATGCTGCAGAACAACCTCGACCCCGAGGTGGCGGAGCACCCCGACAAGCTCGTCGTCTACGGTGGCACGGGCAAAGCGGCCCGCGACTGGCGCTCCTTCGACGCCATGGTCCGCACCCTGGAGGGGCTCAAGCAGGACGAGACGATGCTCGTCCAGTCCGGCCGCCCGGTCGGCGTCATGCAGACCCACGAGTGGGCCCCGCGCGTCCTCATCGCCAACTCCAACCTCGTCGGCGACTGGGCCAACTGGGAGGAGTTCCGCCGCCTGGAGGCCCTCGGCCTGACCATGTACGGGCAGATGACGGCCGGCTCCTGGATCTACATCGGCACCCAGGGCATCCTCCAGGGCACCTACGAGACCTTCGCCGCCGTCGCCGCCAAGAGGTTCGGCGGCACCCTCGCCGGGACCATCACCCTCACCGCCGGCCTCGGCGGCATGGGCGGCGCCCAGCCCTTGGCCGTGACGATGAACGACGGCGTCGTGATCTGCGTCGACTGCGACCCGCGCGCCATCGACCGCCGCATCGAGCACCGCTACCTCGACGTCAGGGCCGACTCCCTCGACCACGCCCTCCAGCTCGCCACCGACGCCCGGGACCGGCGCGAGCCGCTGTCCATCGGCGTCCTCGGCAACGCCGCCGAGGTCGTGCCGCAGCTGCTCGCCATGGGCGCCCCCATCGACATCGTCACCGACCAGACCTCGGCCCACGACCCGCTGGCCTACCTGCCCACCGGCATCGCCTTCGAGGACATGGCCGACGCCGCCCTCAAGGACCCGGCGGGCTTCACCACCCGCGCCCGCGAGTCCATGGCCCGGCACGTCGAGGCCATGGTCGGCTTCCAGGACGCCGGAGCCGAGGTCTTCGACTACGGCAACTCCATCCGCGGCGAGGCCCAGCTCGCCGGATACGACCGGGCCTTCGCCTTCCCCGGCTTCGTCCCCGCCTACATCCGCCCCCTCTTCTGCGAGGGCAAGGGCCCCTTCCGCTGGGCCGCCCTGTCCGGCGACCCCGCCGACATCGCCAAGACCGACAAGGCGATCCTCGACCTCTTCCCGGAGGCTGAGTCCATCCAAAACGCGTCGCTGGCCCGCTGGATCAAGATGGCGGGGGAGCGGGTCCACTTCCAGGGCCTGCCCGCCCGGATCTGCTGGCTCGGCTACGGCGAGCGCGACAAGGCCGGTGAGCGCTTCAACGACATGGTCGCCAGCGGTGAGCTGGCCGCGCCCGTCGTCATCGGCCGCGACCACCTCGACTGCGGCTCGGTCGCCTCCCCGTACCGCGAGACCGAGTCGATGCTCGACGGCTCCGACGCCATCGCCGACTGGCCGCTGCTCAACGCCATGGTCAACGTGGCCTCCGGCGCCTCCTGGGTCTCCCTCCACCACGGCGGCGGCGTCGGCATGGGCCGCTCCATCCACGCCGGCCAGGTGACGGTCGCCGACGGCACCGCACTCGCCGGGGAGAAGATCCGCCGCGTCCTCACCAACGACCCCGGCATGGGCGTCATCCGGCACGTCGACGCCGGGTACGACATCGCCGACTCGGTCGCCGGGGAGCGGGGCGTGCGGGTGCCGATGCGCGAGGGCCGCGAGGGTGGCGCCGCGTGAGCTTCCACAGCATGTGGGCGGAGCTGCTGCCGATGGGCCGCAGCTCCACCTCCGGCGGCTACCGCCGCTACGCCTGGACGGGCGCCGACGCCGACTGCCGCACCTGGTTCCAGGAGCAGGCCGAGGCACGCGGGCTGGCCTACGAGACCGACCGCAACGGCAACCAGTGGGCCTGGCTCGGTGACCCGGCCGCCGGGAACGCCGTCGTCACCGGGTCCCACCTGGACTCCGTGCCCGACGGCGGCGCCTTCGACGGGCCCCTCGGCGTGGTCTCCGCCTTCGCCGCCCTGGACGAACTGCGCGGGAGGGGAGCACGGTTCACCAGGCCGCTCGGCATCGTCAACTTCGGCGACGAGGAGGGCGCCCGCTTCGGCCTCGCCTGCGTCGGCTCCCGGCTCACCGCGGGGTTGCTCACCGCGGAGCAGGCCCACCGGCTGACCGACGGGGACGGCATCACCCTCCCGCGGGCCATGGAGGACGCCGGCTACGACCCGGACGCCCTCGGCCCGGACCCCGAGCGGCTCGCCCGCATCGGCGCCTTCGTCGAACTCCACGTCGAGCAGGGCCGCGCCCTCGACCTGTCCGGCGACCGGATCGGCATCGCCTCCGCCATCTGGCCGCACGGCCGCTGGCGGTTCGACTTCCGGGGCGAGGCCAACCACGCCGGCACCACCCGCCTCGCCGACCGCCGCGACCCGATGCTGTCCTACGCCGAGACCGTCCTCGCCGCCCGCCGCGAGGCCGAACTCGCGGGGGCCGTCGCCACCTTCGGCAAGATCAGTGTGGAGCCCAACGGCGTCAACGCCATCCCGTCCCTGGTCCGCGGCTGGCTCGACTCCCGCGCCGCCGACCAGCGGAGCCTGGACGCCGTGGTCTCCGGAGTGGAGCGGGCGGCCCGCGAGTACGCCGCGGCCCACGGAGCCGACCTCGACGTCGTCCGCGAGTCCTTCACGCCCGTCGTCGAGTTCGACCACGCCCTGCGCGACGAACTCGCCCGCATCCTGGGCGGCGCGACGGAACTGACGGTCCCCGTGCTCGGCACCGGCGCCGGACACGACGCCGGAATCCTCTCCGACCGCATCCCGACCGCCATGCTGTTCGTACGCAACCCCACCGGCGTCTCGCACTCCCCGGCCGAGTACGCGGCCGAGGACGACTGCGTGGCCGGGGTGAACGCACTCGCCGACGCACTGGAAGGGCTGGCCTGCACGTGACCCCCACCGAGCGGACCCGGACCTACTGGCTGGAGCACGCCTGGCTCGGCACGCATGTCGAGCCGGGCGTCGCCGTAGAGGTGGTGGACGGCCGCATCACCGCCGTCCACCAGGACACGCCCACCCCGCCCCCCGGCGCCGAGATCCTGCGCGGACTGACGCTGCCCGGCCTGGCCAACGCCCACAGCCACGCCTTCCACCGGGCCCTGCGCGGCACCGTCCAGGTCGGCTCCGGCACCTTCTGGACCTGGCGCGAGGTCATGTACTCCGTCGCCGACCGGCTGACCCCGGACACCTACCGCGACCTGGCCCGCGCGGTCTACGCCGAGATGGCGCTGGCCGGCATCACCACCGTCGGCGAGTTCCACTACGTCCACCACGCGCCCGGCGGCACCCCCTACGCCGACCTCAACGCGATGGGCGAGGCGCTGATCGAAGCCGCCGCCGAGGCCGGCATCCGCATCACCCTCCTGGACACCTGCTATCTGTCGGCCGGCTTCGGCGAGCCCCCCAACACCCACCAGCGCCGCTTCTCCGACGGGACGGCGGACGCCTGGGCGCAACGCTCTTCACTTCTCAAGGAACGGGATCACGCACGGATCGGGGCCGCGATCCACTCCGTACGGGCCGTGCCCGCGGACCAGCTGGCGACCGTGGCGCGCTGGGCCGGGGAGCGGCGGGCCCCGCTGCACGTGCACCTGTCCGAGCAGACCGCCGAGAACGACGCCTGCCACCGGGCCCACGGCCGCACCCCCACCCGTCTCCTGGCCGACCACGGCGTGCTGGGGGAGCGGACCACCGGCGTCCACAGCACCCACCTCACGGACGAGGACATCGCCCTGCTCGGCGGCAGCCGCACCGGCACCTGCATGTGTCCCACCACGGAACGGGACCTCGCCGACGGCATCGGCCCCGCGGCCGCCCTCCAGCGGGCGGGCTCGCCCCTCTCCCTCGGCTCCGACAGCCACGCCGTCGTCGACCTGCTGGAAGAGGCGCGCGCCATGGAGCTGAACGAGCGCCTGCGCACCCGCACCCGCGGCCACTGGACCACCGCCGCACTGCTGCGCGCCGCCACCGCCGACGGCCACGCCGCCCTCGGCTGGGACGACACCGGCCGGATCGAGACCGGCGCCCGCGCCGACCTCGCGACGATCGCCCTCGACTCGGTCAGGACGGCGGGGCCGCTGCCCAGGCTCGGCGCCGAGACGGCCGTATTCGCCGCGACGGCATCGGACGTACGGCACACGATCGTGGGCGGACGGCACGTCGTACGCGACGGGGTGCACGCCCTCGTCCCCGAGGTGCCGCAGGCCCTCGCACGGGCCGTCGAAGCCCTGCGCGCCCAGTAACGACCATCGCCCGCCCCCGCCCCCACGAGGACGCCACGGACGCCATGAGTACCAGCACCGTCATCACCAACATCGCCGCACTCGTCACCAACGACCCCTCCCTCGGC
Organism: Streptomyces sp. NPDC058985; assembly: GCF_042740985.1. Classification (NCBI taxonomy): domain Bacteria; kingdom Bacillati; phylum Actinomycetota; class Actinomycetes; order Kitasatosporales; family Streptomycetaceae; genus Streptomyces; species Streptomyces sp. NPDC058985. The sequence goes on along the minus strand of NZ_JBHYJX010000044.1, from coordinate 18,005 downwards.
GACCACTCCCCGCTCGGGCTGGTCCGGGACGCGGCCGTCGTCATCGACGGCGACCGCGTCGCGTGGACCGGTGAATCAAGCAAAGCACCCGCCACTGACAACCGGGTCGACGCCGGGGGCCGGGCGGTCCTGCCCGGCTTCGTCGACTCGCACTCGCACCTCCTCTTCGGCGGCGACCGCACCGAGGAGTTCAACGCCCGCATGTCCGGCCGCCCCTACAGCGCCGGCGGCATCCGCACCACCGTCGCCGCCACCCGCGCCGCCAGCGACGCGGAACTGGAGGCGGGCCTCACCCGCTTTCTCGCGGAGGCCCTGCGCCAGGGCACGACGACCTTCGAGACCAAGTCCGGCTACGGCCTGACCACCGCCGACGAGTCCCGCGCCCTGCGCGTCGCCGCCCGCCACACCGACGAGGTCACCTTCCTCGGCGCGCACATCGTCGCCCCCGAACTCGCCGACGACCCCGCCGCCTACGTCGCCCTCGTCACCGGCGAGATGCTCGACGCCTGCGCGCCGCACGCCCGCTGGATCGACGTGTTCTGCGAGAAGGGCGCCTTCGACGGCGACCAGGCCCGCGCGATCCTCACCGCGGGCAGGGCCAGGGGCCTGCACCCCCGCGTCCACGCCAACCAGCTCTCCTACGGCCCGGGCGTCCAGCTCGCGGTCGAACTCGACGCCGCCAGCGCCGACCACTGCACCCACCTCACCGACGCCGACGTGGACGCCCTGGCGGCCGGGAACACGGTCGCCACGCTGCTGCCGGGCGCCGAGTTCTCCACCCGCGCCGAGTGGCCGGACGCCCGGCGCCTGCTCGACGCGGGGGTGACGGTCGCGCTGTCCACCGACTGCAACCCCGGCTCGTCCTTCACGTCCTCCGTGCCGTTCTGCGTCGCGCTCGCGGTGCGGGACATGGGGATGACGCCGGACGAGGCGGTCTGGTCCGCCACCGCGGGCGGCGCCGCCGCACTGCGCCGGGACGACGTCGGCCGCCTCGCGCCGGGCGCGTACGCCGACCTGACGCTCCTGGACGCACCGAGCCACGTGCACCTCGCCTACCGGCCGGGCGTGCCGCTGGTCAGCGGGGTCTGGCGGCGCGGCGTACGCGTGGTCTGAGCAGCCCGAAGGGGGCGGTCCGACCTCTCGGACCGCCCCCTGGAGGACAAGCGTCACCCGGCGGGGATCACTCCTCGACCGTGAGCCCCTTGCGCAGCCGCACGAGCGTGCGCGACAGCAGCCGCGACACGTGCATCTGGGAGATGCCCAGCTCCTCGCCGATCTCCGACTGGGTCATGCCCGCGACGAAGCGGAGGGAGAGGATCTTCCGGTCCCGGGCGGGCAGCTCGGCGATCAGCGGCTTCAGCGACTCGACGTACTCGATGCCCTCGAGCCCGTGGTCCTCGTAGCCGATCCGGTCGGCGAGCGCGCCCTCGGCGTCGTCCTCCTCCGGCTGGGCGTCCAGCGAGGAGGCGGTGTAGGCGTTCGACGCCGCCATGCCCTCGACGACCTCGTCCCGGGTCAGGCCGAGGTGCTCGGCCAGCTCGGTCACCGTGGGGGCGCGGTCGAGCCGCTGGGCCAGCTCGTCGCCGGCCTTCGCGAGGTCGAGCCGCAGCTCCTGGAGGCGGCGCGGGACGCGCACGGACCACGAGGTGTCGCGGAAGAAGCGCTTGATCTCGCCGATGATGGTCGGCATCGCGAACGTGGGGAACTCCACACCGCGCGACATCTCGAAACGGTCGATCGCCTTGATCAGGCCGATCGTGCCGACCTGGATGATGTCCTCCATCGGCTCGCTGCGCGAGCGGAAGCGGGAGGCGGCGAACTTGACCAGAGCCAGGTTCAGCTCGACGAGCGTGTTGCGTACGTACGCGTACTCGTGGGTGCCTTCCTCCAGCGACTCCAGTCGCCCGAAGAGGGTCTTGGAAAGGGCCCTGGCGTCCGCCGGAGCGACCTCGTCGTACGCGGGGATGTCCGGAAGCCCGGCGAGTGCGCCGTCGTGGTCGACGACGGCGTCGGGGTTCTCGATGGGATCCAGATGTTCCGGAGGGAGTGTCGACGTCGCTTCTTGGGTACGCGATCCGTCGAGCCGGGGTGACATGGTGTCCTCCATCGTTCTCGGCATGCGGCTGCCGAAGCCAAAATCGTGCACTGCGGTGTGCGGCGCCTCCAAAGCCGGCCGTGTCGTTTTACGTGTCCACCTAGGCCTACCGGGTTTACCGAGGCGATCGCAAGTGTGTTCTGTACGGTTATGTCCGTTTGTGTGCGGTTGTTCGGGTGTCGGAGTGCGTTGGGAAGGCGTAGTGTTCGAGGTCGTCAGCAAGCAGTCATGACCTCGGGAGAGAGAAACGGCATGGACCGCGGGACGGTCGGCAGTGCCCAGTCGGGCCGGCTTCTGGTCGAGGTACGGGAAGAGGGCCCCAGCGCCGTCGTGACCCCGGCGGGTGAGTTGGATCACCACACCGCCGAGCTGTTGCGTGAGCCGCTGGAGGAGTGCCTCGCCAAGGGATTCAATCGTCTGGTCGTCGACTGCTCGCGCCTGGAGTTCTGCGACTCCACGGGACTCAACGTCCTGCTCGGCGCGCGGCTGAAGGCGGAGGCCGCGGGGGGCGGTGTGCATCTGGTGGCCATGCAGCCGGTGGTGGCCCGGGTCTTCGAGATCACGGGGGCCGAAGCGGTCTTCACCCTGCACGACACGCTTGCGGCCGCCCTGGCCGACGAGTCCGACTGAGCCGGTTCTTGTCCGGCCGTCGGCGGGTTGCGTGCGCCTCACGGGACGGGCGTTTTCGCCCTGTCCCGCGTTTCGTGCCGATTACAGGGGTGTTCGGACGGCCCGGTCGGGCAGGAGAGACCCTGAGTCGGCTGTACGACGTTCCTGTCCAAGACTTGAAATGTGAACTGGTGGATCGGTGAGGTGAAGCGCTGATGAGCACCACCCGGCCCTACTCGCCGGGCGACCGCGGTCCGGAGTCCGGTGGCGCTTCCGGGGCGCCCGAGAGGGGCGTGCCCGGGACCGGGGAGTCCGAGGGCGGCGGGCCCGCCGGGCAGGCCGCCGTGATGGGCGCTCCCGTGCCCGCGGCCGCGGCCCCTGCAGCTTCCGGGGCCGCGGCTTCTGCCCCGCCCGGCCCCGTCTCAGGGGGCGGGCGCCAGGTCCGCCTGCTGAACTTCGAGGATGCGAGCGGGGTCGTCCCGCTCGCCCGTGACTTCACCCGCGAGGCGCTGTACGCGTGGGGCTGGCTGCCCTCCGCCACCGCGGACCAGCGGGCCGCCGCCGAGGACGTACTGCTCGTGGTGTCCGAGCTGGTCACCAACGCCTGTCTGCACGCCGAGGGACCGGACGAGCTGCGGATCACCTGCGAGAAGAAGGTGATCCGGCTGGAGGTCTCCGACCGCGGTACCGGCCAGCCGGCGCCCCGCACACCGCACCGCGCCGGACGCCCCGGCGGACACGGCATGTTCATCGTGCAGCGGCTGTGCCTGGACTGGGGCGTCGTACGGACTCCGGGAGTGGCCGGCAAGCGGGTGTGGGCGGAGCTGGGCGCACCGGCCTAGTCCGGGTTCGTCCTTCCCCCGCCGGCGTTCGCCCCGCCCGGTCACCACGTACAGGAGAGCCCGGCGAGCCGGGCCCGCGGCGTGGCGAGGACGACCAGCTGGAAGCCGCGTGGGGGCCGGCAGCAGCGCGTACTCGGGCACCGCGCGCTGCGGCGAGAACCTCCGCAGCAGCTTGTGGCCGATGATCATCCCGTCGCGGGCGTACGAGTGGCTCAGCCGCCCCCGCCGCGTCCTGCACGCTGATCGTGCAGGACGGGAACGAGATCAGCACCACGCCCTTCACCAGCCGCGCACCGGCCTCCCCGAGGGCGTCTAACAGCACCCGGACCACCGGCACTCCTGGGGGCCGGATTCCGCGGCGCCGCCCGGCGGCGCCGCCGGGTCACCGTTACGGTCCCTCCGTCGTCAGCGGACGCGGGGCGGGCCGGGCGGTGATGAGGTCCGCCGCGCGCTCGGCCGCCAGCAGCACCGTGACCATCGGGTTGATCGTCGGCATCGTGGGGAAGACGGACGCGTCCACGACCCGCAGCCCGTCGTGCCCGCGCAGCCTGAGCTGCGGATCGAGCACCGCGAGCGGATCGTCGTCGGCGCCCATCCGGCAGGTCCCCGCCGGGTGGTACACGGTGTGCGCGGCGCGGCGCCCGTACTCGGACAGGTCCGCGTCCGACGTCACGTCCGGGCCGGGGGCCACCTCGCGCAGCAGCCAGTCGCTGAGCGGTGCGGTGGCCGCCACCTCGCGGGCGATCCGCAGACCGTCGACGATGGTGCGCTCGTCGTGTCCGTCCGGGTCGGTGAAGTAGCGGAAGTCCAGCGCCGGTTTGACCTCCGGGTCGGCGCTGGTCAGCCACATGCGGCCGACGGAACGGGCGCGCGGCACGTTCGGGGTCATGCAGACGCCGTGCTGCGGGGCCGGGTAGCCCAGCCGTTCGGTGTTGACCGTGAACGGCACCTGGTAGAAGTGGAACATCAGGTCCGGGCGGGGGCCGCCCGCCGGGTCGCGGCGTACGAAGAGGCCGGCGTCGGAGTCCATGGCCGAGTTGGGCGGCAGCGGTCCACGGGTCTCCCACACGATCACCGACTCGGGGTGGTCCAATAGGTTCTCGCCCACCCCGGGCAGGTCCGCGCGGACCTCGATGCCCAGGTCGCGCAGGTGGTCGGCGGGGCCGATGCCGGAGAGCATGAGCAGTCGCGGCGTGTCGATGGCCCCGGCGCACAGCAGGACCTCCGCCTCGGCCTCCAGGGTCGACAGGGAGCCGTCGGGGTTGCGGACCTGGACGCGGGTGAAGCGGCCCTCGCTGTCGGGCAGCAGCCGGTAGGCCCAGGTCTCCAGACGCAGCGTCAGGTTGGGCCGGTCCAGGACGGGGTGCAGGTAGGCGACCGAGGCCGAGGAGCGGATGTTGGTCTCCGGGTCGTACGCCAGGGAGAAGAAGCCGGTGCCGTCGGTGAAGGGACGGGCGTTGAAGTCCTCCACGACCGGGACACCGAGCCGTCCGGCGGCGGCGGTGACGAAGTCCTGGGCGATCGGATTGCGGTCGGCGGCGCCGACGGGAACGATCGTGTTCTGCAGCCGCTGCCGGTACGGCAGGATCGTCTCGGGCCCCCAGCCGTCGCAGCCGCGGGCCGCCCACTCGTCGAGGTCCTCGGGGAACGGCAGGAAGCTGATCAGCGTGTTGTGCGAGGAGCAGCCGCCGAGCACACGGGCGCGGGAGTGCAGGATGTGCGAGTTGCCGCGCGGCTGTTCCACGGTGGTGTAGCCGTAGTCGAACTCGGAGCCGAGCAGGTTGATCCAGTTGCGCAGCCGCAGGATGCGCTCGTCGCCGACGTCGCTGGGACCTCCCTCCACCACGCACACCCGGCAGGCCGGGTCCTCGCTCAGTCGCGCGGCCAGCACCGAGCCCGCCGTGCCGCCGCCGATGATCACGTAGTCGTAGGTCGTCGTCTCGTCGTCCATGCGTCTGCCTCTCTCGCCCTGTCCCGCTCTCTCGCCCTGCCCGGTCAGCCCTTGAACCAGCCGGAAGGGGCCGGCCGCAGGTTCTGGTAGATGTGCTTGGCCTCCTGGTACTCGCGCAGCCCGGTGGGCCCCAGCTCCCGGCCGAAACCGGAGCGGCCGAAGCCGCCCCACTCCGCCTGGGGCAGGTAGGGGTGGAAGTCGTTGATCCAGACGGTGCCGTGCCGCAGCCGTCCGGCGACCCGCTGGGCACGGGACGCGTCGCTCGTCCAGACGCCGCCGGCCAGCCCGTACCGCGTGTCGTTGGCGAGTTCCACGGCCTCGTCCTCGGTGCGGAAACGCTCCACCGTGACGACGGGCCCGAAGACCTCCTCCTGCACGATGCGCATGGAGCGGTCGCAGTCGGCGTAGATCGTGGGCAGCAGGAAGAAGCCGCGGGAGAGTTCCGGGTCGTCCGGCCGGGTGCCGCCGCAGACCAGGCGGGCGCCGTCGTCGCGGGCGATCTCCAGGTAGCTCTCCACCTTCGCGCGGTGCTCGGCCGAGCTGAGCGGCCCGCTCTCGGTCGCCGGGTCGAGCCCGCTGCCCAGCCGGATGGTCCGCGCGCGGGCGGCCAGCCGCTCCACGAACCGGTCGTGCAGCTCGTCCTGCACGATCAGCCGCGAACCGGCCGAGCAGACCTGCCCCGAGTGCAGGAACGCGGCGTCGAGCGCGTAGTCGAGGGCGGCGTCGAAGTCGCAGTCGGCGAAGACCACGTTGGGGTTCTTGCCGCCCAGCTCCAGCGCGAGGTTCTTCACGCCCGGCGCGCACGCCTCCATGATCCGGCGTCCGGTGGCCAGACCGCCGGTGAAGGAGACCAGGTCCACCTCCTCGTGGGCGGACATCGCCGCGCCCACGGTGGAGCCGGGGCCGAGCACCAGGTTGGCGACGCCGGGCGGGGCCCCCGCCTCGGCGATCAGGCGGACCATGTGGATCGTGGACAGCGGGGTCGTCTCACTGGGCTTGAGCACGAAGGTGTTGCCCGCGGCCAGGGCCGGGGCGACCTTCCAGGACGCCTGGAGCATCGGGTAGTTCCACGGCGCGATCAGCGCGCAGACCCCGATGGGCTGGTAGACGACCCGGCTGAGCACGTCGGGGCCCACGTCCACGATCCGGCCGCCGTCCTTGTCGGCGATCTCGGCGAAGTAGCGGAACGCGTTGGAGACGTCCTCCACGTCGATCCGCGCCTCTGTGAGGGTCTTGCCGGTGTCCAGCGACTCGACGTGGGCGATCTCCTCCTGGTCGCGCAGCAGGAACCGCGCCACCCTGAGCAGCACGTCGGCCCGCTCGCGGGTGGGCGCCGACGACCAGTCGCCCCGGTCGAAGGCCCGCCGGGCGGCCCGTACGGCGAGGTCGACGTCGGCCTCGTCCGCCTCGTCGACCTGCTGCACGACGGACGCGTCGAACGGGTTGACCACGTCCCGCCGCGCCCCGCCCACGGCGCCGGTCCACTCTCCGTCGACGAACAGTTCCGACATCGCGGCTCCCTCGCTCTCGTACCCGTCCGGTGCCGCACCGCCTCACCGGCGCGGCACACGCCGCCCACCAACATCGTCCGTACGGCTCGCATCGGCCACGCGGACGCACCGGGGGAGTCAGGGGCGGGCGGGGATCAGACCTGGTTGGGCTAGAGAGAGGGCCGGGGCGGCCTCCGAAAGCCGGAAGGGTCACCGCGTCCACCCGGGACGCGGTGACCCTTCCGAGGAGTGCTTCGGGTCGGCGAGCCTCAGCGCACGTCGCCCATGAGTTCCTTGACGCGCTTGCGGTACATCCAGATCGCCAGGCCGGCGACGACCGCGAGGGTCGCCTCCGCGGCCACGATGCCCGTCTTGTTCAGGTCGACGCCCGCGATGGAGAGCAGGCCGGTCGTGGCGTCACCCGCGGTGACGGCCAGGAACCAGACGCCCATCATCTGCGAGGCGTACTTCACGGGCGCCATCTTCGTGGTGACCGAGAGACCGACCGGGGAGAGCAGCAGCTCACCGCAGGTCTGGACGAAGTAGATCGCCACCAGCCACAGGGCGGCCGCCTTGTGGCCGCCGTCCGCGATGGCCAGCGGGGCCAGGAACAGGAAGAAGGACGCGCCGACCAGGACCAGGCCGAACGAGAACTTCACGATGGTGCTCGGCTCCTTGCCGCGGCGGGCGAGCGCCAGCCACAGCATGGCGAAGACCGGGGCCAGGGCCATGATGATGACCGGGTTGACCGACTGGTACCAGGAGACCGGGAAGTCCCAGCCGAGGACGCTGTTGTCGGCCGAGGAGTCGGCGAACAGCGACAGCGTCGAGCCGCCCTGGTCGTAGATCATCCAGAACACGGCCGCGGCGACGAAGAACCAGATGTACGCCGACATCTTGGACTGCTCGGCGCGGTCCAGGGACTTGTCGCGCTTGATGCGGGTCAGCACCAGCACCGGGATGATCACGCCGAGCAGGGTCAGCGGGACCAGGATCCAGTTCAGGGTGTAGGCGCCGGAGAAACCGACGATCGCGTAGAACACGACGGCGAGCGCGGCCCAGAACGCGGCCTTGCGCAGCGTCGAGGTCTTCTCCTCGACGGACAGCGGCTTGGGGACCACGCTGGAGTGCGGCGCCAGGTGGCGGCTGCCGAGCAGGAACTGGATCACGCCCAGGCCCATGCCGACCGCGGCGAGCGCGAAGCCCAGGTGCCAGTTGACGTTCTCGCCGATGGTGCCGATGACCAGCGGCGCCGCGAAGGCACCGAGGTTGATGCCCATGTAGAAGACGGTGAAGCCACCGTCGCGGCGCGGGTCGTCGGGGCCGTCGTAGAGCTGGCCGACCATCGTGGAGATGTTGGCCTTCAGCAGACCCGAGCCTATGGCGACCAGGCCGAGGCCCGCGTAGAACGTGCCGGAGGACGGCAGCGCCAGGGTGAGGTGGCCGAGCATGATCACGCCGCCGGCGACGGCGACGGTCTTGCGGGGGCCCCAGACGCGGTCGCCGAACCAGCCGCCGGGCATGGTCAGCAGGTACACCAGCGAGAGGTACACCGAGTAGATCGCGGTCGCGGTGCCGGCGCCGAGGCCGAGACCACCCGGGGCGACGAGGTACAGCGGGAGCAGAGCCCTCATGCCGTAGTAGGAGAAACGCTCCCACATCTCGGTCATGAAGAGTGTGGCCAGTCCGCGGGGGTGGCCGAAGAAGGTCTTCTCGGAGCCGGGGGTGCCCGGTGTGACCGAGTCCTTCGTCAGGCTGGACGCCATGGTCGATCCTTGCTGGTCGGGACGCGCTCATGAGGCGATGCGCGCCCGGTGGGGGGCGGCCGGCACCGGCGGCCTTCACCCGCCCAACCCCACGCCTGAGGGATTCCGCTCCGGATCACGGAGCGGTGGACGGCGGCCACCGGGATCCACGCCTCCCCGCGCGTCACCGCACGCTTCGAGGCCCGGCCACAGGTCATTCCTTTCGAGGCCGGCCCTGGGCCGACCCGCACACAAAAGAGACCTTCAGCGTCGAACTGTCGCCAAAGGTCCCCTGGGTGCTACAGGCGCTGATTCACCATACGGCAGGACACCGCCCGGTATGGAAGGACTTGAGACACGGATCACAGGTGATTCCGGAACCGTGAACGATCATTCGAAGGTCCATTCCAGAATGGCATCCCACAGCCGCAGGGCCGAACCGGGGGTGCGCGGCGCCCCTCCGTGCGGGGGTGTCCGGCTTGTCCCTAGGTAAGAGTTCCGGGCGGTGATCATGCCCGGGCGTTGCGCCGAGCGGTCTACCATCAGCTCATGACCCGTGTACTGCTCGCCGAGGACGACGCGTCCATCTCGGAGCCGCTGGCCCGCGCCCTGCGCCGGGAAGGGTACGAGGTCGAGGTGCGTGAGGACGGACCCGCCGCGCTCGACGCCGGGCTCCAGGGCGGCGTCGACCTGGTCGTGCTGGACCTCGGCCTGCCGGGCATGGACGGTCTGGAGGTCGCCCGGCGGCTGCGCTCCGAGGGCCACGCCGTACCGATCCTGATCCTGACCGCGCGCGCCGACGAGGTGGACACCGTGGTCGGCCTGGACGCGGGCGCCGACGACTACGTCACCAAGCCCTTCCGCCTGGCCGAGCTGCTCGCCCGGGTCCGGGCCCTGCTGCGGCGCGGCGCCGTCGAGCCCCCGCAGCCGCCCGCCACGCACGGCGTGCGGATCGACGTCGAGTCGCACCGGGCCTGGATGGGCGAGGAGGAGCTGCAGCTCACCGCCAAGGAGTTCGACCTGCTGCGGGTGCTGGTGCGCGACGCCGGCCGGGTCGTCACCCGCGACCAGCTGATGCGCGAGGTCTGGGACACCACCTGGTGGTCGTCGACCAAGACCCTGGACATGCACATCTCCTGGCTGCGCAAGAAGCTGGGCGACGACGCGGCGAACCCGCGCTACATCGCCACCGTGCGCGGTGTGGGTTTCCGTTTCGAGAAGAACTGAGCCCCCGCAGGGCCTGCCCGGGTAAGAGGACATGCGCCGCCGACTGATCCAGTCCACGCTCGCCGTGGTGCTCGTCGTGATCGCCGTCTTCGGCGTCTCCCTCGTCATCGTGGAGACCCGGACGATCAGCAGCACCGCGCAGGAACGGGTCGACCTGGAGGCGGTGCGGCTGGCCAGCATCGTGGACAGCAGGCTGATCGGTACCGGTTCCGTCGACGCGCGGTTCCTGCGGGAGCAGATCCGGGACGCGCGCTACGCGGTGATCCGCATCCCCGGCGAACCGGTCATCGAGGTCGGCAGCAAGCCGACGGGTGAGGTGCTGCGGGGCACGGCCACCGGTGAGGAGGGCGAGACCGTCCTCGTCGAGGAGCCCAGTTCCTCGGTGACCCGCGAGGTGGGCCGGACCCTGCTGATCATCGGCCTGGTGGCGCTGCTCGCCGTGGTCGCCGCCGTCCTGCTGGCGATCCGGCAGGCCAACCGCCTCGCCTCCCCGCTCACCGACCTCGCCGAGACCGCCGAACGCCTCGGCTCCGGCGATCCGCGCCCGCGGCACAAGCGGTACGGCGTCCCCGAGCTGGACCGGGTCGCGGACGTGCTGGACTCCTCCGCCGAGCGCATCGCCCGGATGCTCACCGCCGAGCGCCGGCTGGCCGCCGACGCCTCCCACCAGCTGCGTACGCCGCTGACCGCGCTGTCCATGCGGCTGGAGGAGATCACCCTCACCGACGAGCCGGAGACGGTGAAGGAGGAGGCGACGATCGCGCTGTCGCAGGTGGAGCGGCTGACCGACGTCGTGGACCGGCTGCTGACCAACTCGCGCGACCCGCGCAGCGGCTCCGCCGTCACCTTCGAGCTGGACGACGTCATCCAGCAGCAGATCGCCGAGTGGCGTCCCGCCTACCGCAGCGAGGGCCGGGCGATCGTCAGCTCCGGCAAGCGGCACATGACGGCCGTGGGCACGCCGGGCGCCGTGGCGCAGGTGCTGGCCGCGCTGATCGAGAACTCCCTGATGCACGGCGGCGGCACGGTGGCCCTGCGGACCCGGGTGACCGGCAACCAGGCGGTCGTGGAGGTCACCGACGAGGGCCCGGGCGTCCCGGGCGACCTGGGGGCGCGGATCTTCGAGCGCGCGATCAGCGGCCGGAACTCGACGGGCATCGGTCTCGCCGTCGCCCGCGACCTGGCCGAGGCGGACGGCGGCCGCCTGGAACTGCTCCAGGGACGTCCTCCGGTCTTCGGCCTCTTCCTGTCCCGCACCCCGCCCCCGAAAAAGTCGTCCGGGGACTCCGGCGGCACGGTGCGCTAGGGCCTGTCTGACAATTCCCGTCGTCGCCCGGAGGGCGGCCTCGCGGCGTCAGGTGCGTGCTCTCGCCGTGCCGGGCGTAGAGCCTCGTACTGGATGTACTTGGCTCTGCGCCCGGTGCGGCGAGAGTGCGTGCATGGCGTCGCGAGGCAGACGGGAATTGTCAGACAGGCCCTAGGGGGCGCTCAGCGGTGGGCCGCGGGGGTGCCGTCGGAGGCGGGCACCGGGGCCGGGTGGCCGGGCTCCCGGAAGGTGTCCGCGCGGGCCACCGGCCCACGGGCGGGCAGCGTGCGGAAGACCCAGGTGCGGTACGACCAGAAGCGGAAGAGGGTGCCGAGCCCGATGCCGAGGAACTTGAAGATGTTGCTCTGCAGCGGGCTGTCCCAGCCGAAGCCGTACGTCGCCGTGAAGAGCACACCGTTCTCGATGACCAGTCCGACCGCGCTGAACAGCAGGAACAGCGACATCTCGCGGGTCCGGTGGCCCTTGTCGCGGTCGCGGTAGGTGAAGTAGCGGAAGCCCAGATAGTTGAAGACGATCGCGACGATCGTCGCCACGATGCTGGCCCGCACCACCTGGAGGTCGGTCACGTGCCGCACGAAGTTGAAGACGAGGAGATTGACCAGCACTCCCGCGCCGCCCACCGCGCCGAACTTCACGACCTCACGCACCAGCCGGTCGATCCGCTCCCGCAGCGCGCCGCGGGGCGCGGGAGGAGCGGGGGGAGCCATGTGAGCACCCGAGGAACCACGTTCCATGGTCGTGCAGGCCCCCGTCCGTCGGTTGGCGTCAATCTGTTCATGCTAACCACCCGGACGCGCGATCTTCCTGCCGAGCGGCGGGCGGGGGTCCGGAACGGGCGGCCGGAGGGGCGGGAAACGGCCGGTAAACAGGTGGGCTCCGCGCGGCCGATACGCTAGGGGTGTGACGTTCCCCGTAGTCGGCATGGTCGGCGGTGGCCAGCTCGCTCGTATGACACACGAGGCGGGCATCCCGTTGGGCATCAGGTTCAAGCTTCTCAGTGACACACCTCAGGACTCTGCGGCGCAGGTCGTGAACGAAGTCGTCATCGGCGACTATCGCGATCTGGACACGCTGCGCGAGTTCGCGCGCGGCTGTGACGTGATCACCTTCGATCACGAGCACGTGCCGACCGAGCACCTCAGGGCCCTGGAGGCGGACGGCATCCCCGTCCGTCCGGGCCCCGACGCGCTCGTGCACGCCCAGGACAAGGGCGTGATGCGCGCGAGACTCGACGCGATCGGCGTGCCCTGCCCGCGCCACCGGATCGTGCGCGATCCGGCCGACGTGGCCGCCTTCGCGGCGGAGGGCGACGGATTCCCCGTCGTCCTCAAGACGGTCCGGGGCGGGTACGACGGCAAGGGCGTGTGGGTCGTGGACTCCGTCGAGGAGGCCGCCGACCCCTTCCGCGCCGGGGTGCCGGTGCTGGCGGAGGAGAAGGTCGACTTCGTCCGCGAGCTGGCCGCCAACGTGGTCCGCTCCCCGCACGGCCAGGCGGTGGCCTACCCGGTCGTCGAGTCCCAGCAGGTCAAGGGCGTCTGCGACACCGTGATCGCGCCCGCCCCCGGCCTCGACGAGGACCTGGCCCTGCACGCCGAGGAGATGGCGCTCAGCATCGCCAAGGAACTCGGCGTCGTCGGCCACCTCGCCGTCGAGCTGTTCCAGACCCGCGACGGCCGCGTCCTCGTCAACGAACTGGCGATGCGCCCGCACAACTCCGGCCACTGGACGATGGACGGCGCGATCACCTCGCAGTTCGCCAACCACGTCCGCGCCGTCCTCGACCTCCCCCTCGGCGACCCGCGCCCGCGCGCGAAGTGGACCGTGATGGTCAACGTCCTCGGCGGCGACTACCCGGACATGTACTCCGCGTACCTGCACTGCATGGCCCGCGACCCCCAGCTGAAGATCCACATGTACGGCAAGGACGTGAAGCCCGGCCGCAAGGTCGGCCACGTGAACACCTACGGCGACGACCTCGACGACGTGCTGGAGCGCGCCCGTCACGCTGCCGGCTACCTGAGAGGGACGATCACCGAATGAGCCCAGTTGTCGGCATCGTCATGGGGTCGGACTCCGACTGGCCCGTCATGGAGGCCGCCGCGAAGGCCCTCGACGAGTTCGAGATCGCCTACGAGGTCGACGTCGTCTCGGCGCACCGCATGCCGCACGAGATGATCGCGTACGGCGAGCAGGCCGCCGGCCGCGGACTCAAGGCGATCGTCGCCGGCGCCGGGGGCGCCGCCCACCTGCCCGGCATGCTCGCCTCCGTCACCCCGCTGCCGGTCATCGGCGTCCCGGTGCCGCTGAAGTACCTGGACGGCATGGACAGCCTCCTGTCCATCGTGCAGATGCCGGCCGGCGTCCCCGTCGCCACCGTCTCCGTGGGCGGCGCCCGCAACGCCGGCCTGCTGGCCGCCCGCATCCTCGCCGCGCACGACGAGGAACTGCGGGGCCGCATGCGCGAGTTCCAGCAGGAGCTGAACGACCAGGCCACCGAGAAGGGCAAGCGGCTGCGCAGCAAGGTCGAGGGCGCCGCGGCCGGCTTCGGATTCGGAAAGTGACGGGCGGACAGTGACCGAAGGGACGCGGATGACCTCGCTGGACCAGGCCCGGGAACTGCTGCGCGAGTTCCCCGTCGTCGACGGGCACAACGACCTGCCCTGGGCGCTGCGCGAGCAGGTCCGCTACGACCTCGACGCCCGTGACATCGCCTCCGACCAGTCCGCCCACCTGCACACCGACCTGGCCCGGCTGCGGGCCGGCGGCGTCGGCGCGCAGTACTGGTCGGTGTACGTCCGCTCCGACCTGCCGGGCGCGGTGACGGCGACGCTGGAGCAGATCGACTGCGTGCGGCGGCTGATCGACCGCCACCCCGAGGACCTGCGGGCCGCGCTCACCGCCGCCGACATGGAGGCGGCACGCGCCGAGGGCCGGATCGCCTCGCTGATGGGCGCCGAGGGCGGCCACTCCATCGACAACTCGCTGGCCACCCTGCGCGCCCTGTACGCGCTCGGCGTGCGCTACATGACGCTCACCCACAACGACAACGTCGCGTGGGCGGACTCGGCGACCGACGAGCCCGGCGTCGGCGGCCTGTCGGCCTTCGGCCGCGAGGTCGTGCGGGAGATGAACCGCGAGGGCATGCTGGTCGACCTCTCGCACGTCGCGGCGACGACGATGCGCGACGCGCTGGACGCCTCGACCGCGCCGGTGATCTTCTCGCACTCCTCGTCCCGGGCCGTCTGCGACCACCCGCGCAACATCCCGGACGACGTCCTGGAGCGGCTGCCCGCCAACGGCGGCATGGCGATGGTGACGTTCGTGCCGAAGTTCGTGCTCCAGGCGGCCGTGGACTGGACCGCCGAAGCCGACGAGAACATGCGCGCGCACGGCTTCCACCACCTCGACTCCAGCCCCGAGGCGATGAAGGTGCACGCCGCCTTCGAGGAGCGCGTCCCGCGTCCCGTCGCCACGGTCTCCACGGTCGCCGACCACCTCGACCACATGCGCGAGGTCGCCGGCGTCGACCACCTCGGCATCGGCGGCGACTACGACGGCACGCCCTTCACCCCGGACGGCCTCGGCGACGTCGCGGGCTACCCGAACCTCATCGCCGAACTGCTCGACCGCGGCTGGTCCCAGGCCGACCTGGCCAAGCTGACCTGGAAGAACGCGGTCCGCGTGCTCGACGCCGCCGAGGAGGTGGCGCGGGGGCTTCAGGCCACCCGGGAGCCGTCCAACGCGTCGCTGGAGGAACTCGACGGCTGAGCCGTCACCTCTGTGAGGGCGGGGTAGTCGGTGTATCCGGCCGCCCCGCCCACGTACATCAGGTACCGGCCCCGTACGGGGTTCAGCGGCGCGCCGAGCCGCAGCCTCCCGGGACACCCTGGACGAGGTGATCGACGCGGCCGGGGGCTGAGCCGCGTACCCCCGAACGCCCCACCCACCAGGAAGCCCTTTCCGCTCCGTGCGACGGTGGCCGTACCTCACGAACGAGCGTACGGAGCGCGCCATGGCAGACCTCCAGGACGACCTGCACACCGGTACCGAGGCCGGCGGGCTCGGCGACCTGTCCGAGCCGCTCGCCGCGCAGGTCTTCCCGCCGGAGCCCTACACGCCCGTGTCCGACCCCGACGACGAGCCGCTGGCCCGGGCGCACGCAGTCCTGGCCGCCCATCCCGTCGCCGACGGCTACAGCGGGCTGCCCTGGGCGCTCAAGCACCTGCCCTGGTACGACCTGGAGCTGGGCGAGAGCGCCGTCGACACCGATGTGCCGCGGCTGCGCGAGGGCCACGTGGGCGCGCTGCTGTGGTCGCTGCAGCTGCCCGAGGCCCTCGACGGAGACCGCGCGGTCGGCGCCACGCTGGAGCAGCTGGACCTGGTCAAGATGGTCGTTCGGGCCCACCCCGAGGGGCTGCGCCTGGCCTACGACGCCGGGCAGGCCATCGACGCCCGCAACTGCGGCCGGGTCGCCGTGCTGCCCGGTCCCGCGGGCGCCCCCGCCCTCGGCGACTGCCTCGGCATCCTGCGCTCGCTGCACGCCCTCGGCCTGCGCGTGCTGACGCTGTCCGGGGTGACCTGGGCGAGCGAGGCGGGGCTGACCCGGTTCGGAGAGGAGGTCGTCCGGGAGATGAACCGGCTCGGCGTGCTCGCCGACCTCTCCGGCGCCTCCGCCGAGACCATCCGCCGCACCTTCGCCGTCTCCAAGGCCCCGGCCGTGTGCACCCGCTCCGCCGCCCGCGCCCTGCGCCCGCACCCCGCCAACCTGCCCGACGACCTGCTGGTCGAGCTGGGCGCGGCCGGAGGGCTGTGCATGGTGCCGCTGACCGCCGAGCAGACCGGCCCGACCGTCCGCGACGTCGCCGACCACCTCGACCACGTCCGCACGGTGGCCGGACCGGAGAGCGTCGGCCTGTCCGGCACCTACGACTCGGGCGCCGCCCACCCGCTGGAGCTGGGCGACGCCTCCTGCTACCCGCGGCTCATCGCCGAGCTGCTGCGCCGTGGCTGGGACGAGGCGGACGTGGCCCTGCTGACCTGGGGCAACGTCCAGCGCGTGCTGCGCGGCGCGGCCTTCACCGCCCGCGCCGTGCAGCAGCGCCGGGAGCCGTCGACGGCGACGATCGCCGAACTGGACGGCTGAGCGCCGGGCCGGTCAGGGGTGCTCGATCCGGCACAGGCAGAAGGGGTGCCCGGCCGGGTCGGCGTACACCATGAAGCCCTTCGTCTCCCGGTCCTCCAGGTCCAGCGGCCGGGCGCCCAGGGCGAGCACCCGCTCGTGCGCCGCGTCCATCTCGGCCCAGGTCGACCCGCCGGCGAAGTCGAGGTGGAACTGCTGGGCGTTGCGGTCGGAGCGCGGCCACTCCGGAGGGGTGAGGTCCGGGGCCCGCTGGAAGGACAGCCGCGGTCCGCCGGGCACGTGGAGCACCACCCAGTCCGGGTCCTCCTCGTCGGGCGTCCCGCCGCCGACCGCCGCGTAGAACCGGGCCAGCTCACGCGGCTCGGGGCAGTCGAGGACGACGGAGCGGAAACGTGCGGCGGGTGCCGTGGCCATGCGGGGTCCTCCTGATTCGGTGGGTGCTCTGTCAGCAGGCACAGAGGCAGAACGGGTGCCCGGCCGGGTCGGCGTAGACCCGGAAGGTGCGGGCGCGGTCCTCGGCGTCCAGCGGGCGCGCGCCCAGCTCCAGCACCGCCTTCTCGGCCGCGTCGAGGTCCTTCACGTCGAGGTCGAGGTGGAACTGCTGGGCGCCGTCGGGCCCGGGCCACTTCGGCGGTACGTAGCCGGGGGAGGCCTGGAAGGCCAGCGTCTGCCCGCCGGGCAGGTTCAGGTCGACCCACTCGTCGTGGTCGTCGCTCTTGTCCTCGACGGTTCCGCCGAGCACGCCGGCGTAGAAGCGGGCCAGTGCGTGCGGGTCGGGACAGTCCAGGACGACGACGCCCAGTTCGGCGACAGCCATGACTTCCTCCTTGAGGTCCGCGGTGGTCGCTGCGGTGGTTACCTGCATGGACCGGGTAACCGGTAACGGTTACCTCATGCTCCCGCATTGGCGGTAACGTCGCAAGCATGAGTGTGAGATCGCCCGCGCCGGGAGGTCTGGAGCTGGTCCGGGCCCTGGTGAACACGCTGGACGTCGAGACGGGCGCCGACTCGCTGGACACGCCGGAGAACCGGGCGCGGTTCGGCCTGGCGCAGGACGCCGTACCGGACGCCCGCGAGCTGCGGGAGTCCCTGCGGGTGGCGCTGCTCGCCCACGCCGGCCATCCGCCGCACCGCGAGGTGACCCCGCTGGGTGAGCTGCTGGCCGCGGCTCCGCTGGTGGTGACGGTCGACGACGCCGACGGCTCCGCCGCCCTCGCCCCCGCCCGGGAGGGCCTGCTGGCCGCCCGGGTCGCCGCCGCCGTCGCCGAGGCGCTGGTCGCCGGCACCTGGAGCCGTCTGAAAGCCTGCGAGGCCGTCGACTGCCTCTGGGCGTACTACGACCGCAGCCCGGCCGGACGCGGCCGCTGGTGCTCGATGCAGGTGTGCGGGGCGCGCGCCAAGATGCGCAGGTACCGGGCCAAGGAGGCGTGAACCACACGGGGTTCACCGGCTCCGGGCCGTGCGATGGGGCAGAATGCGGACGGCGGCGGGTTGGGCGCCGGAGGCGCGGGCGCACCGGCGCCGCCCCCCAAACGATGGTGGGGGTCCCCGTGGGGGGGCCCCAAGGCCCGGAGGGGCC